>JAFGJE010000263.1 GCA_016929245.1 Phycisphaerae bacterium
GTGGGGGCGTCGACGGTGATCGAACCGCGATGGTTCGCCCAGTCAAATATCGTGTAAGGTCCCTGGCGGATCTTGTTGCCTTCCTCGACGTCGGGGGGGAATTTGCTGAACCGGGACGGGTCGAATTTCAGCCGGATTCCCTTCCGCCAGGCGGCTCGGCGGAGCCGCCATTCCAGGTCGCCCATGACGGGTTGGGAAAGGTTGAACAGCAGATCTTTCCCGATGACGACGGTTTTGGGTTTCCGGGCGGCGGGGAGGCGCGCGTCCAGGAACATCGCCCCGGCGCCCTTGACGGCCGAAAGGAACGCCTCGTCGTTGGCGAGGATCAGCGAGGCGTTGGGATAATTCAGGTCCGGCATGGGCAGGCGGGTGTTAGCGTAGTCTTCGTCCGTTTTCAGGTTGCCGAGGTATCCCGCGTCGTCCCAATTGAACCAGAACGCGCCGTCGGCGTTCTGGTGGATCAGCATCGTGGCGATCCGCAGCGGGAACGACACGCCGTAGGGATTCGGCCGATAGTCGTTGCACTCGTAGAGCAGGTACGGCTTGCCGGCCGGATACATGATATCCACCGGCTGGCCCATCAGCGGATGCCCGTTGACGCGAGGTTGGTAGGGATAGTAGGGTTCGGTTCCATCCATCGCCCAGGACCGGAACGCGAAGCCGTAGACGCCTGTGGAGAAGAAATCGCCGCAATCGGCGGCGTGGTACTGGGCGAAACACCGCTCGAAGCTGCCCGTGGGCGTGATGGGCACGACGGCGATGCCTTTGCCCAGTTTCCGCACGAACTTCTCGAATCGGCGGTGGAAGTCGCGATACAGGAAACACGCGAACCGCACCACGTCCTCGCCGCGGCGATAGGGGTACTTGGCGATGGTTTTTCCCTCGTCGCCGTACTCGAACGACGGCTGATATCCCGCGCCGTCGACTTTTTTCGCTTTGGTGTACAGCGGCGCGTAGGCGACGTTTTTCTTCACCAGCGATTCGCCCGGTGGAAGTTCGCCCCAGGCGCGTTTCAGGCCGGCGTCGTCCTTGTATCGTTTCGTCAGCCAGTCGTTCCACTGGCGCGTCAGGTCGGCCTGCAGGGCGTCGGGGAGTCGGTTCCACAGGTCGCCGAAGGCGAAGTCGCGCACGAACAGGTTCTCGTTGAACACTTCCCACAGGGCGATGGTTTCCTCGTCCGCCCAGCGCCGCTGGGTGTACGGGTTCACGTGATCGAGCAGATTCTTCGCGAACTGCATGAACACCTGCGCGGCGCGGGGATAGACAAACACCAGGAATTCCGGTTTGCAGTTGTTTTCGATGGCCTGGTTCCAGACCTCCCGCGTTCCGTCGTCGGGCAAAAGGTCGTAGTCGCCGGGTTTGAAGTCGTCGTTCTCGAACGACATCCAGAAGAACATGTTCCGCTGTTTTGCGAGGTACACCGAACGGTCCAGCTTGTCCATGTGCGAGTTGCTGCCCACGACGGTTTCGGGCACTTTGTAGGTTACTTTATCTTCGGGATCTCCGGTGGAAAAAATGCGGCCGAACAGGTTGATCCGCACGCCGTTGACGCCCAGATCGACAAGGCGGTCGAAGCACAGGTCCAGGTCTTTTCCCTCGCGTTTGACGCCCGCGCAGAAGTTCACGCCCCAGAACCGCACCCGCCGGTCTTCATACGACAGATGGCCGCCCTTGATCGTCATGAATTTTCCGTCCTGAATCCGAACCGGTTCCGCGGCCGACAGTGCGGATGCGCTAATCAGCAGAGTAAAGATAATTATATATTTTGTCATTTCCATGTTCTCCAAGGAAGTAATGAATAACGATATCAGACACGTGAAGGTACAACGTACTCATTCATTTTATATTTCAGGATTTCTTGAAATAAATCGCCGTTATGGTATTGTCATATGCGCATAGATCAACCATTCCTCAAAAAAGTTCATGTGCGAAAAATATGTCGAACTCATATAAAAGTAAAATAATACCAGACACACATAGATATCGCATGTTGGAGCCTACCTATGGTATTCCATCGGAACCTGCTCCACCATGTTCATTCGCGATTATCAATTGATATAACACGGCGGACGAGCGCTCCGCCTCACGGAAATGGAAACGATTAAAACCAGAATTGATCCTGGACGAAATATTCATCCGCGTCCCGGTAATTCGCGCGTGTCGGCCAACCCTCTCCTGGAACGTCAAGGTTGGGAACGAGGGTCACGTGGGCGTCGAGATAGACGAACAGGTCGCCGTTCTGATGCCGGTGGGGATAAGGCCGAAATCCCGGCGGATCCCATTGAATCGATTCCGGCAGACAGGCCCAGGAATCTCCGTCCCGTTCCCCAATCAACACCGTGGTCGACATGGATGGAATGTCTCCCAGCATATACGGTGTCTGGCGGAAGGACGGGCTGTAGAAACCGGTCAGGGCGATATTCATCGCATACGACCCCCGGTTGATTCCCTCCATACCATTGTATTCCAATACCCGTACATCCAACGGGCACAACCAGGCGCTGGGTGGGTGAAGACTGCAATATCCGCCGGGATCCACGTCCGAGGGAACATAAGGCCAGAGCAGTCGTAACCAGTTATGAGGATCATCATACGGCGCCGACCAATCACCTCCGCCTTCGGGTATGCCGCCCGTTAACGGCATGGAGTCGTTGTTTTCCGCGGCATACTGCGCCACCGCCAGGCCGAACGATCGCATCCGGGTCGTGCAGACGGCCTGTTTAGCGAGATCCTTGGCCTTTTGCAGACTCGGCACGAGAATCGACACCAATAAAGAGATGATGGCGATGACGACCAAAAGTTCGATCAAGGTGAAACCGAATTTTTGATTTTGTTTCATCATATTCGTTTATCGCGTCGTATTGTGGCGCGGCGGGAATCCTTTCCCGCCGCGTCCTGGACTGGATTTCCTCTATGCCATTATAGACGTCGCCGTTGACGAAGCAGAGTCATAATCCCGCCGACGGCCAGCAGGCTCATCGTCGCCGGTTCGGGAACGGTGGTGACTTGCGCGTTGCTGAAACGGACGTACCAATACTGATAGCCGACCTGGTTGGCGAAACCCAGGCCGATTTTGGTTACATCGTCGACGGCGTCGAAATTCACGGTCGTCGAACCGCTCGTGGCGCCTTCGGCGGACCAGGCGATAGTCGTTGTCGCCGCCAGGGCTTCAATTCCGTCGAACTCGAAGAGCACCGGATCCCAACTGCTTCCGAAATTTCCGTTCCAATGGAACGTCACGGAGGTAATCACTTCCCCCGCCGGCGCTTCCCAGGTAAACGCCCCGCGATTGGAACTGGTGTCCGGATCCTCGTAGACGGCTTGAAACTGCTGATAATCGGCCGTCTGGGACATGCCCGCGTCGTACCAGAGATCCCAGAAGTAGTCATCCACTTTTTCCAACGTCCAACTGCCGTTGTCCATATTTCCCGTGTAATCGTATATCGCCGCCCGGGCGGGTCCTGTCAAGAGCACGCAGGCCAGCACACTTACAACCATGGTCTTCTTCATGAGCTTTCTCCTTTGATCCAATTCTTTTCGCGCAAATATCCATCGTTTCACCGCGGATCGTCCGCGGAGGCAAGCCGTTCGGTTCCGTCTTTCTTGAACATCGCGTCCGATGTTCGCACGATGTTCGTGGGTTTGATGTGCACCCGCCCCTGGGCGCGGCTTTTCAGGAAGACGCGGTCGTGAAGCAGGTCGCCGGCCCGGCGGATCATTCCCTCGAAATCGCTGATCCATTCCCGCACGGACAATTCGTAAAACGCCAGGCTTCTCTGCGAGGGAAAGGTGTTGGTCTGACTGACGATGTCCGTCAGGGGATATCGCCGTGACAGGTCCGTGCAGGCGTAGACGTGATCGATGAATTCATCGTGCGCGCAGAACATCGCCTCGTAGGATCGCCCTTCGAGAATGCTTCCCAGCTTCGCCCGGTATTCCCCGACCGCGCCGGAGGGGTCTTCGGGATACCTCGAAAGGAAATGATCCGTCCGTAACTCGATGAAATCGAACCGGTCCTCGGAATGCACGTCCCGGACGGTTCGGCGCATCGCGGCGTACATGTCGCGGTAGGAACTGATCTCCATCGGGCATTCGAGAATCAGGTTTTTCCGATGGCCTCGCCCCGCCAGATGCAGGATGATGTCCCGCCCCGCGGCGACGTTGTCCAGCGTCACGCTCGGTACGGGAACATCGTCGAAGGTGCGGTCCACGAACACCATGGGAATCCGCCCGGCCGTCTCGCGATAAAAAGCGACATTTTCGGCGCCCTCGCAAGGCCAAAGGAGCAATCCCTCGATGCCGTTGGCGATGAACTGCTCCACGAGAAGGCGTTCCTGCGCGGGTTCGTTGTCGCTGCTTTTGATGATGCAGTAATTTCGCCGCACGTCGATGGCGGCCTCGGTGATCCGGTGGATGGATCCGGCAAACGGAGAGGACGTCGGAATGGGGTAGACCAATCCGAACGTTAACGGCGTCCGCCGCACGGAATCGCCCGGAAGCACCCGCACACCCACGCCGTGTTGCGGTTCGACCACGCCGTCCTGCTCCAGCACCCGCAGCGCCCGCTGAACGACGTTGATACTCACGCCCAGTTCCGCGCCGAGCCGGCGGACCGTGGGCAATTTCGCGCCGGTGGTGTATCGTCCGGTACGAATCCGACGCCGCAGGACGTTGGCGGTCTGAAGGTGCTTCGGGATTTTGGATTGGGTATTGATCTTCATAATTGTATTACACCAATACAATATATATGTATAACAAAAATACACAGATTCGTCAAGCCCAATTCCATCTTTTTCCTTCAAAAAATGGAATATCCGGTGGTGGCTTCTCTCCCGGCGATAATCCGTTTCCGCGTGCTACGGCATCTCCCAAAGCGGCAGGCCCGTCGGTTCGTCCGGTTTCCGGTGGAGGGAGGGTCCCCGGAGGGATTGGACCATCGCTTCGCACGCGAAAATGATCGTTCCCGGCGCGAGGTGTCCGCCGAAGGCCTGGCCGTGCCGGTTCGCCAGCGTGACGTGGGCGTGTACGAACGGCTGATCGTCCTTCAGGGAGATATTCCCCACGAGATTCAGAATCTCCATGGGTTCGTCGATCTCGTGAAAGGCATACTTACGCGTGTCCTGGTGGTAATAGCCCAGGCGGGCTTTCTTCACCGCGCCGATCGCCTCGACGCGGCCGAGATGAATTTCGTGCTCCACGCAGAATTTCGTCAACTCCTCCAGCAGGTCGCCATCGTGCGGCAGGCGGCCCAGAAAGGTTTTCTCGATATGACATGCAATCATGGGCAATTCTCCCAAAACGTGGTAAGATGGTTCACTATACTATCCGTATCGGCAAGACGGTGACGATTTCTCGCATCCGTCATTTCGGCGGAGTTGGGCGTATTATGTTAATGACCATGGAACAAACCTACATCATGCTCAAGATGATGCAGATGTTGCTGATTCTTCTGCCGATTCTCATTTTTACTCTCGTGCTTCTCTATTGTGTTCTCCATGCCCTGATTCGCTACCTGATCTGGCGGGCGGCGCGTCGTCGGGCGCAACAGGAAGCCTATCGGGACAGCCACGACGCGCAAGGCCGTCCCTTACCGCCCTACAGCCGGGGGATTTGCCAAACCTGCGGGCAGTTTTCGCATCGGGTGTACTACATGCCGGACGGTTCGCGCGTTTGCGATGGATGCTACCATTCGACCCAACCCCCCGTCAAAACGGCGGAACAGCCTTGTGAATCCAACTGAATTTCTATGGGTTCGCGGGTTTCACGCGGTACAGAATCCCGTTGGAGATCGGGGAACAGGTTGCTTCCCCGAAAAGTTCCGTCAATACGGTTTCCGACGGTTCGGGCCGAATGTAGATCGGCCGTTCGATCCCTTTAGGGAACATCGCCGGATGGTCGTCTTTTACCTGCCGTAACGGCTTGTGTAATGTCGCCAGGATGTCCTCGCGTTGTTGCGTGCTGAGGAGATACGCCTGCAACGGGGGCAGGCTGGTGCTGTCCAGCAGAACCAGGGCGTCGGGTTTTGTCTCCCGGCAGACCACCTGACTGAAATGTTCCGCGGAATGTTCATTCTGTTTCCACGGGGACAGCCAGTATCGCCATTCATCGCGGAAGGGATGTCGCGCGGGTGGCGCGCCGCGAAGAAAATGAGCCACGTGCGGCGCGAGGTCGTACAACAACGGCTGGGCCGGGAGGCAAAGCAGGCAGACCGTGATGACCACCCGTTTGATTCGACTGACAGCCAGCCTGCGCAATCCGACAGCGGCCGCCGCGGCGATCATCACCAGACTCGGCAGGATGAACATGAACTGGTCCGGCACGGGGTATCGAATGAAAAACACGATTTCGAGGATCGAAATCGCCCCCAGCGCCGCGGCGAGGGTTCCGCCCAGGCGTCGGCGAAACTGAATCCATCCCACCACAGCCAACAGCAGCAGGGGATTGAGGAAATTCATCGCCGAGAGGACCGCGTTTTCCTTCCAGCGCGAGGAGACGCCGGCGACGTTGGCGACGTCCCTGCCGAAGTCGCCCACCAGCGCCGAAGAGATCGCCCCGGCAAGGCCGCCTTCGCGGACGGCGTGGTTGAGGATCATCGCCAGAAACAGCCCCGCGCCGAGGATGTACGCTCCCGCGGCGACGGCCGGCGACCAGGCCGGCAGACGCCGGCGAACGATCAGAACGACCATGACGATGACATACACCGGCAGCGGCAGCAGCGCGAGATTGTGCACGCAGACTCCCAGGCCGCTCAGCAGCGCCAATCCCGCCAGCGTCCACACGGAAGGGCGGCGCACCAGGGACGTCAGCAGCAGAAGCTCCCCCGTCAATCCCGCCAGCAGCAGGGGATACGTTTCGGAAATCGTCGCCAGCCACCATACCGTATGCGACAGGCCGACCATTCCCGCGATCAGCACCCCGATCCATCGCCGGTTGCTCAGTCGCGTCGCCACGGCCGCGAGGTTCCCCATCGCCACCGCCATCGCCGCGGCGCTGAGGAGGTTCGTCAGGAGGGGAAGGTGTTCACGCCCGCCGATCCACAGCAACCCGCGGCCCAGGGCGATATACAAAGGATGCGCCAGCGCCAAACCCAGATAATGCTCATAATTCCCCGTGAGAATCCGATGCTGTAGGATCCCGCTGTCCTGCCAGTTCACGCCGCGCTGGGCGGTCAAGCCGTACAGGACGGCGAAGAACAACACGACGCCCAGCCAGCGAAGAAAGCCGAGACGACGCTGTCGCCGGGGGGTAAGGTTGGTTGTGCCTGGTGATTCCATGGGGACATTGTAGCGATCCGAATTGACGTTTCCACCCCGTGGATGGATCGGATTGATTTTTCCGGATTCATGGCCGGGGCCGTACCGTGACGATACATCCAGAAGGAGAATGCCGGATTTGAAGGAACCATCGACAATATCGCCCCCTCCGGGCGCTCAGGGTTTTGTCGCGTTGCTGGAGGCGATGCGTCCCACGCACTGGGTGAAGAACGCGTTTGTGATCGCGCCGATCCTCTTTGCCGGCGCGTTCCTGCAGGCGGAAGCCTGGTGGCGATGTCTTCTGGCGGTGGCGGCGTTCAACCTGCTTTCCAGCGGCGTGTATCTGCTGAACGACATTTGCGACCTGCGGGCCGATCAGGCGCATCCGGAGAAATGTCATCGACCGCTGGCGTCGGAACGACTGTCCGTCGGATCGGCGTGTTTCGCGGCGGTGGTTCTCCTGCCGGTGGGATTGGCGCTGTCGGTGCTGCCGGGAATCAAACCGTTGCATCCGGATCAGCCGTTGGGGGGCATGGGCGCGGCCGTATGGGCCGGCGCGTATCTCGTATTGAACCTGCTGTATTCCTTCTGGTGGAAGCGATACACGGTGGTGGACGTGATTGTCGTGGCGCTGGGATTCGTGTTGCGCGCGATGGCCGGGGCGGCCGCCATCGCCGTGCCGATCAGTCCCTGGCTGGTGATCTGCACGTTCACCCTGTGCCTGTTTTTGGCGCTGGCGAAGCGACGCGCGGAGTTGACGGAACTGTCCCCCGAGCGGGCTTACGGCGTCCGCCGCGCGAACAGGGGGTATCGCGTGGAGGACCTGGATTTCATGCTCGTGGTGGCGACAGCCTTGGCGCTGACGTCCTACGCGCTGTACTGCCTCGCGCCGGCGACCGTGAAACGCCTCGGTTCGGCGCACATGCTCTGGACGTTTCCGCTGGTGATGTACGGCGTGCTTCGTTTCGTTCGCGTCGGGCGGCGCATCCGCAAGGGGGATATCGCGGCCGTCCTGTTCGCGGACAAGGTGCTCTGGGGCGTCGTGATCCTGTATATCGCCTTCAGCGCCGCGATCATTCGTTTCGGGGCGCATCCGGTGGTGCGAAACATTCTCGACAGCCAGGGGATGTAAAAGCATACCCCCGGGATTCGCGCGACGGGATGAAGCATTGCAATTGAAACTTCAGCGCGATAGACTCGCCTTAGGTCGCGGACCGGGAGAACGAGATGATTCACAGCGGTTTGGTTTCCATTACGTTTCGATCCATGACGGCGGATCAGATCATCGTTCTGGCGAGTCACGCGGAACTGGAAGGGATCGAATGGGGCGGCGACGTTCACGTGCCGCACGGCGACCTGGAAGCGGCGTTTCGCGTCGGCGCCGCGACCCGCGACGCCGGACGGGTGGTGACGTCCTACGGATCCTACTACAAAGCCGGGATCAGCGAAGAACAGGGATTGTCGTTCAAGTCCGTCCTGGACACCGCCCAGGCGCTGGGCGCGCCGGTGATTCGCGTCTGGGCCGGTGGGATGGGATCGGCCGAAGCCGACGACCGCCACCGCGCGACGGTCACCGCCGACCTGCGGCGCGTCGCCGCGCTGGCGGAGAGCGCGGAGATCGACATCGCCCTGGAACATCACAAAAACACATTGACGGACGACTCTCGATCCGTGATCCGGCTTCTCCAGGAAGTCGACGCGGGGAATCTTCGCATGTACTGGCAGCCGATGCTTTCCGACGACGTCTCCAAACGCGAGGAGTCGCTGGGACAGTTCCTTCCGTTTCTTTCCAACGTGCACGTGTTTCACTGGACGGGCGTGGAGGGAAAAACGCGGCGACGTCCCCTGGCCGAAGGGCGGGACCAGTGGCGACGGTACATCGACATCGTGCACGGAACGGGCCGGGATCATTTCGCGCTGCTGGAATTCGTCCGGGACGATTCGACGGAACAACTCCTTTCCGACGCCGAAACGCTCCGGGATCTGTTGAGCTCGTAAAAAAGATTCTCTCCCGGTATTGTCGATTTTTCCCCGCGGGATTACGGCGGCGGCGGCGCGCTGTAGGTTCGTCTGCGCGGCGGCGGCGGAGTCGCGGAGGGGGTTCTCGCGGGGGGACGATTTCGCGCGGTCGATTCGGGGATGGCGGCGCGTCGGGGCGCGGGTTGCGTGGTTCTCGTGGAAACGCTCATGGTTCCCTGGGGCGGGGCGCGATGGGCCAGGAAGAAGTCCATCGAATAGCGGGGTTTTCGCTCGTGTCCGGTGTTGGGGAGAATCTTGGTCGTCGGTTGAAATCCTTTTCGGCGCAGGTAGATCACGGCGTTTTCGGATTGCGTCTTGATCGTGCCCGGATCGTTGTCCCCCCAGATGACGAACAGGGGCATGGTTTTCGCTTCGGGCGGATACCATCCGTCCACGTTGCGTTCGTTGAAATTGCTGTTGCGCGGCGCCACGGCCCGGAAGATGTCCGGATGGCGCAAACCGACGAAATAGGTGGGGAATCCGCCGCCGGAAAATCCCGTCAGGAAGACGTTGGCGCGGTCGATGTTGTACTTGTGGCTCAGCGTGCTGAGGATGCTCAGGATGCGGCGTTCATCCTCGAGCATGGCGTGCGTCGGACCGTCGCCGAGGATGCCGTCCGTGCCCACCAGGTCCGGGCAGACGATGATGAACCCGTATCGCTCGCCGAATCCCTTCCATGTTTCGATGTGCGAATTGGACACGTCGAACGGCACCGTGCCGTGGCAACTGAAGATCACCGGCGCGGGCTTGTCGTGCCGGTAGGAATTCGGGACGTAGATGTAATAGTTCTGTCCCGTGACCGGTTCGCGCAGCAGCCATTTCCCGACGGGCGTCTCGCCCGTGGGTTCCGAAGGGCAGCCGGCCAGCGTGAGCATCGACACCGCCAAAGCCGCCGTACAGGTCCGCATCGTCTTTGTCATACGGTTGCATCCTCGAGAATCATCGAAGGGGGAAAGATGTTTTATACCGGTTCGCCGGGAAAAAATGAAGTGCGATTTCCGCGTTTTCCCGCGAACGCGAAACGGACGGGCGAAAGGCGAAACCGACGTTTCCCGTCGTGGCGCGTCCCGCGAAGGACGAAGAATTCGCTTTTGGAAGAAAATTTTTTTTGCCGTCTTCGGGGTCGACAATCGACGCGGTTCGGGAAAAAACGGGAAGATCGGAATCGGAATTAATATAGTTATATATACATATATGATAAATTATAAATATAACATTTCAAAATACCTTGGAAACAGGGAATGAAAAGCGTTGCGCGAGTCGCGGAAATTTCTTCGCGGCTTTTCGGCGAGGAAAAGAGGATTCGGGAAGGACTTTTTTCAAGGAACGCGCTTCGATCTGTCGAAATGTAAGAGAATACAAAATGAAAAAAAAGTTTCGCCAGCCACTTGCATTGGTTCCCGGAACGAAGATATAAAACAACACAGAATTATTTTTTCTTCTGGAATGTCCTTTACTCATGGAAGGAGGTGAAAAGACATGGCCAAGAAGAAAGCAGCGAAGAAGGCGGCCAAGAAAAAAGTCGCCAAGAAAAAGGTAGCCAAGAAAAAGGTTGCCAAGAAGAAGGTCGCCAAAAAGAAACCGGCGAAGAGAAAGGTTGCCAAAAGAAAGGTAGCCAAGAAGAAGGCCGCGAAAAAGGTCGCGAAGAAAAAAGTAGCGAAGAAAAAAGCGGCGAAGAAAAAGAAAAAAGTTGCGAAGAGAAGGTAAACAGCCCTGAACCTTTGCAACCGCCGCCGGGTCATTCACGGCGACGGCCCCGTCGGATTCGACGGGGCGGACAAACGAATGTGCGGCAGGTGCCCCGCCACGGCGTCATCTGCCGCGTTTTTTTTTGCCCGCCGGTTCCGCGACGCTTCCCGGACGCCGGAACCTCGGATTCGTTTTTCCGGGGAGGATTACTCCCGGTCAGCCGTGGAACGGGGAGATTCTTTCCTGTCGGCGGGATCGGAGTTTAGCGGAAGATTTCGCGCCAACGCGACCCACAGGGCGTCGGGGGCGATGGGTTTGGGAAGATAATCATTCATTCCAGCCGCGAAGCATTCTTCCCGATCCCCGTCGCGCACGTGGGCGGTCACGGCGATGACGGGAATCTCGTGATCCAGCACCGGCGAATCCGGATGGCGAATGTAGCGGGTGGCTTCCAGACCGTCCATCACGGGCATTTGACAATCCATCAGAACCAGGTCGTATTCTTCCCGGCTGAGCAACTCGATCGCCTCCTGCCCGTGGTTCGCCGCCCGGGCGACGAAACCGAGAGATTTCAGAATTTCCAACAGAATGATCTGGTTCGTTTTGTTGTCTTCCACCAGGAGAATGCGCGTGGAGAACCGGTCCGCCGCGTCCCGGTTCGAGGCGCCCGGCAACAACGGGGAGGCGGGAATCTCCGAAGGGGATTCTACCGTCGGAACGTCGAGGGGTTTGCCGTTTCGATATTCCACGGCCGTTTGGAGGAGTTCCTGAACCTGTCGATATCGGATCGGTTTGGGCAGATACCCGATGTACCCCAGGTTGGGAAACCGTTGGGCGTCTCCCTGCTGCACCTGATTCGTCAGCAGGATCATGGCGGTTTTTTCCAGCGACGGTGTCCGGCGGATATGCTGCGCGAGAATTTCATCGCCGTTGTTGGGCAGGGAACGGCTGATCAGGACGACGGGAATTCGCGCCCGCGCGGAGGCCAGGTCGAGAAGCGTTTTGGCTTCCCGAACGGTCATCGCGTCGCGGACGCGGCAGCCCAGGCTGTCCAGGTAGCGATGCAGCACATGCCGGCTGGTGGCGTCTTCCTCCACCACCAGAATGTCCAGTCCCACCAGCATCGGGCAGGCGGCGGGGAATTCCGTCGCGTCGGGTTGTTTCTCCAGCGTGAGGGTGAAACTGAATTCGGCGCCGTGTCCTTCCTCGCTGTGAACGTGAATCTCGCCGGCCATGAGATGTACGAATTCCCGCGCGAGCGTCAGGCCCAGACCGATTCCCTCGTGCCGGCGGGTCATCGATCCGTCCACCTGCCGGAACAGCTCGAAGATTTCCTCGTGCATGTTCGAAGGGATTCCGATTCCCGTGTCCCGCACGGAAAACCGCAGCGTCGCCCGCGAGGGGGTTTCTTCGCCGAGGGTCACCGCCACCGCGACCTCTCCGGATTCGGTGAATTTCACGGCGTTTCCGATGATGTTCACCAGAATCCGGCGCAGACGATCGGCGTCGCCGTGCAGCAGACTCGGCGCCGCGGGATCGATGTAATTGGAAAACGCCAGGTTTTTCTCATGCGCCTTGATCGCCAGGGCCTCGGCGGTTTCCTCCACCAGCGCGCGAAGGTTGAAGTCCGTGGGATGCAGTTTCAATTCCCCGGCCTGGAGTTTTTCGTAGTCCAGCACGTCCTCGAAGAACTTCAAGAGCTGGTTGCTGCACGTCTGGACGGTTTCGGTGTAGTACCGCTGATCGGGATCCAGTGAGGTGTTCAGGAGCATTTGGTTCATGCCCATCACGCCGTTGAGCGGGGTGCGGATTTCATGGCTGAGGTTGGTCAGGAACTGGTCCTTCGCCTCCGCGGCGATTTTGGCTTCCATCGCCATTTGCCTCGCCAGCAGGGACTGCTGGCGGAGTTCCTCGTTCAGCGATTCGGTTTGCTCCTTGGACGTTCGGAGTTCTTCTTCCATCTTCTTGCGCCGGGAGAGGTCGAAGAACGATTCCAGCAACACCTCCTCGCCGTTGAGATGAAGGGGAACGACGGATTTGAGAACCGGAATTTCCGTCCCGTTGGCGTGGCGAAGCGAACATTCCACCTGATCGACGCTCTTCCCCTCGTCCAGGACCGGGCATATTTCCTTTCCGGAAAGGCAGGCGTGGCTTTTGCAGTGATGCCCGACGATCTCGTGCCGTCGTCGTCCCAGCAGCGCCAGTCCCGCTTGATTGATGCTTCGGACGCGGCGATCGTGTCCGACGACGAACACCCCGAACGGCAGGGCGTTTAAGATCCCCGCGGTGTAGTGCAGCGCTTTATGGAGACGTTCTTCCGCCTTTCGATCGGCGCGGGAATTCCGCGTGAGATAGAAATGAAGACATAACGTGACCAGCGCGGTCACCGTCAATCCCAAACCGAGGGCGAACCATTCATGCCACACCGGATGTCCCGGGTGGATATTCGTCGTCTGAACCACCTTGAACGCCACCAGGGATATCGCCACGCCCAGCCCCGCCGTCAGCGCGGGCGTGAGACGATGACGATATTCGCCGGAGGAGAAATCCATGTTTTCCGTAAGCGACGACGGTTTGATGAATTCAGATTCGTTCGTCGAATCTCCGACGCCGTTGTCCTTCGCTCCGCTTCGCATACAAATACCTTATTCCCCCGAATACCCGTGGAGGCGTTACCCCGGTGACAATACACAGGTTTCCTCCCGGAAGGGATCCGGATTACAATCGTGACTCCCCCTTTCCCGCTACAAAGAGTATCGGAGGATACCCTCGGTATTTTGTGAAAGAAATCGGGTGGAAAGGAAGGAAAATCACCCGGGGGATTTTTCGGCGGACCGATGGAGATTCCCCCTCGACGAACCTTTTTCAGGACGGTAATATGCTCGCATGGCCGAGTCGCGGATTTTCATTCTGGGGAACCTGACCAAACCCGGCGTCGCGGAGCAGATCGACTCCCTGCAACCCTGGCTGCGCGAGCAGGCGGAGATTCTGGGGGTGCAGTCCCATATCGGGGATTACCCGGAGAACATTTCCGACGCCCGATTGTGCATTGTCTTCGGCGGGGACGGCACGCTTTTGTCCGCGGGACGGGACTTGGCGGCCTATCACGTGCCGTTGCTGGGCGTGAATATGGGCAAACTCGGATTCCTGGCCGAATTTTCCGTGGACGATCTGCGTCATTCCCTGGGGCATATTCTCGCCGGTGAGATTCAACCCGTGGATCGGATCATGCTGAAGGTGACGCTCTGGAGTAGTCCTAAAGGTCAGGCGCGGGAAGAAATCTATACCGGCCTGGCGAGCAACGACGTCGCCATCGCCGCGGGGGATCCGTTCCGCATGATCGACCTGCACGTTCACCAGGGAGATCATCATCTTGCGCGGTATTTCGGCGACGGGGTGGTGATTTCCACGCCGACCGGTTCGACCGGATACAACATGTCCGCCGGCGGTCCGATTCTTCAGCCGTCGCTGGAGGCGGTGGTGATTACTCCCGTCGCGCCCCACACGTTGTCGCTTCGCCCGATGGTGCTGTCGCCCGAACCGTCCCTGCACGTGACCGCCAATCGCGTCAACGAAGGAACCAAGATGATTATCGACGGGCAGATTCCGCACGGTCTTTCCGACGGGCAGACCGTTGAGATCGGACGGGCCGACGTGTCTTTGCGCATCGTCCCCCGGCCGGATCATCATTACTTCCAGACCCTCGCCAACAAGCTCCACTGGGGGCAAAGCCCGCATCATCAATAGAACGGCTGGTTTTGGAAAAATCTTGGACGACGGATGGGTATGATTCTATAATACTTTTGTATACTCAGGGGTGGTAGAAGAACGATGAGGTAATCATGCGGTTGCGACGCACAACGACGGTGGGGAGGCTCTCCCATAGAACCGGTGCGTCCGACAGCCGCGACGTTATGATTTTCGGGGATCGGGTATTCTGTTCGCCATAGGTGCAGCGGACTTCTTCAGGATCGTTTGTTTCCGTATCGCCCCGGGCGAATTTCCGGGGCGTTTTATCGTCTCACGGGATGAAAACGCGAAAACAATCGAAAAGGAAATGTCCGATAGGAAAAAGGTTACGGTTTCCCGCCAGAAAGAGTATACTCGCGGCGTTCCCCACAGCCCGGAAGGAAAGCAGACGACAATGACGGACGCGACGACGAATCGAGTGGAAGTATACGACACCACCCTCCGCGACGGAACGCAGGCCCAGGGGGTGAGTTTTTCCCTGCGGGACAAGCTGGAAATCGCCCAGGTGCTGGACGAGTTGGGCGTGGACTATATCGAGGGTGGATATCCCTTAAGCAATCCGAAGGATGAGCAGTTTTTCCAGGAAGCATCGGGGTTAAACCTCAAAAACGCGAAGATCACCGCCTTCGGAATGACGCGCCGGAAGGGAATCAAAGCCGAAGACGACACCGGCATGCAGGCGCTGCTGGGTTCGGCGGCGCCGGTCGTCACCATCGTCGGGAAATCCTGGGAACTGCATGTTCGGGACGTGTTGCGCGTCAGCGAAGACGAGAACCTTTCGATGATCACCGATTCGCTGGAGATCATGGCCAAGTCGGGCCGCAAGCCGTTCTACGACGCGGAACATTTTTTCGACGGGTTCAAGGACAACGAGGAATTCGCCATGCGCACGCTTCGGGCGGCCGTCAACGGCGGCGCGAAGCGATTGATCCTGTGCGACACCAACGGCGGATCCACAGTCGATGACATCGCCCGGATCACCCAAACCATCGCCGAAACGTTCCCGCACGTGCCGTTGGGGATTCACTGTCACAACGATTCGGGATTGGCGGCGGCGAATTCCATCGCCGCCGTTCTGCACGGCGCCCGGCAGGTGCAGGGAACCATCAACGGCATCGGCGAGCGATGCGGTAACGCGGACCTGATCACCATCATCGCGAATCTGGCGTTGAAGCACGGCTTCGATGTTTTGCAACCCGATTCGCTGGAGCAGCTCACGAAAACCAGCCGCTTCATCTACGAAATGGCGAACATGAACTTCCGGGACAATCAGCCGTTCGTCGGATCGGGCGCGTTCGCGCACAAGGGCGGCATGCACGTCCACGCCGTGCAGCGAAACACCGAAACCTACGAACACATCGATCCCGCGCTGGTGGGCAACTCCCGACGCATTCTCGTCAGCGAGCTGGGCGGGCGCAGCAACATCGCCGCGACGGTGCCCGCGAAGTTCGGCCTCGCGGACGACCGCGACGCGCAGGCGAAGATTCTCCAGGGCGTGATGGACATGGAAAACGCCGGCTACGAGTTCGAGGCCGCCGAGGCGAGCTTCGAGATGCTCGTGCGACGAATCCTCGGTGGAACCTGGTACAAGGACCTGTGGTCCCTGGATCATTACCGTTGCGTGATCCTCAAACGCGACGCCGAAGCGCCCAACACCGAAGCTATCGTCAAACTCGCGGTCAACGAGCGGGTGAATCACACGGTCGCCGAGGGCGACGGTCCGGTGGATTCGCTGTTTAAGGCCTTGTCGGCGGCGCTGCGGGATACCTATCCCCACGTGGATAATATCCACCTGATGGATTATCGTGTGCGCGTGGTCAATACCGCCGCCGAGACGGCCGCCCGCGTGCGCGTGGTGATCGAATGGCGCGACGCCGCCAACGGAAGCTATTTCGGGTCCGTCGGTGTGAGTGAAAATATCATCGACGCGTCCTGGTTGGCGTTGATCGACGCGATCGAGTATAAACTGCTCAATGAGCAGGATAAAAATCGGTAGTCCGTAGTCGGTACACGGTAGTCAGGAAAGAGGCTGTCGCCTGTTAACCGACTACCGACTACGGACTACCGGATACCGACTACGGATGTAACGCATGACAAAAGAACTGGCGAAAGTTTACGATCCCAAACAGGTGGAGCAGCGGATTTACGACGCGTGGATCCGCACCGGCGCCTTCGCCGCCGATCCGAACGACCCGCGGGCGCGGTTTTGCATGGTCATTCCTCCGCCGAACGTCACAGCGGCCCTGCATCTGGGCCATGCCCTGAACAACACGCTGCAGGACGTGATCATTCGTTTCCGCCGGATGCGGGAGTTCGCCACGCTGTGGATGCCCGGAACCGATCACGCGGGCATCGCCACGCAGACCGTCGTCGAGAAGCGTCTGCTGGCGGAGGAAGGAAAGCGTCGCACGGAGTACGAACGCTCGGAATTCGTTCACCGCGTGCAGGAATGGAAGGACGAATACGAAGAACGGATTCTCACGCAGCTCAAGACGATGGGCTGCAGCTGCGACTGGGATCGAACGCGCTTCACGATGGACGAAGTCTGCGCCCGCGCCGTCCGCGAGACGTTCTTTCGCCTGTTCAAGGACGGGCTGATTTACCGCGGCAAGCGCCTGGTCAACTGGGATCCCGAAACGCGGACCGTCCTGGCGGACGACGAAGTCGAACACGAGGACGTGCACGGCCATTTCTACTATCTTCGATATCCGTTGGTGGGAAGTGGCTTGGGCGTCCCGCCCAAGCGTGGCTTGGACGTCCCGTCCAAGCGTACCACGGACGTCTCGTCCGTGGAAAATAACGAGGAAGGAATTGATAAACGTCAGGGCGCATTTCTTCCCCATTGGACCCAAAAAGGCGCCACCTATTCCGTATCATTCCGGCTGGTGGATTCCCTGCCGCGAAATGTTCTGGAATCCTGGCGGATAGAACGGCAAAGCATTCTGGATCGAGCGGAAAAGCAGAATCGTTCCTTAACCCGTCAGGAAGAAAAAGAACTCGCGAAATTATATTCCCAGCGTGTGGAAGCGTTTTTAGATGTCGGGCATGGCCAATGTTATCTGCGCAATGACGAAGTCGCGGAGATGGTGAAAAACGCTCTTCTGCATTTTGACGGTGATCGGTATGATCTGATCGCCTGGTGCATTATGCCCAATCACGTTCACGTGGTGATTCGTCCCAAACCGGAATATGAACTATCAAAAATCCTTCAATCCTGGAAATCCTTTACCGCCAAGCAAGCCAATACAATCCTTGGTTTGGAAGGAACGTTCTGGCAGCAGGAATATTACGATCATTTGATACGGGATGAAGAGGATTTCTGTCATGCGGTGAATTATGTGTTATCCAATCCGGGCAATGCGGGACTGGAGAATTGGCTTTGGGTGGGAAGAACGAATCAGGGGCAGGATGCCCCTGAGACGCTTGGGCCGGAGGCCCAAGCCACGCTTGGACAGGATGTCCAAGCCACAACCTTCGTCACGGTCGCGACGACCCGGCCGGAGACGATGCTGGGCGACACCGCCGTGGCGATGAATCCCTCCGATCCGCGCGCGGAATTTCTCGTGGGTCGAAAAGTCCGCCTGCCGATCGTCGGAAGGGAGATTCCGATCATCGCCGACGACCACGTCGTTCTGCCCGATCCCGCCGGCGACGACGAGAAGGCGAAATTCTCCACCGGTTTCCTGAAGGTCACCCCCGCCCACGATCCGGACGATTACCAGATCGGCCTGCGCCACGACCTGCCGTTGATCAACGTGATGGCCCCGGACGGGAGAATCTCCCACCAGCACGGCTGGGGGGACTGGGAGGAAATCAAAAATCCCGACGTGGAAAACATCATCGGCATGGACCGGTTCGAGGCCCGCCAGGCGGTGGTCGAATTCTTCCGCCAGGAAAAACTGCTGGAGGACGTTCGAGACTACGTCCATTCGGTGGGGCACAGTTATCGCAGCCACGTGCCGATTGAACCGTATTTGTCCGACCAGTGGTACGTCGCGGTCAAAAAGCCGATTGAAAATCTCAAATCTCGATTTTCAGATTTGAAGATTCCCACCGAACAGAAGGAAACCGAAGAATTCGGTACGGTCACCTATCTGGCCGGGACGGACGTGCCGGTCAATTCGCTGGCCGGGTTGGCGCTGATTCCGCTGCTGGACGGCCGACTGACCTTCATCCCCGACCGTTACGCCAAAACCTACCAGACCTGGCTGGAAAATCTTCGCGATTGGCCCATCTCCCGCCAACTCTGGTGGGGACACCAGATTCCCGTCTGGACCCTCTATTTTGAACAATCGGACTTCGCCGAAGACGCCCAGCCGGATCGACTGGCCCAAAAACATCAACCCCTGATTGACAAATTCTTTTCCCAGACGGGCATTGAAGGCGAGGTGGGATTCTGGTGGTCCACGGAACGCAAGGACGGCGACTATCCGTTCTACGTGTGCAGCCACAGCGAGAAAGCCGACGTGGTGCTGGACGTGATCTGCACGTTCGCCAGGCATCACGCCACCAAAAAAGTGGCTGAAGTGATTCACATGAAAAACGAGAAGAACGTCCTGGCGCAGAAAATGGAGTCGCTGGGATATTCTTCCGACGAGGTGAAGCAAATCTTTTCCTCCGTGCGGGAAATCATCGACGCGCTGGCGCCGCGCATGAAAACGGAATCGCGGGATAAAAAACTATTCCAGGGACGCGACGAGGACGTTCTGGACACGTGGTTTTCCTCGGCCCTTTGGCCTTTCAGCACGCTGGGCTGGCCTGAGGAAACCCCGGAACTGAAGAAATTCTACCCCGGCGACGTGCTCTCCACCGCCCGGGAGATCATCACGCTGTGGGTGTCGCGCATGGTCATGATGGGCCAGTACTGCCTCGGCGATATTCCCTTCTCCACCGTGTTCATCCACGCGATGATCCAGGACGGGCAAGGCCGCAAGATGTCCAAGAGCCTCGGAAACGGCGTGGATCCGCTGGAAGTGATCGACTCCCACGGTGCCGACGCGATGCGCTACACGCTCGTGAGCATGACCACGCAGACGCAGGACGTTCGCATGCCCCTGGCGACCATGACGCTTCCCGACGGGCGCGAGGTCAACAGTTCGCCGAAGTTCGACATCGGGCGAAACCTGTGCAACAAGCTCTGGAACGCCGGGCGGTTCGTGATCGGCAACCTGCTTCGCACCCCGGCCTGGCAGGACGTGCGTCCCACGGAGCACCTGACGGACGCCTGGATCCTCAGCCGTCTCAACGGCGCCGTCCGCGACGCGACGAGCGCCCTGGAGCAGTATCGCTTCAACGAGCTTGCCGAACGGCTGTACCACTTCCTGTGGGATGAATTCTGCGACTGGTATCTCGAAATCGCCAAGGTGCGCATCCACGCCGGCGATCAGACCCCCAAAGCCCTCCTCGCCCACGTGCTGGACGTGACGCTTCGCCTGCTGCACCCGATCTGCCCGTTTATCACCGAGGCGATCTGGGAGAACCTGAACGCCCACGTGCCCGCGCGCGGGCCGGCGAACACGCCCGCCGAGCCGATGCTGGTTCGCGCGGAATGGCCTCGCGCCGACGGCGAGGCGATCGACCCGCCGGCGGAGGCGGCCTTCGGGCTGTTGCAGGATCTCATCCGCCAGGTGCGCAACGTCCGCACGCAGCACAACGTGCCCCCCGCGAACAAACTCGACGCCGTCGCGGAAGTCATCGAAGGCACGAGCGAGGCCGACATCCTCTCCGACAACGTCGAGATGGTCATAGCCCTGGCGGGCTTGCGTGAACTGAAAATATCCTACGATCCCGTCCCACCGTCCGCCGACGCGGCGAGCGTCTCCGCGGGCGGGGTGAAGCTCTCCATCCTCGGCGCGGTGGACCGGGACGCGGAAATCACCCGTCTGACCAAGCGCAAGGAAACGCTGACCAAGGGCGTCATGGGAGTGCAGAACAAGCTGAACAATCACAGCTTCATCGCCAAGGCGCCCGAGGACGTCGTGCAGCGGGAAAAAGCACGCCTCGAAGAAATGCGACGCGACTTACAGGCGGTCGAGGAATCGCTCACGGCGTTGCGGTGAGAAGACGGAAGACAGAATAACAGCGCGGAACGGCAAGCCGATTTCGTTATCGGCTTGCCGTTCCGCAGGTTTATTTTTCAAACCGGTGAGTTGGGTGTCGTGATTTGCGGAGCCTTATTTCCCGTCCGGAAGGGACGAAACAAACCACGACACCCGCGAAATCTATAAACGATCAGGCA
>JAFGJE010000026.1 GCA_016929245.1 Phycisphaerae bacterium
CCATCTATCACAGCGGCCTGTGGCGAACCTACTGGACACAAGAAAAAGCCGCCGCCTGAGGCCGCCATGATTTATCCTCGCACACGTGAGGGAAAGGCCTTATTTTTTCCCTTGCTTGCGCGTGGCGTTTCGGGTACTTTGTTCGCTCGCAATTTTTTGCGGCCAGGACTAAACAAATCGGGACCGTTTGGACGAAGAACCATAGGAACGGTCCTGGGAAATCGGACGCTATGACTGCAGGCGTACTCGGGCGCTGCGCCCCACGCCTTACTTGCAGTCCGCACGTGTGCATCGGCGCGAGCTTTGCGCCGGGGCTCTTGCAAGTTGTTGCGGTCTGTTCGTCAGAAAGGAGTACCGCGGTGCTGTACTTACGTCAGGTCCTTACGGTTGCGGTGATCGCGGCCCCATGCTGGATTGGGGCGGCGACAACCCAGGCCAAGACCGGCGAAGAAAATTCCGCCGTCTCGTTGTTGTTGCAGGCGCAACAGCAGTACGATCATCAGAACTTCCAAGCCGCCCGTAAGGCGCTCTGGAACGCCTATGGGCGGAAAGACCAACTGTCTCCGTCTGAGCAGACCCTTCTTCAACAACGCCTCGGCGAGGTGGATCAGGCGCTTCAACAGGAAACCATCGGAAAAGCGATCTATTCCACCGCCAAGCGGGCGATGAACGACAAGAACTGGCGCCTGGCGAAGGATGGATTCGCCAAAACCGCGCGATGCCCCTTCCTCCCGGCGGAGATTCGCTCCGACGCCCAGGAGAAACTCGCGCTGGCTGAAATGAAGCTCGCCACCCAGATGGCCGCCTCGGTCAAAACCACACCGAAGGAAACCCCCGCCAAGGCGAAGTCCGAAACGTCCGAAGCCAAACCGTCCCGAAACGTGGTCGTTCTCGCCAAGGCGCCCCAAAGCGAGATTCAGACGCCCCGACAAGAAACCGCCGACGGCGCGAAACAAACGAAACAAACCGCCCCCGTCCCCCCCAAACCGGCGGAGAAGGAATCGTCCGTTGTAGCGAAGAAGGACGACAAACCCGCCCCGAAACAGGTTTCGGTCAAGGACCCGGCGAAGAAGACGAAGACTTCCCCGGTCATCATTATCGCCGCCAAACCGGAACCCGCCAAACGGACGCCCGGGAAAAAAACGCCCGCCCCGGCGGAACCGGCGGAAATCAAGACGCCCCCCGCGGAGTCGAACAACGGCATCCGCCGCGACCAGGCCCGGAGGATCAAGGTGGATATGCTCACCGCCCAGGGCAAGGACGCGATGAACAAGAACCAGCCGGACAAGGCGATTCGCTATTTTCAGCGCGCCCTGGAGATGGATCCGGAGAACCCGGCGGTTCGCCGGCAGCTGGAGTACGCGCGTCGCCAGACCGCCCAACCCGCCGAATCGACCATTCTCACCAAGTACGTTCGTCAAAAGCGCATCGCCAAGCAGATCGCCGAGACGGACATCGCCGGCGCGCTGCGCCGCTCCATGGAGCTGATGGCCAAACCGTCGCGCCGGGAAGACTTCGAAGCCGCCGCCCAGGCGGCCCAGGTGTCCAAGAGCATTCTGCAGAACAACAAGAGCCTGTTCACGACCACGCAATACCGCGAACAACTCGGAAAGGTCGAGAACCAGATTCGCTGGGTCGACGACAAACGCGAAGCGTGGGAGAAGGCCCAGGTGCTCAAGACGGTCAACAGAATCAACATCGCCGAGCAGAAGCGCGAAGCCGAAGCGCGCATGCGGAAGGAAAAGAAGATTTCGGAACTGGTCTTGCGCGCCCGCGCCCTGCGGCAGGATCAGCAATTCACCGAAGCCCTGCGCATCCTGGAACAGGTCGTCGAAATCGACCCGAAAAACACCTGGGCGCTGGACAACATCTACTGGCTGCGCCAGTTCATCACGCTCAAATCGCAGAAGCGCCTGGCGGACGCCGACAAGATCGAACGGGCGAAAATGTCCGGCGATCTTCGGGCGACGGAAATTCCGTGGTATGACAAGATTCGCTATCCCAAAGACTGGAAGGAACTGACCGCCCGTCGCGAGCGCTACAGCGCCAGCAGTTCCACGGAAAGCGATGAAAATCTCGCCGTCCTGAAAAAGCTCAATCGAAAAGAACCCCGCATCGATCTGACGGACGTGCGTTTCATCGACGCGATTGATTTCCTGCGGGATATCTCCAACGCCAACATCCACGTCAGCTGGGGCGCGCTGGAAGTGGACAATCCCGAAATCAAGGATAAGCAGATCTCGGTGAATCTCACCGAAGTGTCGATCAAGCGGGCGCTGGACGTCATGCTCGACAGCGCCGGCGGCGGGATCATGAAACTCGGATACGTCGTGGACGAGGGCGTCATCACCATCGACACCCAGGACAACATCAACGCCCTGACCTATCCGCAGGTGTACGACATTCGCGACCTGCTGGCCCGCGTTCCGAACTTCATCGGCCCGCGCGTCAGCCTCGAGAACGTCGGCGACACCGACATGGGGACGGGATCGTCCCTGAGCGGAAGCGGCAGCTCCAGCTCCAGCTCCGGCGGGGAAGGACTGTTCGAGGACACCGACACGGACGAGGACGAGGATGCCGAGGACGTGGTTCCGACCCGTTCGGAAATGGTCAACATGCTCCGGAACCTGATCGTCACCACCGTGGACCGCGAAAGCTGGTATCCCAACGGCAACGGTCAGATCAACGAACTGAATGGAAATCTGGTCATCACGCAGACCGCCCAGAACCACCGCGAGGTGCAGAAGCTCATCGCCCGGTTGCGGGAAATGCGGACCATCCAGATTTCCGTCGAGGCGCGGTTCATTACCGTCAACACCGGCTTCCTCAGCCAGATCGGCGTGGACCTGGACTTCTATTTCAATATCGGTTCCAACATCGGCGGTCCGTCCACCGTGAACCCCTTAACCGGCGCGGCGATGGCGCCCAACAGCAGGGTCACCGATCCCTGGACCAATAACGCCATCCCGATCCGGAACACCAGCACCTGGAACCAGGCCGGCAACAACGCCGACGCCTCGCTGCGGAAGGTTTCGCCCATCGGCGCCACGCAGCAAAGCATGAACTTCGCCAACGTGTTCGGCGCGCAGACGAACGTGCCCAACGGTATCGGCACGGTCGTCGCCCAGCCGGCGATGAGCATCGTCGGAACGTTCCTGGACGACCTCCAGGTGGACTTCCTCATCCAGGCGACCCAGGCCCATTCGTCCACCCGAACCTTAACCGCCCCGCGCGTGACGCTTTTTAACGGGCAACGCGCCTACGTGAGCGTCTCGACGTCGCAGGCGTTCATCGCCGGCGTCGAACCGTACGTTTCGGAAAACACCTCGGCGCTTCGGCCGATCATTAACTACATCCCGACGGGCGCCGCCCTGGACGTCGACGCGACCGTGTCCCACGACCGTCGGTACGTGACGATGACGCTTCGACCCTGGGTTTCGACCCTCAACGGTTCCATTCGTGAAGTGCCCGTTTTTTCCGGCGGAGGCGGTCTGTTGATCGGTCTGCCGAACGTCACCACGCAGTTGATTGAAACCACCGTGTCCGTTCCGGACGGCGGAACGCTCTTGATCGGCGGGCAGAAGCTCTCCGGCGAGGTGGAACGCGAGATGGGCGTTCCGGTGATCAGCAAGCTGCCCATCATCAATCGCGCCTTTACCAACAAGGGCAAGCTGCGCGACGAACAGACGCTGCTGATCCTGGTCAAACCCACGATCATCATCCAGGCCGAAGCCGAGCAGGACCGGAACCTCCGCAATGAGCAACCCGCCTATCAGCCGGGCCTGAGCTATTCGTATTAACCGATCGATCGGGCATCGATGAACATCAGCGCGGCGGAGCCTGCCTTGGGCGGACTCCGCCGCGATTGTATGTGGATGGAAATGACGCGCTTCTTTCACATCGCGTTGATGGCGGCGATGGTTCCGCCGGCGGCGAGGGTATTCGCCGATCCGCCCGCCTCCGCGCCGGCGGGGGACGTGGTTCGGCTGGGGGTGGTTTCGGTCGATCGCGCCGAACGAACCGTCACGATTCCCGCCCGCGTCGTGAAGCCCGGATATATGCTGGAATTTTTCCTCTGCCGCACCGGCACGAAGGAATACGAGAGCATCCTGGCGACCGACGCGCTTCCGCACCGGATTCACGCCGCCCTGCTCCTGCTGGGACTTGCCCCGGGCCTGCCCGCCCAAACGGCGGAGGGAACCTTCCTTCCCCCGCGCGGAGCGCGTGTGGCGATGGAACTGCGATGGACGGATCAAGCGGGGGTCAAACACACCGTCCCGGCGAGCGACTGGTTGGCCGATTCCGGAAAGGCGTCGAAGGAGAAATCCCCCGCCAAACCCGCGCGATGGATTTTCGTCGGTTCGGATATCACCCCCGGCGGGGGGTATCTCGCCGACCAGGCCGGCGGAATCATCGCCGTGGCGAACGTCGCCGACGCGGTTCTGGACGTTCCGTTCGCCAGCACGAAAAGCCTGCGGGAGCGTCGTTTCGTGCTGAACAAGAAAACCACCCCCCCGCCCGGCACGAAGGTGGACCTGATCCTGAAACCCGACAAAAACGCCGCTTCCGCCGACTACGCGCGGGCGCTGCTGGAGATCGATCCGCAAGGCCGACTTGCGATGGACGGTCTGCCCGTCGCCATGGAAAAACTCACCGCCTGGGCGGAGAATTTCAGCACGGATCACAAATACGCCCGAGTCGTGATTCGCTCCGCCGCCGAGACCCCGGCCGGCTTCGCGCCCCGGGCGCGGATGGAACTGAAACTCGGTGGGATCTACGATTTCGAGTTCCGCGTCGCGCCGGAGGATCCGCCGTTGCTGCCGCGAACGAAACAGCAGCTCCAGACGACGCTGAACGTCTGGAAAGAGCGTTTCGCCACGCCCGAGGACCAGTTGGACGACCCCGCCCAATCGGCGGAACAAATCCTCAGGCAAATCGAGCGCCGCCGCGCGGAACAAAAAAAACTCGACGAACTCTGGTCCCGCTACGCCGAAGCCTTAAGAAAGATGCGCCAGAGTAACAAATAATAATTCAACCGTCTGGGCTCCGCGAACCACGGTACCCGAATTTCTTTTCCTATAAAATGATTTCATTTTCTGATAGTTCGCACGATTCCACTGGATTGACGAAATCGGCAACATTCCAATTAACCTGGTGGCGGCGTGACGGGTGGGCGATGGTCATCGCGGCCGGGTTGACGGTGTTGCTGGAATCGGGCGTGTATGTTCTCGCCCGAAGGTTGGGGCGATCCCCGGCGGAGGCGACGGTGGCGATGGCGGCGGTGGCGTGCGTTTGGCTGGCGCTGGCGCCGGGGGCGATGGCGGCTTCGGGGCGGGGATGGGTGTCCGCTTTGTTTCGCGGCGGCATCGTCGCCGACGTCACGGGTGGTTGCGTATTGGTGCTCTGGCTGGTCACGCCGTGCGTTCGGTTCCAAGCCGCGGTGCAGATCTACGCTCTCGCCTGGTCGATGGCGCTGGTGGGAATCGCCGCCGTCGGGATCGCGCGACGAGCAGCGGGCCGATGCGTCGCTGCCGTCGCGACGGCGATGTTTTTTGCGCTGATGCTGACCAGCCTGCTCTGGCTGGGCGCGTGGATCGGCCGCTCTCCCAATCCCTGGGACGCGCCGCTGGCGACCTGGTCCGTCCGCGTGAATCCGTTTTGCGCGATGACCGCCGCCGCCGCGGAGGAGTTGCATTTCGTCTGGCACGAATGGGGTTTGATGTACACCTGGACGCCCGTGGGCGAATACGCCCTGCCGGCGCCCACGCGATGGTACGAAACCTGCGCGATCTACCTGGCGCTAACGGGAGTGCTGACGAGCGTCGCGGTGGTCCGGCGCGGAATCACGAAACCCGTCCATGGAACAAAACCTTGACCATGGGAGAACGACGCCAAACGGCAAGCCGATCCGCAAGTCGGCTTGCCGTTTGGCGTCGTTCCAAAAAAGGAGGAATAAAACGCGGCGGGAAAAATTCCCGCCGCGCCGTGAATACGAACCATTTATCTTATTTCTTTATCAATCCGTCGAGCAGTCCCTTCTTTTCTTTCTTCTCGGTTTCGCCGGATTCCTGTTTGTCGGATTCTTTCTTCTTGTTGCCCAGCATGCCTTTCAATCCGCCGTTTTTTTGGAAATTTTCTTTCCATTTCGCGACGGCCTGCGGGTCGGGCTTGGCTTGTAAGCTCATGGGTTCTTCGACCAGGCTGGGATTGCTGGAGAGGTTCTTGCCCTCGATATTGAACGTGGGCAACCCCGGGCGAATTTCCACGTGCAGCACCTCCAGTTGACGGATCAACCAGCTTGGGCGCTTCGCCAGCACGTCCTGCGCGGACAAGGCGAAATATCCTTCCGCTTCGGCGCGACGTTTGAGTTCCTCCGGATCGGGCTGTTTCTTTTCACCGTCGCCTTTGAGGTATTCCCGGACTTTTTTGAGGTTCTCGTTGAAGTTTTTCACCTTGTCGGTGTATTCCTGCAATTTTCCCGCCTCGCCCAGGGGCAGCTTGGCGAGCAGACCTTCTTTGGGTTTTTCTTCCTCCGTCGGTTGGCGATAGACGTCCCCGGGTTTTTCCCGCGGGATGTTGAGTTGCATCGCGTCGCAGGAAATCAGGTCCAGTTCCAGCCGGCGGGTCAGCAAGGCCGCTATACTCACGTCGGCGACGATTTTCTTCGCCTGCACGCGGTTTTCTTCCGGTTTGAGGCGGTTGGTCACCTGCAGGCCTTCCAGCGTCAGTTGCCCTTTCGTGAGGGACAGACTCGCGGAATCCAGGTTCACTTCCGCGCCGTTGGCGAATCCTGCCCCGCCTTCGATGCCGCTCTTGACCGCCGAGTCGAGGAATAGGATGCTCAGGACGACGAACACCAGCACGAGGACGGCTCCGCCGATGAGTCTGCCTTTGCGGAACAGGGGCGTCTTTTTCTTCAGCGCTTCCACGACGGTGGATTTGCCCTTGCCCATCGCCAGCCAGAGCAGGAAACGCATCCAGAGTTTCCGCGTCAGGACGCGGAGTTTTTCGCTGTCGCCCTGGACCGCGACCACCGCCAGGCGCACCTTTTTCATCGCCGTCGTCGCGGCGATCGCCAGCGCCGTTCCGACGAGGATCGTAAACGGCAGCGAACCGATCACGCAGTACACCTGCCAATCGAGCAGCGCCAATACGGGCGTGTCCGCCAGCGCGCGAACCAACGCCGACAGGCCCATCGAATGGATCATCGCGTAGCCGAGGTGAAACGTCACCGGCGCCAGCAGCAGGCAGAGCACCTTCCCGAGAATCAGCGACACGCCCGCGAAAAATCCGTTCGTGTTGAGGATCAGCAGGCAAATCAGGAACAGAATCATGGTCAGGTTCACGCCCGGCGTCATGCCCACGGCGAATCCGAGGAACACGCCCAGGAAAATCTGCCGCGACGAAGCCCCGCCGCGAATGGCCTTCATGAGTTTCCGAAACATTTTGATGGGGTTCATAATGGTTGTCCTTTCCCAAAAGACCCGATGGAAGATCGTGTACCGACGACAGCCCGATTACCGGTATTGTAGACGCGGCAGGCAGGGAAAGTAAGAGAAATTCCGCCATAGGCGTCGCGCATTATTCCGGAGTGTATTGGCAAGGGCGTGAAATGCCGATACAATAAAAGTAACGCGAATCCGCGGGGGACGTTGTTTTTTGTGCTTTGGAATCCACAACAGGCGGCCCTCGCCGGTGCGACGCGGAAAGGACGGTTCGTCATGGGCCAGTCACAGGATGAGTTTGGATCTCGGGACGACGCCTTGGTCGTGGGACAGCTTCGCCTGTCCTCCGACACGGTCTTTCGCGCGGGGTATTGCTCGTATTGTCCCGGTGAGACGTGGAAACCGCACCTGAATATCTACGAGGACGACCGCAACTATTACGTCGTGGCGAACCTCGCGGGCACGGGCACGCAGGCGATCGACCTGGAATGTCGGGACGGCCAATTGATTCTTTCGGGCCATCGTCCCACCCCGCCGCCGCCGGAGGTGCACGGTAAGCTCAAGCTGATTCACATGGAAATCGATCACGGGCGCTTCACGCGCGTGCTGGAGTTGCCCGGCGATGTGGATCCCGACGGCATCGAGGCGATCTATCGAACGGGCCAACTTTTAGTGACCCTTCCCAAGCGAACCTGAGAAAGCGTATAACCACCATGGATTTCACGACGGCCAAAAAGCCCGACATTATTCCGGCGGATGAAACCCAGCCGATCATCATCTCCCCGGGTTCGTCCCCCCGCGAAACCGACAAGGACGCCTTCGAGCTTCCCCCGGAACTACCGATCCTGGCCGTGCGCAACCAGGTGACGTTTCCGGGCACGATCGTCCCGCTGTCGATCCGGCGCGACAAGTCGCGACAGTTGCTCGCGTCGCTCCTGCCGGACCAGAAAATCATCGCCGCCCTCTGCCAGAAGGATCCCGAAGACGACAACCCCGCGCCACAGGATCTGTACCAGGTCGGGACCGCGATGATGGTCCTGAAGCTGCTGCGCATGGAGGACGACACGCAGAACCTGATCGTCCAGGGATTGTCGCGCATTCGCGTGGTCGACTGGCTGGCGACCGATCCGTACCTGCGGGCGCGAATCGAACCCGTCCTCGAGTTCGCCGCCCAGGACCAGCAAACCGAAGCGCTGATGATGAACGTCCGCACGATGGCCCGGCGGGTGATCGAACTGTCGCCCAACGTGCCGGACGAAGCCCTGGTCGTGCTGAACAACATCAAACCGCCCGGCGCGCTGGCGGATTTCCTCGCCTCCAACCTGGAAATGGAACTGGACCACCGGCAGATGCTGCTGGAAGAGACCGACGTGTCCAAGCGCCTGCGCATCATCAGCGAGGACTTGCAGCAGCAGGCGGAAATCCTGGAGTTGTCCCACAAAATTCACAACCAGGTTCGCGCCAATATCGACAAGACGCAGCGGCAGTATTTTCTCCAGGAGCAGCTTAAAGCCATTCGCAAGGAACTCGGCCAGGTCGATGAAAAGCAGGCCGAGATGCAGGCGCTGCGGGAACGGATTGTCGCCGCGAACATGCCCCATCCCGTGCAGGCCGAGGCGCTGCTGCAGGTGGATCGGCTGGTGAATATCCCCAACGCCTCGCCGGAATACAGCGTCATCCTGACGTATCTCGACGTGCTGATCGAACTACCGTGGAATCAGTCCGCGGAGGATCTGCTGGACGTCAAACGGGCGCGGAAAATTCTCGATGAGGATCATTACGACCTGGAGAAAGTCAAGCGTCGCATTCTGGAATACCTCGCCGTTCGGAAGCTCGCGCCGGATTCGCACGGGCCGATCCTCTGTTTCGTGGGCCCGCCGGGCGTGGGTAAAACTTCGCTGGGCCAGTCCATCGCCCGGGCGCTGGGCAGGAAGTTCATTCGCATGAGCCTGGGCGGAATGCACGACGAAGCCGAGTTGCGAGGCCATCGGCGAACCTACGTCGGCGCGATGCCCGGAAGGATCCTCCAGGAAATCCGCAAGACCGGCTCGAACAATCCCGTGTTCATGCTGGACGAACTCGACAAGCTCGGGGCGGACTTCCGCGGCGACCCCACCAGCGCGCTGTTGGAAATTCTCGATCCGGCGCAGAACAACACATTCCAGGATCATTATCTCAACGTGCCGTTCGATCTGTCCCGCGTGCTGTTTATCGGGACGGCCAATTATATGGGAACCGTTCCGCCGGCGTTGCGCGACCGCATGGAGGTGATCGAGTTGCCCGGATACACCCAGCGGGAGAAGCGGCAGATCGCGAAGAAATATCTCGTGCCTCGCCAGTGCCGGGAAAACGGATTGAAACCCACCCAGGCGAAGTGGAACGACGCGGCGATCACGAAGATCCTTCAGGACTACACCCGGGAAGCGGGCGTGCGGGAACTGGAACGGCAGATCGGCGCGGTCTGTCGCGGAGTGGCTGCCAAGATCGCCGCGGGGACGAGTCGCGGGCGAACCATCACGCCTCGGCTGGTCAGCGACTTGCTCGGGCCGCGGTTGTATGAAAACGAGTTGGCGCAGCGGACGGCCCAGCCGGGCGTCGCGACGGGACTGGCGTACACGCCCGTGGGCGGGACGATCCTCTTCGTCGAGGCGACTGCCTATCCGGGCAAGGGGCAGCTCCTGCTGACCGGACACATCGGCGAGGTGATGAAGGAATCCGCCCAGGCGGCGCTGAGCCTGGTCAAATCCATCGCGAATAAGAATCACGTGGACTCCCGGCGCACCGTCCCGACGGACATCCACATTCACGTCCCCGCCGGCGCGGTTCCCAAGGACGGACCGTCCGCGGGCGTGGCGATGTTCACGGCCTTGATGAGCCTGATGACGGATCGAACCGTCAAGCCCGACGTCGCGATGACCGGGGAGATCACCCTGCGCGGACTGGTGCTCCCCATCGGCGGGGTGAAGGAAAAGGTCTTAGCGGCCCGGCAGGCGGGGATTCACACGGTCATTCTACCGGCGGGGAACCGTAAAGACCTGATCGACATACCCGAAGACGCCAAAAAGAATCTGAACTTCGTCTTCGCCAGACACGTAAACGACGTCCTCGCGTCCGCCCTGGACGGGGAAAGCACGAAAATGCGCGTTTCCAGGCGGAAAAAGAAAACTACCGCGAAAAAAACAACCCTATAAAGCATTTCGTGAAATCCCCGTAAATAATCGAGAATTCTGTTTTTTGAGATTTTTTCTTGCATAAATAGGATTCTCTTTGTAGAATTTTCCCATTGATGTCGGAATTCCGACATTTCCTTTGGTTATACGGGTCGGGGTTGCTTTATTGATCTTTGTTGCTCTGGTTGGGAGGTGTATGAACAAAACCCAGAGGCAGACGCGGGAAAACAGAGGATTGTTTTTCCGAATTTCGTTCCTTCCCTGAATTCTGATCGGATGGGACTGCTCTACCCGATGTACCGACTGAGTTCGATAGATTGGTAGTGGAATGGTTGTAGAAACGAAGACCGAAATGCTTTTTGGAAAGGAGACGGAAGATGAAACGTTCACGAAGTTTTCTGTGGGGGGTGGTTCTGACGGTGCTGTTGTCGAGTACGGTGGCGTACGGCTGGGGGCCTTTCATGCACGGGAAGATGGCGTACAACGCATTGACCCATCCCACGATCACGCCGTACCTGGACCTGTACGACCTGGACGCCCAGGACATCGCGGACCTCGCGTGGGAGTGCGATCTGCCGGAGTGGCGGGATACGTACCATCACCCGGCCTGGACGACGATTCGGGATCGTCTCTGGCTGACGGATCCCAAGTGGGACGCGCTGGATGAGACGCGGCGGATCGCGTTTCTGCTGCACCTGTCCTGCGACGCGGGCGTACCGCTGGGGCACAGTCCCGCCAACGAAGTCTGGTCGAACGGAACCATCGAAGCCATGCTGGAGGCCCGTGTGGATACCTGGCAGACCACGCCGTCCATCACGCCCTATACCGGGACGTACAGCCAGAAGATGGACGCGTTCTACGCCCAGGAGATCGCCCTGGCGCAATGGGCCAAGAGCAAACTGAAATGGTACAACGTCTGGGGCAGCACGGGAAAGACCGCCGGCTGGTCGGGCGTGACGTACGGGCAGAATTTGTCCCAGGCGATGCTGCTGGAATATTTCCAGACCCGCGGCGGAGCGGTTCCGGAGCCCGCGGCGATGAGCCTCTTGGCGCTCGGCGCGGCGGGGTTGTTCCGGCGTCGTCGAAAAGAAACGTGAAAAAACCTTACAGAATAACGGGATAGAAACCGGCAACGGGCGATCCATCCGAATGGGTCGCCCGTTGCTTTCCTTTTCGCTTGAAACTTTCCGTCGGTGGGGTGCATAATAACACCTTCGCCGCCGTTGGATTTGTGTCGCGCCCCCGGTGAGGGTGGTGTATGCGAGGACTCCCCGGTGGGGGAACCATGGAGACAGAGCGTTGGATTATTGTGTAGGGATTGATATCGGGGCCGTCAGCGCGACGGCGGGTTTGATCGCCATGCCACAGGACGCTTCGGGAGTTCCCGAATCGATCGGGGGATTCACGTTTCTGCGGACTCTTGGTGACGGCAGGGGCGTGTATCGGAGTGAATACCGTCGGACGCGCGGAAAACCCCTTGCCGCGGCTACGGCGCTGTTGGAACAGATCATTTCCGCCCTCGGCGCGGAGCGCGTGCGCGGGGTGGTGCTGACCGGCAGCGGTGCGCAGGCGGCCGCCCGAAAACTCCGGGCGCCCGTGATCAACGAGTTTCGCGCCGTCGCGGCCGGCCTGGAGGTGCTGGACATCCGTGCGCGGAGCGTGTTTGAAGTGGGCGGGGAAGCGAGCAAGTACCTCCACCTGGACTGGAGCGAAGACCAGGTGGGAATCGTGGACTATTCCACCAACGGCGATTGCGCCGCGGGGACCGGTTCGTTCATCGATCAGCAGGCGGGGCGACTGCAATATACCGTCGAGCAGATCGGCGACGTCTGCGCCGCGGCGGACCGTTCCGCCCAGATCGCCGGGCGCTGCAGCGTGTTCGCCAAAAGCGACATGATCCACGCCCAGCAGAAGGGATACACCCCCGCCGAGGTGTTGCAGGGATTGTGCGACGCCGTGGCGCGGAATTTCCGGACCGCCGTCGTGCGGTCTCATCCCGTGCATCCTCCGGTCGCGTTGATCGGCGGGGTGATGGCCAACGCCGCCGTCGTGCGGGCGATGCGCGAAATTTTCCAGCTCTCCGACGGGGATTTCATCATTCCCGACGGCGCCCATGCCCATATTCCCGCGATCGGCGCCGCGGCGGTCGCCGCGAAGCAAACCGCCTCCGCCGACCGCCGGGAGCGGATCGGCCTGGATCACATGAACGACCTTCGCGCCGGCAGCGATTCCGAGCACGGCGTGTTTCCGACCGCCGAACCGCTTTCCATGGACCGCGTGGTGCTGCTGCGCGATCGCGTGCGGGACTACGAAGCCCACGGCGAAGGACGCATGGACGCCTACATGGGCGTCGATATCGGCAGCGTTTCGACGAACGTCGTCGTGATCGACTCCCAAGGCCGCATGGTCGAGGAAATCTACACCCGCACGCAGGGCAGACCCATCGAGGTCGTCGCCGGGGCGCTGCGGGAGATCGAAGCCAACTGGGGCGGAAAGCTGAACATTCGCGGCGTGGGCACGACCGGAAGCGGGCGGGAGCTGATCGGCGAATTGATCGGGGCCGACACGATCAACGACGAAATCACCGCCCACAAGACCGGCGCGACGTTCGTCGGAAAAACGCTGCTGGAGGGCAGGATTCCCGACACGATCTTCGAGATCGGCGGGCAGGACTCGAAATACATCCAGTTGCAGGACGGCGTGGTGGTGGACTTCACCATGAACGACGCCTGCGCCGCCGGGACGGGCAGCTTCCTGGAAGAACGGGCCGAGGAACTCGACATCGCCATCAAGGGCGAATTCGCCGAACTGGCTTTAGCGAGCGAGGCGCCCATTCGCCTCGGGGAGCGCTGCACCGTGTTCATGGAGCGCGACGTCAACAGCTACATGCAGCGCGGCGCGGAAAAACCCGACCTGGTCGCGGGACTGGCGTATTCCGTGGTGCACAATTACATCAACCGCGTGGTGCGAGGCAGACCCATCGGCGAGTGCATCTTCTTTCAGGGGGGCACGGCCTACAACGACGCGGTGGCGGCGGCGTTCAGCCAGGTGACGGGAAAGGAAATCATCGTCCCGCCGCACAACGGCGTGATCGGCGCGATCGGGGCGGCGCTGCTGGCGCGGGACAAGATGAGCCACACCCCCGTCGAACCTGTCGAGGAAGCGTCCATGGGCGTGTACGTTTCGGAGATGGCCAAGCACGGCTGTCGCACCGCCAGCCGCTTCCGCGGATACGACATGCGGAAGGTGGATTACACCATCCGCGAATTCACCTGCTCAGGATGCTCGAACCATTGTTCGATCCAGGAATTCACCGTCGAGGGCGAGAAAACCTACTGGGGCGACAAGTGCTCCGATAAGTTCCGCAAACGTGCCAAAACCACCAAACAACCGGTGATTGAGGATCTGGTGACGTATCGGTTGGAGCAATTGCTGGACGCCTCGCGTTTGCCGGCTGTCCCCACCGGTGCGCCGCGCGTGGGCGTTCCGCTGGCGATGTTCGCGTGGGAACAGTTGCCCTTCTGGCGGACGTTGCTGACGCACCTGGGCCTTCAGCCTGTTCTCTCCGACGCCACGAACAAGCAGATCGTCGCCGCCGGTTTGCAGGCGGTGGTCGCCGAACCGTGCTTCCCGATTATCGTCGCGCACGGGCACGTGGCCAACCTGGCCGATAAAGGCGTGGACTATATCCTCCTGCCGAACGTGCTGTCGCGCGAGACGCGATGGATGGAGAACGAATCGCACTTATGCCCGTGGCATCAGACGCTCCCGTTTGTGGTGCGTCGCGCCGCGGGGGTTTCGTCGCTGGCGGACAAAATCCTCACCCCCCTCGTTCCGTTCCGCGAGGGGCGTAAAGTGGTGTGCAACCAGATCACGCGCTACTTCACGGACTCCGACGTCGCCGTAGGACTTCACCTGGAGAAACGAAAGATTCATCACGCCGTGGCGGCAGCCTTTTCCGCCCAGGACGCCTTCCGCCGGGAACTTCTGATCAAGGGCGGCGAGGCGCTGGCGAGACTGTCCGCTTCGGGCGAACCGGGAATCGTGCTGCTCGGGCGGCCTTACAATATTCACGACGCGGGAACGAATCTGTCCGTCGCGCGAAAGCTGCGCGATTTTTACGGCGTCAACGTGATTCCGCTGGATTTTCTCGACACCGCCGGCGTGGACGTGCGCGACGTGAATCCCAACATGTACTGGGGTCTGGGACGCGAGCTGCTGGCCGCCGCGAAAATCGTCGGCGATCACCCCAACCTGCACGTGATCCACATCACGAACTTCAAGTGCGGTCCGGATTCGTTCATCAAGCATTTCATTCGCACCGCCGGTGGGAAACCGTTCCTGACCCTCCAGTTCGACGGGCACAGCAACGACGCGGGTATGATGACCCGCTGCGAAGCCTATCTCGACTCGATGGGACTCCTTCGGCCGGTGCGGGAGGAGCAACGTCCGGCGCCGTCACGGGAGGCGGTTGTCGAATCCCGATAAAAACGGCGGGCGACCGGCATACGACCGGCCGCCCATTCCCGCGACTTCAGGAAATCTCCCGCTTTGGGAAATTTCCAATTTCCTCCACGTACGCACGTGGCGATAGCATCAAGTTTTCAGAGGTTATTTTCTCCTCTGGATCGTTATTACACTCTAGGCGCGCGGAACGGTTTTTTCTCGTCGCGGGAATATTATTTTTCCATATTCGGAAATCATTCCATTTGTGTGTATCCTAAACAGTGAAAACGAATATTTGTCTTTGATAGTAGCCGCGGGCGCAAGCCCGTGGAATTTCTCGTGAAGATAATCCCGAGCCCCGGAGGGGCGATTGAACGAATCGGATCTTTCAATCGCCCCTCCGGGCTCGGGTGAATCAACAGATATTTGTCCCACGGGCTTGCGCCCGTGGCTACTTTCAAAGAAATGGAAATATCCATGGTGTCTTGAATTTTGTTGAATTGGTATTCTGAACAGGGATTTCTTGCTCCCGAATCGACGGCCTCCTAGAATGCGTAAACGATTCGAGGTGAAACCATGGGACGCGTCTATGACGACATCACGCGAACGATAGGCCGAACCCCGCTGGTGCGGGTGCGGAAGATCATTTCCTCCGGCGCGACGGTGCTGGCGAAACTGGAGAGTTTCAATCCGATGGCCTCCGTGAAGGACCGCGTCGGCCTGGCGATGATCGAAGCGGCCGAGCGCGACGGGAAACTCCAGCCCGGCGCGACGATTATCGAATCGACCAGCGGAAATACGGGCATCGGCCTGGCGCTGGTCTGCGCCGTGCGCGGGTACAAACTCATCCTGACCATGCCCGAATCCATGAGCCTGGAACGGCGCAAGGTGCTCTCGGCGCTGGGCGCGGAGATCGTTCTCACCCCGGCCGCGGACGGAATGAGCGGGGCGGTCATCAGGGCGGAGGAACTGCTGGCCGAGACGCCCGGCGCGTTCATGCCGCGACAGTTTCGCAACCCCGCCAATCCTGACGCCCACCGTCGCACGACGGCGAGGGAAATCTGGGACGACACCGACGGCGCGGTGGATATCGTCATCGCCGGTGTGGGAACCGGCGGAACGATCACCGGGCTCGCCGACGCGCTCAAAACCCGCAAACCGTCCGTGCGGGCGGTCGCCGTCGAACCGAGGCAAAGTCCCGTGCTCACCCAGCAGCGTGCCGGGGAGGCTCTTCAACCCGGACCGCATAAAATCCAGGGGATCGGCGCGGGATTCGTTCCCGAAGTATTCGATAGGAGCCTCGTGGACGAGATTGTTCAGGTTGACCAGGCCGACGCGATCACCTGGGCGCGAAACGCGGCCAGGGAAGAAGGTTTCTTCGTGGGCATTTCGTCCGGGGCGGCGCTGGCGGCGGCGAATCTCGTCGCCGGCCGGCCTGAAAACACCGGGAAAACCATCGTCGTAATCCTGCCCGACTTCGGCGAGAGGTATCTCTCCAGCGAACTGTTCCAACAAACCGATGAAAATCACTAAGACCATATAAACCACGAAGATCACAAAGACCACGAAGTTCACGAAGAAAGGATAATAAAAATTCGTGAACTTAGTGATCTTAGTGTACTTTGTGATTTCTTTCTAATTGTACTGTGTAAATTTCTAAAGATTTTTAAGTCATTTATACGATTATCTTTCCATGGGAATAGTCCCATGGAAAGGAAGCG
>JAFGJE010000027.1 GCA_016929245.1 Phycisphaerae bacterium
CGCTTCCTTTCCATGGGACTATTCCCATGGAAAGATAATCGTATAAATGACTTAAAAATCTTTAGAAATTTACACAGTACAAATATTGATATGCTGGAAATACGATTACCCAGACAATTGGATTTCTCAAGTTTGATGAGAGTTATGGCAAGTATGCACTCTATGACTCAAGGTCAGGACATTGTTGTTAATTTTCGAGAACTCAAATTTGTCCGACCGGCGGGAATCGCCTCCCTGGCTGCTTTAATGGATTCTTGGTTGAGAGATGGAAGGAGGATTCTTATTCAGGATGCCCCGAAATGTATGCCTTTCTCATATTTACAACGAATGAACTTTTTTAACCTTTTTAAAGTCTATGAGGATGAAGATTTCAAAAGACACACGGAAAAAGGGCGATTTGCTTCCATGAAGGAAATTGTACTTGGAAGTGATACCAAACGCATTTCCACAGGTTTAGCCAATAGCATTTGTGGCGGAGAACGATTTCAACAGGCGAGATCCGACCTGGATAATTGTCTTTATGAGAGCATCAATAATATCATCGATCATTCCGGTATTCGCGATGAGCGATGTGGTTTTGCCGTGGCGCAGTCCTATCGGTATTCTCCTGGGGACAGGGAGTATGTAATTTCCATTGCGGATTCAGGACGAGGGATTCGGGAAAGTCTCAGCGAAAATTCGCGGTTGAACATTCCTGATGACAAAGAAGCGTTGCGACTTGCCGTGATGCCGGGTGTCACGGGAGCGATTGGAAAGAAAAATGAATATGGCGATCCAAGAAATGTCGGTCAGGGATTACATCAGATTGATATGATTACTCAATCCGTGGGTGGAATTTTTTCTCTTCATTCCGGTAATGCCCTACGATTACGACGCGCTGGGAAAGTGGATATTCGCCCCATGCAATTTTCCTGGCACGGGACGGTAATCATTGTTACAATACACTATAGCGGTATTCGAAAATATAATGATACTGTACTCAAGCCGCAGCAACGGAGGATTCGTCTTGGCCAATGATACGAAAATTCGAATTTCGGAGATCATGGAAAACACGGATGCGATTCTTGGTACGCAGGATGGAAATGCTTTATTTAGAAATATAGAAGTTTTTTTGCGTCAAGAAGATAAAATCAATCTTGATTTTACCGGAATTGTAAGTTTCTCCCATTCCGCTTCCTGTGCATTCTGGGCAAAGGTCATTCATATGTTCGGGGCCGACGTTGTGGAACGTTTGTCTTTTTCTTCTGTTATCCCCAGTGTGGTGGAGAGTCTTGAATATGGCGTTTCCTTTGTTACGGAGCAGGGGGAAAAAGCCGCCGTATAAACCGTTTTCGTTCCTTTGAGGGTACGCCGGACTTTCGGAAAAATGCACCCTCAATCCGGTGGTTCAATGTTCCCTTCCGGCGAAGCCGAGGTATTCGTCGAGCCAGTCGTCGTTTTTGAGCACGCCTTTTCGCTGTCGCAGCGCCTGGCGCTGGGCTTTTTTCTGGGCGTGGTCGAACAGGCGGTGATTCCATTTCGAGGAAATCTCCGTCGTCTTCGTCTTCCCGTGGCGTTTTTGGAGGGATTTCGCCAGGTGCGGGGTGTGCCGCGCGACGAGTTCATCCTCCAGCGCGACGAACGCTTCGGCGCTGCCCGGATCGCCCTGGCGGGCGCAACGCCCGAAAAGCTGCCGGTCGATGCGCCTGGCTTCGTGGCGTTCGGTGGCGATCACGTGCAACCCGCCCATCTCCGCCACGCCGCGACCGAGTTTGATGTCCGTTCCGCGACCGGCCATGTTCGTCGCCACGGTGATGCGTCCGGGTTGGCCGGCCTGGGCGACGATTTCCGCCTCTTCCTTGTGACGCACGGCGTTTAAAATCTGACAATCCAGACCCTTCGCTTCGAGCAGCCGCCCGATGTGTTCGCTGGTGCGGACGCTGCGCGTTCCGATCAGCACGGGGCGTCCCGCGCGGTGCATCGTTTCGATGCGCTCGACGATCGCGGTGAATTTGGCGTCTTCCGTGGCGTAGACGTGGTCGGGGTTCATCGTCCGAATGCAAGGGCGGTTGGTGGGAATCACGACGACGGGCATGTGATAAATCTGCCAGAATTCCGTGCGGGCTTCAGCGGCTGTGCCCGTCATGCCGCACAGCCGGCGGTACAACCGGAAGAACCGCTGGAAGCTGATCCGGGCGTAGGTGTCCTTCGGAGCCTGCACTTCCAGTTGTTCCTTGGCGGAGACCGCCTGGTGCAGTCCGTCGCGCCATTCGCGGTCGGGCATGAGTCTGCCGGTGAATTCGTCCACGATGACGATTTTGTCTTCCTGGATCACGTACTGCTTTTCGAGCTGGTAAAACACCCGGGCCGTTAACGCCTGGTTGACGAGTTCCTCGCGTCGTCGCGCCCCGCTCCACACGCCGCCCAGCGGGGCCGCCAGTTCCGCGAGTTTCCGCCGACCCGCGTTGGTGAATTCGATCTCGCGGTAGCGGGGATTGATCTTGTAATGCGCCTTGGGTTCCAGTTGCGCCGCCAGTTGCGCGGCCTCGTTGAAGGCCTCCACCTGTTCGGCGTTGGGGGCCTCCCCGGAGATGATCAGCGGTGTGACGGCCTCGTCGATGAGGATGGAGTCGACTTCATCGACGATGGCGTGGAACAACCCGCGCTGCACCAGGCGGTCCGTGCCCGATCCGGCGCCCTTGGCGATTTTCGCCAGCAGCGCCTCCGGAAGCGACTTGATCCGTCCCAGCGCCAGGCGATCCCGCAGGTAGTCCGCGGAGATTTCCTTGTTCGTGCAATACGTCACGTCCGCCTGGTAGGCGCGTTTTCGGTCGGGCGGGGCCATTTCCTGTTCGATATACGCGCAGCGCACCCCGCAGGCGCGGTAGATGCGTCCCATGGTCTCGGCGTCGCGTTTGGCGAGGTAGTCGTTGGTGGTCACGATGTGACACCCCCGCCCGCGCCATCCGGCGATGACCGCCGGGAGGGTCGCGGTGAGGGTTTTTCCCTCGCCGGTGGCCATCTCGGCGATTCCGCCTTCGGACATCACCATCGCTCCGGCGATCTGCACGGGGAAGGGTTTCATGCCGACCTGCCGGCTGGCGGTTTCGCGGATCATCGCGAAGGCGTGTTCGAGGTGCTCCGCCGTGTCGCGCTCCCGGCGAAAGGTTTCCCGCAACTCGAAGAGCTTCCCCCGCAAGGCCGCGTCGGCGACGTCCTTATACTGACCTTCCAGTTTCACCACCCGTTGCGCCCGTGCGAGGTAGGCCTTCGTGTGCAGACTCATCCGCCGGACCACCCCGGCCGCCCGATCCCAGGCCGCGTCCAGACCTTTGGGCAGTTCCTTCCCGCGGGTGTTCTGCGAAAGCATCTGCCAGGTTGTACTCGCCGCCGTGGACATGGAAATTACAAGTGTACCATGGAAAGACGTTTATCCGCAAGACGATGAACCGGACGAGATGGCGAGAATCGAGCGACCGTTTTTTGCAAACTCAAGAAACAACAAATCCGACACTGAGTTACTGAGATACTGAGAAGATATATTTTGATTTTTCTTCTCTTGTTTTCTCCGTGTTCTCCGTCTCTGAGTGTCGCTCTGGATTGTATGCAGAAACGCTGAATCACGATCAGAATCAATATCATTCACGGGAATGTTGAGTGAAAAAAAGCGGAACGGCAAACCGATGCGGGTTATCGGATTGCCGTTCCTGGTTGTTCGCGGTGGTTGTGGCGTCTTACCGAATGAACAACATTTCGCGGTAGGTCGGCAACGGCCAGAGCTCGTCGTCGACGAGGGTTTCCAGGATGTCGCCCCAGCGGCGCAATTCCGTCATGGCGGGGATGACCGTTTCGCACTGGTACTTCGCGGCCTTGGGGGCGCTTCCGTGGGGCGCGTCGTCGAGAACCTTGTCCAGGACGAGGGCGGCCTTGCGGAATGCGCCCACCGCTTCGACGACTTCCTTCAGCAGTTCCGTCTGTTCGGGCGTCTCGACACCGGCGGACTGGGCGGAATAAATCGCCTCGGCGACGATCGTCTGATACTTCAACGCCGCCGGGAGGATCATCGTGTGGGCCATCATCGAGGCGGTTTCGGCTTCGATATTGACGGTCTTGGTGTAGTTTTCCAGGAGGATTTCCTCGCGGCTGTGCAGTTCCACCTTGCTGTAGACGCCGTACTTCCGGAACAGTTCGACGGATTCCTTCGAGGTCGCCAGCGGAATGACCGACACGGAATTCGTGTAATTCGGCAGGCCTCGCTTCTCCGCTTCGGCGTGCCATTCGGCGGAGTAGTTGTCCCCGTCGAACAGGACGGGCTTGAACTCGGCGATCAGCTTCGGAAGCAGCGTCTGGACGGCGGCGTTCAGGTCGGTCTTTCCCTTGACGGCCGACTCCAGGCGCGTGCAGATGTAATCCAGGCTTTCGGCGACGATGGTATTGAGCACCGTGTTGGGACCGGAGGGGTTCTGGTTCGATCCGACGGCGCGGAACTCGAACTTGTTTCCCGTGAAGGCGAAGGGACTGGTGCGGTTGCGGTCGCCGGCGTCGCGCGGGAGCTTCGGCAGCATGGACACGCCGATCTTGATGGAGTCGGCCTTCTTCGAACTCTTCATGGTTCCGGTTTCCAGCTGCGTGAAGACGTCCCGGAGCTGTTCGCCCAGGAAGATGCTGATGATCGCCGGGGGCGCTTCGTTGGCGCCGAGACGATGATCGTTTCCCGCGGTGGCGACGGTCAGGCGCAGCAGACCGGCGTATTTGTGCACCGCGCGGCAGACGGCGGCGCAGAACACCAGGAACTGGGCGTTGGCGTGGGGCGTGTCGCCCGGTTCGAGGAGGTTCTCCCCCTCGTTGGTGCTCATCGACCAGTTGTTGTGCTTTCCGCTTCCGTTGACGCCCGCGAAGGGTTTTTCGTGCAGCAGGCAGGTGAACCCGTGCCGCCCCGCGACCTTCCGCATGATTTCCATCGTCAGGAGCTGGTGGTCCGTGGCGAGGTTGGCCGTCTCGAACGTCGGGGCGAGTTCGTACTGTCCCGGGGCGACTTCGTTGTGGCGCGTCTTGATCGGAACGCCCAGGCGCAGCAGTTCGTATTCCACCTCGGCCATGAAGGACAGGATGCGCTCCGGAATCGCGCCGAAGTAGTTGTCCTCCAGCTCCTGTCCCTTGGGGGGCTTGGCGCCGAAGAGCGTCCTGCCGCAGTTGACCAGATCGGGACGGTTCAGATAGAAGTGCCGGTCGATCATGAAGTATTCCTGCTCGCATCCGATGGTGGTGAACACGCGCTGCGCGGAGGTGTTTCCGAACAGGCGCAGCAGGCGGATCGCCTGGTTGCTCAGGGCGTCCATGGAGCGCAGCAGGGGGGTTTTCTTGTCCAGCGCCTCGCCGGTCCAGCTGACGAACATCGTCGGAATCACGAGCGTCGCGCCGTTGGGGTTGTCGAGAATGAACGCGGGACTCGACGGATCCCACGCGGTGTACCCGCGCGCTTCAAAGGTCGCCCGCAGGCCTCCCGAGGGGAAGCTGGAGGCGTCCGGTTCGCCGCGGACCAGGTCCTTCCCGCTGAACTGCGCGAGGATGTCTCCGTCGCCGGTGGGCGTGACGAAACTGTCGTGTTTCTCCGCCGTCGAACCGGTCATCGGCTGAAACCAGTGCGTGAAGTGCGTCGCGCCGTGCTCGATCGCCCAGTCGCGCATCGCCAGCGCGACGGAATCGGAAATCGTCGGATCCAGTTCGTCGCCGGCCTTGATGGTCTTCTGGAGTTTCTTGAAGACGTCCTTGGGCAGGCGCTGCCGCTGCACGGATTCGTTAAAGACGTGCTCGGCGTAAATCTCCCGCACGTGGGAGTCGGTATAGTTGACTTTCCCGCCCTTGGGCTGGGTTTCACTGATGGCCTGGACGGCTTCCTGCCGTTTCATCGCGTTGATCATCGGATCATACTCCTTGGTTCTTGCCGGCTGATTGTCTTACCGTCGGCTCGCGCCGATCCCGCTACGGTTGTTCCGAAATACGTATGGTATGGAAGTCGCGACGAACTTTCCATAGCGCAGAACTCCCATACAGTTTCCTATTAGCATCTTGTGTGCCAAAAGATCAAGTATTTGTAAGATGCTATATTGTAAAAAATTAAAGAACCGGTCGAAAAAGTGAAAACGAACTTTATTTACAATAATGTAATATATAAGGTCTTAACGCGACATATTTGCAATAAATCTTTTGCTTTCACCCGATAGCGTCGTTTCCTTCTTCCCCGGTTCGGATACGCACGCAGCGCTCCAGGGCGGTGACGAAAATCTTTCCATCGCCGATATTGCCCGTTCGCGCGCCCCGGACGATGGCGTCGAGGGTCGGCTGAACGAAATCTTCGTTCACGGCGATCTCCAGGCGGATTTTCTTCAGCAGGTTCACTTCGATATCCACGCCGCGGTAGGTTTCGTGGTATCCCTTCTGCTGCCCGCAGCCCAGGGCGTTGGTCACGGAGAGTTTGTACACCTCGGCGGCATACAAAGCCTGCTTGACGTCGTTGAGTTTCTCCGGCTGAATGTAGGCGGTAATCAGTTTCATTGCAATTCTCGTTTCTAGGTTGCTCCCAAGAATTATTTTCTATTGCTGTTGCGGTTGGTTTTGAGTTGTTATTCCGCAATACCTATGGCACAAGTCCGCATTCCACAATCCACAATTCTTTATTCCGTCACGAAGATCTGGAATCCCGCGTAGGATTCCATCCCGTGTTCGCCGATGTCCAGTCCTCGCAGTTCTTCGGCCCGGCTGACGCGCAGTCCTATGGTGTTCCTGATCGCCAGGAACACCAGTCCCATGGAGACGATCACGAACAGCGAGACGGTAAGGGTTCCCAAGATCTGCGTGCCCAGCAGCTTCACGCCGCCGCCGTTGAACAGCCCGTCGTTGACGTCGAAGAGTCCCACGGCGATCGTGCCCCACAGCCCGTTCATTCCGTGGACCGGCACGGCCCCGACGGGGTCGTCCACGCGAATGCGATCCAGCAGCAGCACGCCGAGAACGACGATCACGCCTCCGATCGCGCCGATCAGGATCGCCGCCGTCGGCGTGACGAACGCGCACGGGGCGGTGATGGCGACCAGTCCCGCCAGCGCGCCGTTCATCGTCATCGACAGGTCCGGTTTTCCCACGAGAATCCACACGACGATCATCGCGGTGACTCCGCCGGCGGCGGCGGAGAGGTTCGTGTTCATCGCCACCAGCGCCAGGTCCGCGCCGTCGCCGACGGCGACCGTCGAACCGGGGTTGAACCCGAACCATCCGAACCACAGGATGAACACGCCCAGGCAGGCCAGGGGAATGTTGTGTCCGGCGATGGCTTTGGCTTTTCCGTTGACGTATTTGCCCAGTCGAGGCCCTAACAGGATCGTTCCGATGAAGGCCGCCCACCCGCCGGTGGCGTGCACGACGGTCGATCCGGCGAAGTCCTTGAAGCCCATTTCCGCCAGCCACCCGCCGCCCCAGATCCAGTGTCCCACGATCGGGTAGACCAGCGCGCTGATGACGACGGTGTAGATCAGGTACGCGGGGAATTTCATGCGTTCCGCCATCCCGCCGGCGACGATGGTCGCCGCGGCGCCGCAGAAGGCGGCCTGGAAGAACCAGAACGCCCAGATCTGCACGGTTCCGACGGTTTCGTCGCATCCGATCAGGCAGAATCCATTCCCGCCGATGAACGAACCCTCGCCGAACATGAAGGCGTATCCGACGAAAAAGAACATCAGGCTGGCGAGGCTGTAGTCCAGGAAGTTTTTCGTCAGGATGTTGCAGGTGTTCTTGGCGCGGATGAACCCGGCTTCCACCATCCCGAACCCCGCCTGCATGAAAAACACCAGCATCGCGGCGATCGTCACCCACAACGTGTCCACGCCGAGAGTCATCTGATGAATCGTCTCCGTCAGGGAAGCCGTTGTCGCCGGCGTTTGGTTCCCCTCCGCGTACCCGACGGCGGCGGTGAAACACAACACCATCGCCATGATCGTAAGTGTTCGTACCCAGGGATTCGTTGGTATTCTGGTTCGGCGTTTCATGTCTTTTGCTCTTTCCTGAAAAAAACTACAGCCGATCCCACTCGGCATTTATGTGAGGCTATTTGCATTCGTCGTGCCAAAAAGTAAAAAATTTTATAAGTATATTAAATATAATAGTATAGGAGAGTTTTGATTGATTTGGAAGTGATAGGCGAATGATACAAAAATGTAATTATTAGTCTATTGCAATGACATATATGTTTGATATTAGAATGATAAACCAATTTTGTCGCTATATTTTTTATTCAAAAACGGCAAATTTGGTGATTGACAAAATATACACCATTTATTAAAATACAATAATACAATCTGTATTTTTGCATTAAAATCATTGACAAGAAAGTGTATTATAGTATTATAAAGGACGCTCATGTCCAAAGTCATCGCAGGAAATCGCGTTTCGCTCGCTCAGCAGGTGGCGCGGGCCGTCCAGCAACGGATTTCGACCGGACAGTACACCCCCGGCGACCGTCTTCCACCGGTGCGGATGCTCTCCAGGGAATTCGGTGTGAGTCTCAACGTCATCCAGCGGGCGGTGATGGAATTGCAGCGGGACGGATTGGTCGCCACCCACGTCGGGCGGGGGATGGTGGTTCTGGATGAGGCCGGCGCCGGAAAGGCCGCCATTCTCTTCGGTGCGATTCACCCCTACACCCGCGAACAGATGTTCGGTTCGTTCCTGGCGGGATACATTCACGAAGCCTTGGCGAAGCACTCGAATTTCGCCGTCGTCCTGTCGTCCCAGGACGACGCGTCCGCGGAAAAACATCTCGCCAAACATCTCGTCGCCAACGGCGCCCGCGGATTGATCGTATGGCCGACGACGGACGATCCCAACGGAGAATTTTTCACGGAATTGTCCCGCGAGATTCCGGTCGTTCTGGTCGACCGTCTCCTGCCGGACGCGGATCTTCCGACGGTCTTGCTGGATTACACCGCCTGCGGGAGGGATATCGCCCAGACGCTCCTGGAGCAGATGGGCTCCAAGCGCCTGCTGGTGGTTATGGACAACCTGCGGATCAGTTCCTACGAGGATATCACCGCCGGGATCGAATCCGCCGCCCGTGACCTGGGTCGCGGAAGGGATGTCACGTTCGTGCAATTGCCGATTTCGCGACGGATCGTGCGGAACATCGGCAATGAGGATTATTCCGACGTTCCGGAATACGCCCAGTATGTCGAACGAATTCTCAAGGAAGGACACTACGACGCTTTGTTCTGCACGCAGGACGAATTTCTGGATTACGTCGTCGCCCAGACGCCCCTGGCGGAGGCGTGCAAAAACGTGCGTGTCGCCACGTTACGCAGTGACGCTCCCAGTGAGCGCAGCATGATGTATGCCCGGCTGGAGGTTCTGGAATGGGCCGCCCGCACGGGCGAGATGCTCATCAAGGCGGCCGAGTTGGCGCAGGAATGGGTGTTCACCCGACGCAACCCCGGCGGGGTGACGCGAATGAAACTGAATAAGAAATGAGAGCCTTCGCGGAGTCGGCTCTGGATAAGGTAAGTAAGAAGAAGGGTTTTTTAGAAGGAGTAAGAAAATGAGAAACAAATGGTCAGGAATGATGTTGGTGATGTTCGGTCTAGCCGTGATGTCCGCCGCCGTCGCCAACGCCGATCTCATCGGAACGTACGTCGACGCGACGTCGTCCAATCTAGCACCCGGAAGCGCCATTACCTCGGCGAATGACGATTACGACAATCTGTGGTGCGAACTGGATTTGAGCCTGGTCAATCCCGGCGGCGACGTTCACGATCTCTCGGCGTATTACGGAGAGGCTACCAGCGAAGACTGTCCGGAGCTGACGATGACCGTCAGCGGTCTGGCCAACGGCACGTACAGCGTTTACGGGGTCTATTGGGCCAAGGAAGATTGGAATATCAATATGGGCCTTACCAGTGGGTCGCTGTCGAACTACAACAAGGACAACGGGACGGCCACGGGCAACTACCGGGAAGCGGACCTGCTGGAGTATCAGGCGTTGCTGGGCCAGGTCACCGTTACCGACGGTTCCTTCCGTGTCTATGTCGACGACAGCGACTCCGGCGGCCGTTCCTGGTTCGACGGCGTCACCTATGTCCCCGAACCGGCGACGATGGTTCTGCTGGCAGCCGGCGGATTGGCGTTGTTGCGACGGCGCAGCCGGTAGTCCGGAACGTTGCCGAATTGCCGGACGTGTTCCCGCGTGATTCATGCGATGTTTCGCGATTCGGAAAAACGAAAAGGAATGTGCAGTTCCTTTTTTCCCGTCGGGCGTGGAGAGGGACGATGATCGCGTCGTCCCTCCTCCGCCTGTCTTGCGACGTGTGCGACAGAAGAAGGAATTTCGACGGTAAAATTATCCCTCGGAATGCCTATAATAAAACGCGGATGGATATGAGTTTCAGAGAACCACAACCCGGCCGGCGAAGAAAAAGAAAAAAAAGGGGTCAGGAACCTTTTTCGCGCGCGTTTACCCTGATTGAACTTTTGGTCGTCATCGCCATCATTTCCCTGCTGGTGAGTATCCTGGTTCCTTCTCTCACGAAGGCCAAGGAACTGGCGAGGCAGGTTCTCTGCCAGACGAATATGAAACAGATGGGGATGGCGTTTGAGTTTTATCTTGAGGACAACGAACGTATTCTCCCGACGGGATACGACGCTCTGACCGGTATGCCGTGGTGCAAACGCCTGGGAGAAAACGTTTGGAATGACAGCGGTAAAACCATTTTTGTATGTCCGAGTGATATTTCACCGAGGGAAGATATTCGATTAAGTTATCGAGCGAATTATTGGTGGATGAAATGGTCCAATGTCAATCCTCCGATTATTGAGGAGTATAAGCGGATTAAGAATCCTTCTGAAAAGCTGGCTATCCTTGAGGGAAGTTTTCGCGGAACGGTTTTAAGTGGTGGGGTATGGTCGGGGAATGAACAGGTTGTCATGCATCAGGGGATGGCCGTTGAACCACCGGAAAAAGACGGTATCGACAATCGGCATAATGAAGGCGCGAATTACCTCTGGTTTGACTGGCATGTTTCATGGGAAACTCCCTACCCCCTGGAAGAGGAATACTGGTGCTGGGAGTGATAAGTTTTTTTCATAACTTTCGTAACCTATTACCATGCTGTTTGATGGAGAGTTACGTTTTTGTCCGATTGAAAGTAGCCCCGGGCGCGAGCCCGGGGACAAGAGTGAAGTCATTCCACAGAGCCCCCTGTGGGCGATTGAACGTTTCAATCGTCCCTGACGGGACTCGGAAAGAAACGGTGTTTCTATTCCCCAGGCTTGCGCCTGGGGCTACTATCCAAGAAGATAGTTTTACTGTGTAATTTCATTTTCGTTCTTTACTCCTTAGCGGAGCCAATAACTTATGCCGTTTGTAATGATAAAATCTTGCAA
>JAFGJE010000028.1 GCA_016929245.1 Phycisphaerae bacterium
CGCTTCCTTTCCATGGGACTATTCCCATGGAAAGATAATCGTATAAATGACTTAAAAATCTTTAGAAATTTACACAGTACAAATAGTTAAAGGCCATGTTGATTCCACGGATGTTATTCATGCAGACCACTTCCCTGGCCAATTCCTTCGCTTTGGTCAGGCTGGGAAGAAGAATCGACACCAGCAGGGAAATGATGGCGATAACGACTAAAAGCTCAATGAGTGTGAAACCGCTTCGATGTCGTCCATGCATTGATTCACTTCGTAGATTCATCCACCGGTCTCGTTTTCCGAATAGACGGGCACACACGAGAAGATCCCTCGGGATCTCCCCGTGTGCCGCCTCATCCATTATATACATCGGTTTACGTAGACAAAATCGTTTTACCGTTTTCGACGCAGCAAGACGCCCAATCCGCCGACAGACAACAGGCCCATGGTCGTCGGTTCGGGAACTTCGTTGATGACGGCATCATCCACATACGTATGACACCATCCCGATCCGATCGAAAGACTCACAAACTTGAGTTTGCCGTCCGAGGAGGTAATCGAGTGTGAACCGGAAACGTCTAGTACACTACCCAACGTAATATCGTATGTTGTCGGCGTCAGGACAATCGTAAGGTCGGTCAGTGTACCTTTGTCGCTCCAGGCGCCACTCCAAACGGAGGAACCGCCAACTTTTAATTCCAGGTTGCCGCTTGCCCAGGACGTAAACTCCACGCAGCTTCCGCCACCGACGCCGAAAATAGCAGCAGAATTGCTGCTTCCCGCGGTTTGGGCAACTTTCGCGGTGTAGGTTACCGTATTCCCCGTCGTCAGGAAATCTCCACCGACCTTGGAATAAATCTGGGCCGCTCTCCAGCTACCGTCATATGCTCCCTGGAGGTCGGCTTTGCCGTTTCCCGTGCCGGCGTCGATTCTCGCGACACTCGATCCTTCCTTGGTAATATCCCATTTGGTCGAGTCGATGTCGCTTCCGTCCGCCAGGTTGAAATCATCGGAAAAGATCACCGATCCCGACGCCAAACCGGTTAGCGATAGTCCGATCAGCAGGCTCCAAAAAATCCTCGTTTTCATTGCTTTCTCCTTTCAAGAAATGTTCCGTTCATCTTCCTGTAATAAAAAACCTTCGGATTCCACATCCGACTTTTTATTGCGTATATTTTAAACACCGCGGACCGAATCGCGCGAAATCAGCCGCGTTTCGAAGGATTTGTGCAGTTCTTCCGGTTTACCGGCCTCGAATCGTTTCGCCGGCGGCAACTGTATCTGCTTCAGGAGCATGTCCATCGCCGCGGCGCCCATTCGCGTCCAGGGTTGTTCCACGGTCGTTAAGTTCGGCCTGACGTACGCGCCGGACGGATCGTTGTCGAATCCCACGACGCTCACGTCGCGTCCCACCGCCAGACCCAGTTCCTCGATGTATTCATACGCCTGCACGGCGATCACGTCGCAGTAGAAGAAAATCGCCGACACGGGATTCTCCCGCCGCAGCAGTTCGTGCGTCGCGGCGCGAAGGTTTTCCGGCGTGATAGGCCCGGTGTCCCTGACGAGGGAGCGATCGAAGGGCCGTTTCGCGTCCAGGACGGCATCGCGAAGACCCTCCGCCCGATGACGAACGGTTCGCCGTTGCATCGGACCGACGTACCCGATCCGCGTATGTCCCGCGTGAAGCAGATGTTCCCCCGCGGCGTATCCGCCGGCGTAGTTGTCCGCGACCACGGAAGGAATGTTGACGTCTTCGAGTTGTTCGTCCACCAGCACGACGGGGAAGTCCGCCATTTTCAGCCGGCAGATCGCCTCGGCGAATTCCGGGTGATGGAACGACGTGATAATCGCGCCGTTCATTCCGCTGGCGGGGAGCTTTTTCACCACGTCCGCGGCCTGGGTGGCGTCCACGTGGGCGTCGTAAATTTGCACCTGCACACCGCGCGAACAGCCGAACGTGTGCGCCCCGCGGGCGATCTGCGCACTGCTGGCGAATTCGATATTGGGAATGATCACCTGCACCGTTCGCGTCGCGGCGCCGGGATGGCAGACGAACACGCCCTTGCCGGGTCTGCGTTCCAAAAGTCCCTCGCCCACAAGAACCGCAATGGCTTTGCGAACGGACTTGCGACTCAGGCCGGTCTGACGCACGAAACCCTGCTCCGTTCCGATCAATTCACCGACGTCGACTTTACTGGACGAAATGAGTCTCCGAAGTTCCTCTGTCAGGGATTCATAGCTTTGATAAGATGTATCCGTACATGTATCCATATCTCCTATTATCTTACACGGGGATTATGATACTGTCAAGAAAGATATAGCAATATTGGTCACAAAACAGCAAAATAGAATAATAGATATAAATATCTGTTATCAATGATGATAAATCATTTATATTTTTCCGTCGCGGTTTGATGTATCCTGAATTGGTTCACGAAGGACCTGTTTTCTGCTTCTGAATCGTAATTCAATTTTTTAAATCCATATTTTTATGGTACATGTATATTGACATGTATCTTAATATTGCTATGATAATCGTTATCTTGATTCACTGTTTTCGTGGTGTAACTTGTTAAATAACCTTCGGAGGAACGCGAGTCGTTATGCATTCCCTGGTATCACATGTGGATCCGTTCATCGGCGTGGATGGTAATGCCAATTGTCTCCCCGGCCCGTATCTGCCGCACAGCATCGTCCGGTTGGGCCCGGACACGAAATACCCCCAGAAGTCCAGCGGTTACGACTCCGCCCAGCCGATCGTCCGCTTCACGCACACGCACGTCAGCGGAACCGGCGGCGGCGGGCGATACGGAAACGTCGGCGTCACGCCGTTCGTCGGCCCGTTGAAAATATGCACCGAAGAATATGACAAAACCGATGAGCAGGCCGGCGCGGGGTATTACACCGTAACGCTTGTACCGGCGAAGATTCGCGTGGAACTGACCTCCACGCCGCGCGTGGGACGGCACGTCTATCATTTCCCCGTCGGTGTCGCGGCGAATCTTCAAATCGACACCGGCGCGGTCATCCAGGTTCCCGAACCCGAGCCGAAGGAATTCGCCTATCCGGTCGGCGGGTATCTTGAAGTCATCTCACCCAACGAAGTCATAGGCCGATGCGACCTTCGCGGCGGCTGGGGACACATCTATCCGTATTCGGTGTTTTTCTTCCTGCGGTCGTCACAGGCGATCCAAAAAACACTCCTGGCCAACAACAGCGGAGTCGTCGTCGAAACAGACATTGTCGAAGGCATCCAGAGCAGAGGGGCGTTGAGTTTCGGCGAGGCGGAGGAAGTGTCCCTTGACGTGGGCGTCTCGTTCGTCAGCGTCGCCCAGGCCCGCGCGAGCGTGGAACGCGAAAGCCTCGGTCGAACCTTTCAGGACGTCCGCCGGCATGCGGAAGCGACCTGGGAATCCTGGCTGCGGCGCATCCGCGTGCACGGCGGCACGGACGACCATAAAAAGCTGTTCTACACCTCCATGACCCGCCTGCTGTGCATGCCGACGGACCTGGGATTCGACGACGAGAATCCGTACTGGCGGTCGGACGTGCGACACTACACCGACTACTACTGCCTCTGGGACAGCGTGCGGAACGCCAATTCCCTCATCAGTCTGTTCGCCCCGGAACTGGAAGCCGCGATGCTGATGAGCCTGCTGGACGTCGCCGATCACATCGGCTGGCTGCCCGACGCGTGGATCGCCGGGCACAGCGCGCAAATCCAGGGCGGTTCCTCGGCGGACATCCTGTTCTGCGAAGCGGCGCTGAAGGGCATCGAAGGAATCGACTACACCAAGGCCCTCCGGCAGATGCGGAAGAACGCGGAATCCGAGTCGCCCGATCCGTTTTATTTCGGGCGACACCTGGCGGAATATCGGGACCGCGGTTTTCTCACCACGAACGTGCCGAAGAGTTGCGTCTCGCGCCATATCGAGTACGCCTACCAGGACTGGTGCATCGGCCGGCTGGCCGAACACCTGGGCGACGCGAAGACGGCCGCGACATTTTACGAAAGTTCTCAAAAACTGTGGAATCTCTGGCGGGAGGACATTCGCTGTTTCGCCCCGAAGCGTCCCGACGGCAAGTGGGTCGCATCCTTCGATCAGGATTCCTGCCTGCCGGATTCGTGGTACGATCCGTATTTCTACGAGGGCACGGGAAGGCAGTGGTCCTTCTGTACGCATCACGATTTCGCGGGGCTGGTCGCCCGGCATGGCGGCGCGAAGGCGTTCGTCGAACATCTCGACGCCTTTTTCCGTGACGGCCGATATCATTCCAAGGAATTCATGGTTCACGTGCCGTACCTGTATATTTACGCCGGTCGGCCCGACAAAGCCTCCCGTCGCGCGCACGAATGCCTGCGGAAATATTTCCGCGCCACGCGCGACGGACTGAGCGATAATGAAGACATGGGCTGCCAGAGCGCCTGGTTCATGTGCTCTGCCATGGGGCTGTATCCGGTGATGGGGCAGGACTTGTATCTTCTGACGAGTCCGCTGTTCGAGCGCACGGAAATTCGCCTGGGACGGACGGATCATTGTCTCGTCATCGAAGCGCCCGGCGCGGAGGAAGGGCGTTTTATTCAATCGGCTAGCCTCGACGGCAGGCCTTTGGATCGGGCGTGGATTCGACATGAAGAAATAAAGGACGGCGCGACGCTGCGGCTGGAATTGTCCGAAACGCCGACCGCCTGGGGCGCGACCACGCCGCCGCCCAGTCCATTGGAAATCCCGCGACGTCGCGACAACGCGGATGTTCCGTGTCGAGAACCCAACGCATGACAGGCAAGGGACAATGGATTTGGCTGCGGGAGACATGTGATAACGTTGTCAATCTGCGCGTGCTGGCGCGAAAATGCGTTACTCCGCGCGATGTCTCGAACGCGGAGTTGTTGATCTCCGCGGACACGCGGTATCGTTTATGGATCAACGGCCTCTGGGTAACCGACGGACCGGCGCGTTCGTTTCCCCGGCGATACGCTTACGACCGCGTTGACGTGAGTGAGTTTCTTCAGCCGGGCGAGAACGTCATTGCCGTCGTCGCGCATCATTTCGGCGAAGGCACGTTTCAGAGTCTCGTCGTTCAGCCGGGCCTGATCGTCGAACTGCACGCCGACGGCGAGGTGATCGGCAGCGACGACTCCTGGAAGATGATCGTCGATCCGACGTATAACCGACACAGTCCTCGCGTGTGCAGCCAGCTTTTCCACGAGGAGCACGTTGATGCTCGCGATGACCCCGTCGGCTGGCGCGAAACAGGATATGACGACTCGGGTTGGCCGACGGCGAAGATTGTCGCGGGCATAGCCGACGGGCCGTGGAAACTCACGCCGCGCGACATCCCGCTGTTGGCGCATGAAACGGTTCCGGCGCAAAGCGTCCGCGAAGTTCGAACCGTGCGTCCGCCGAAGTTCATTCGGGTTCTGAACCTGGATCGCGCGTTTCGGCCCGGCGATACAAAAAGCGGCATTAAAATCTATAACGGTGCGGTTTTGACGAGTATCGAATCTCCCCGTGCCCAGAAAGTCCGCTGGATTCAACCCGACGGCATCGGCTGCGTTTGTAGATATCTCAACGGCATCGAGGTCAATGAAACGGAGACGGTCGAACTTCGCAAAGGCAGCAACATATTCTATGCCGTTATCGAAGGCACACACGACCAGGGAGATTTTCAGATCATCCTCGATACGGAAGCCGACGTTTCACTACGAAATCCGCTAGGCCAGGATGAATGGGCAGTTGCGGGACCGTTCGATCCCGTCGATCCAGCCTGGGAAGACAAAATCTACGTTGGCATTCCCGCCGACAATGGTAGCAAAGCCTGCAATTCGGACGATCCGACGTTTGCCGCGATGAAAAAAGCCAGAACTCTCGAAGATATTCGCGATCAGGATTTGCTGATACATTTCAAGGCCGCCCCCGACTTCGCCGAAGTCGGCCCGGACGTGCAGGCGATGATCGTTCATGCTATTCAAACCGAGGAAGGAGATACGGAAGTCCTGTACGACTTCGGCAGGGAACTCAATGCGTATTTCGAGATGGAACTCACGGCGCCCGCGGGCGTGGTGATCGACGCGACGTGCTTTGAGACCTTTCGCGACGGCAGGCCTCAATACACGGGCCGATATCGCGTCGGTTTTCGTCACGTCACGCGCGAAGGCCGGCAGTCGTTCACAACCGCCCATCACTACGGTATGCGGTATCTTCTGCTGACGATACGCGGTAATAAGAAGCTCCCCGCCTGGCCGAACGTCTCGGCGATTTTCGTTCACTATCCCGTCGAGAATCGCGGTGCGTTTGAATGCAGTGATCCGGTATTGAACGATATCTGGACGGCGGGCAGACACACGCTGCTGTGCTGCATGGAAGACACGTTCACCGACTGCCCGACGTACGAGCAGGCCTGCTGGGTCGCCGACGCGCGAATCGAAGCGTTGGTCTGCCACGCCGCGTTCGGCGACACGCTTCTGTCACGCCGATGCATTCGGTTGGCGGCGGAATCGCTTCGGCAGAAGGATTTGACGAATTGCCATGTTCCAAGCAGTTGGCGGCATATCATGCCGACGTGGAGTTTTCTGTGGGTGCGGATGGTTTGGGAATATTTTGAATACAGCGGCGACATATC
>JAFGJE010000029.1 GCA_016929245.1 Phycisphaerae bacterium
CGCTTCCTTTCCATGGGACTATTCCCATGGAAAGATAATCGTATAAATGACTTAAAAATCTTTAGAAATTTACACAGTACAAATAGTAAGCAATGAAATTAAGACTTGTCGGGGCTCCCTCAGGGACAGACCTGCCTCTGAGGCAGCCCCCGCTTCCAAATAAAAAATTCGCTTCATGCGATTTACAGTAAGGAAACGTTATGCTTCGTAAATGGTTACATTTATTTTTGATGGGCATCGTTTTATTCCCTTGTTCTCTTGCTTTCGCCGCGCCGCCGAAGAAAACCCAGTATCGCGGATTCACGATCAGCGATCTGGACCGCGAAACGCTGGAAGAGGCCGCGAAGAATTGGCAGGCCAACAAGGTGCGGTATATGATGTGTCCGGAGTGGCAGAAACAGCCCGGCGAAACGAAATTGCAATGCTGGAAGCGGCTGGTCGCCAAGGTTGCCCCGGGTTTGGACATCGCTAAAGAACTGGGCCTGGCCGTCGTGCTCGACTTGCACCAGATTCCCAACGACCATCCCGCCCCGATCCCGCCGAACCCCGATCCGAAAAAAAATCCGCACTGGGATTCCATCCAATGGTGGAACGACGAAAGCTATCTTCGCGTGATGATCGAATGCTGGCGCGACCTGGCGGAGGTCTGCAAAAACCGCGACCAGGTGATCTGGTTCGACCTTCTCAACGAGCCGCTGGAATGGTCCGTCGTGCACAAGCATCCCAGCTATCCCCCCAACTGGCCCAGGTGGGCGCAGCAGGTGATCCACGAGATCCGCAAGATCGACAAAACGCATCCCATCGTCGTCGAGCCAGGCCCGGGAATGCTCTGCTGGGGATTCAAGGGTTTCCCACCGCTGAAGGATCCTTATCGCCAGATCATCTACTCGTTCCATCCCTATCAGCCGCTGGAATACACGCACCAGGGCGTGTACGACGGCGTGAAGATTTTCGCCTATCCCGGCGAAACGGGCGACAGCGGGGGCGGGATGTGGGACGCCAAGCGGATCGAGGACGAGATGGCCCCGGTGATCGAGTTCCAGAAGAAATACGGCGTGCGGATTTGGGTGGGCGAATTCAGCGTCGCGCGGTGGGCGCCGGATGCGCAACGGTGGCTTCGCGATTCGATTGAGATTTTCGAGAAGCACGGCTGGGACTGGAGCTACCACGCCCTGCGGGAGGCGGGCGTCTGGCGGCTGGTGAACAGCGACCAGGCGAACCTCGTCCGCAAGGACAAGAACGGTAAAGACGAAGTCTTCCACGCCCTTGCCTCGCCGGAGATGAACGAAAAAGGCATCACCTATCTTCGTTACGGCACGCCCAGCCCCATCGGCGACGCGCCGGCGCCGCAAGGCCTGACCGACCGTGGGAAGGTGGTGCTGGAATACATGAAACGGAACGTGAAGGCGGCGGGGAAATAAAAGAAGTGGTCTTGATTCATGTATAAGAAACAGCGCCGAGCGGCAAGCCGGATATCCTATCGGCTTGTCGCTCGGCGCTGTTTTATCCATCGATATGCGTTGTTCTATTCCGCGAAATCCAGCACCAACCAGTCGCGTTGGCGTTCGGCGAGGCGTTGGCTTCCGGGGACGCGGTCCACCTTGAAGAACAGCAGGTAGATTTTGTTTTCCGGACAATCCTCGATGGTAAGGCTCTGCCCGTCCTCGTCGAGTTGTTGAACCGTCCGGACGCAATAGTACCCGCCGCCTTCCTTTTCGGGGATTTCCTGCACGCCCTTGTCGGCGTCGAAGCGGTGGGTTTTCGGGCCGAAGTACAGCCAGTTGTGATACAACCCCTCCCGCGAGACGTAGAGCGTGAAGTTCGGATTCAGCAGGTCTTCCACGATCGTGCCGTCCTGGCGAATGATCTGGTCCATGCTTTCGCCCGCCTGGGCCTTGCGGACCAGCGTCGGCTCGAATGACGCCTGCACGAGCATCGAACTCATCTTCTCGAAGTAGAAGACGATTTTGAAGGGTTTCTTTCGCAGGCGCACGGAATGGGTGAGTTTGTCCACGGGGAGCTTTTTCCCGTCCTGCTCGATTCCGAGGGTGAAGTGGACCGGTTGGGGCGATTTGTACGTTCCGCCGCGGTTGGTGTTTTTCGCGTTCATATCCTCGCAGCCGGCGGTGAGTAAAACGCAGATCGCCGCCGTCAACAGGGCGGCCGTCGTATACCGTTTCATAATCCTTCTCCATCCCGCCGTCGCGGGGTTTTTACCATTTGTCCCTGGGGAATCCAAATGCCCCCATCTTCCTTTGTATCGGCAAGGCGGGGGGAAAACCTTGGGGCAATCGGAAGGCGCCTTCAAGCAAGTCCTGTGGCACCTTCAACCGTCGCTTCGACGGTTGTGGGTGCTCTTTCCATTATCGGCACCGACAAGTCGGCACCCACAAGCGAGAAGACTCGCTTGAAGGTGCCACGGACACTACTCGCTTGAAGGCGCCACGAGCATCACTCGCATAAAAGGCGCCGTATTTTCAGGGATGATTTTGACGGCTATTGACCGAAGAATACTCAAAAGAACCAGAATCACCGGCGGGGCGGGTTGACTTGTTCCGGGGGAACGAATACCCTATGGTGATGCAGGAGAACGAATGATGAGCTACAAACGCATGGTGGTATTGCTTTGCCTGGCGACGCCGGCCGTCTGGTTCGTCGCGCCGGCGATCACGGCTCCGGAGCCCAACGAAGCGCCCGTCGACTGGGAGATCGATATCCGCTACGAGACCCCCCGGGCGATCCTGGTGGATGTCCCCGGCGAAGCCCCGCCCCGCCGATACTGGTATTTCCTGTATACCGTGACGAATCGTTCGGGCGAGGATCACCAGTTCGTTCCCGAAATCGCCCTGTACACCAATACCGGCGAACTGGTTCCTTCCGGGAAGGACGTTCATCCCCTGGTGTTCCAGACCATCAAATCCCAGCGGAACAATCCGCTGCTGCGAGACACGGTGGGGATCACCGGAAAACTGCTCCAGGGCGAGGACAACGCCAAAACCGGCGTGGCGATCTTCCGGGACTTTGATCCCGCGGCGGCGTCGTTCACCATTTTCTTCGGCGGATTGAGCGGCGAGACGGCCGTCATTCACCTGCCCGAACCGATCCGGTTGCCCGATCCGCTGGAGGAAGGCAAGACGATCGAAACCTCGAAGGTGACGCTTTCCAAGACGCTGGCGTTGACGTACAACGTCGGCGCCGAAGCCCAGAGCCGAACCCGCGCCGACCTGCGCCTGGTCCGCAAAACCTGGGTCATGCGCTAGTCGGCTGATAGAGCATGACTTCCTGTTGCAGGAAGTCGGCGTGGAGGATCGGCGGGGTGTTCCCTAAATCCGCGGCGTCTTTGACGTGGATGATAGGCTCCCAATTTCCCGCCTCCGGGAGAAGCTCCGTCAGGCGATTGGGGGCCTTGCGAAACACCTCTTCCCGCAGCAGGTTTTCCTGCCGGGTGGGAAACAGGGCGAAATAGAGGATGTTGGACTCCACCAGGTCGTTGAAGAAATGCGTTCCGAGGCTGACGTCCGGAACCAGGTCTTCGCGCATGGCGACGACTTCGCAGAGCACGGAGACGCGGCTGATTTCCGAGAACGTCACCGGTACGCCCAGTTCCGGGCTGCTCGTGCCCCAGCGTCCCGGGCCGATGAGCATCTGCACCAGGTGCGGAGTATCGTCCGAGGCGTGCACGAGTTGTCCCACGCGGCGGGCGATGGTGTGGCGGTCGTTGAGCGGCAGGCGCCCGTATTCCGTCGGGTCGATGAAAATGACGCGATCCACGCGGCTGGTGCGTCGTTGACCGATCACCGCGCCGTGGGCGCGGAGGATGCACTGCTCCGGGGGAACGTCGGGCGTTTCGCCGGCGGGTCCCTGGCGCTTGACCTGCAACGGGCGACATTGCAGGAGATTGATCTTGTACCCGCGATCCTCCTCCGGGAAGTTCACCGCGTATTCGATGTCCACGGGGTATTCGTAGGCGTGCTCCAGCGTTTGCAGCAACTCGCGCATGTCCCGGACGAGATCGGTTTCGTGCAGGAGTTTCTCGAACGTCAGCACGCCGTCGGCTTCGTCGCCGACGACACCGTCGGGCCGGCCGGCGAACAGGTCGATCGGCAGGTCGGAGCTTTGCTTCGCGACTTCGGGAAACCGCTTCGCCACGAGCTGGTTGGCTTCCAGGTCCAGCACGTCCACGCGCCGCTGGGAGAATCGTCGCACCTCGTCGAAGTTGCTTTCCGGGCGGATGTCCGGGGCGTTGAGCGCCACGACACGGGTGTAGTCGTCGTCGCTGCGGTCCACCGCGCGCGTGCCCAGGCCAAACACCAATCGCAGCAGACCCGCCTGCGGTTCGATCTTCCGGTTCCAGACGTACGGGTTGAAGCTGAAGCCCACCCCCGCGATCGGCGGGAAGAACAGGTGCTCGTGCATCCGTCCGCTGACGCGCTGCACCAGCAGCGCCATCTGCTCGTCGCATTCCAGCAGGCCTCGCTCGTGACGGTAAGTCAGCGCCGCGTCGCCCATGGAACTGGCGTAGATCGTCAACACGGCTGCCAGAAAATCGTCCAGGCGCTGGCGGCGCGGACCCTGGTTGGCGCAGAACACGCTTTCGTACTTGCCCGCGAAGGCGTTTCCGAAGTTGTCCTCCAGCAGACTCGACGAGCGCACGATGATCGGCGATTGGCCGAAGTAGTCCAGCACGTCCTCGAACTGGCGGAGGATGTCGTCGGGAAATTTCCCCAGCAGGATGCGGTGTCGCCCGCGGCCGGCGCCTTCGAGAATCGTTTTGGGATCGCGCAGCGAGTTGCGAATCCACCACAGTCCGTTGCGCACGAGGAACGAGTAAAACACGTCCGACCCGATGTAAAACGAGTCGTGCGGTTCGAGCATCTCGCCCAGGCGGGGATTGTCCTTCCGCAGAATCGCCCGCGAAAGCAGCATACCCACGCTCTTGCCGCCGATGAGTCCCGAACCGACCAGGCGCCGTCCGATCGTCACGACGTCGTCCAGGGTGAAGTATGTTTCCGCCAGTTCCAGAACGCGCGGGTCGCGGCTGACGATCATGCGCAGGAGGGTTTGGAGGGATTCCCGCTCCTTCCGCTCGTTTTGATGCCCGTCCTTTCGACGGCGCAGGATTTCCTCGGCCTGCTCGAAGGTGTTGTTCCAGATGCCGATTTCGCGGCTGGCGGATTCCAGACGTGACCAGGACTCGTCGGCGTGGATTTCCCCGATGACGGCGCTTTCGGTGACGGGGCGGAACTCCTGTCCTTTGCGGATGTGCAGCAGGTTCATCGTCGGGCTGTGTCGGGCGAGCACCTTCAGCGGATGGACGTACGTCGCGCCCTCGTGCGTGTAGACGTTGATGAAAATCTGCGTGGTCTCCAGGATCGCGGACGTGGCGTGGTAGGAATGGCGATTCCGCCGAATGCAGAAAAACGCCAGCGCCTCGACGTCGTAGAGATACGGGCAGGTGAGCATGAAGAAATTGCCCAGCATCCGGTCGGAGTACCATCGCTCCGCCAGTCCGCTCAGGCAGTCGAACACGTACGCCCCGCCGCGCCCGTGCCGGTCGATCACGCGATGGATCGCCGTGACGAACGACTCGAATCCCTCCGACGCGTCGAGGGTGTGGATGTCCACGTCCGGGCCGGATTCGACCAGCGGCGGGTGATCCGCGAAACGAAGGTAGATCACGCGGCTTCCGATTTTCCGGGCGGCCGCACAGAAGGGGGGGACGAACGGGGCGTACTCCTCGACGTCCTCCACCTGCCAGACGATATTGTCCCCGGGGATCAGGCCCTTCAATACCCGGTCCAGCCCGATCAGGCCCGTGCTGAGTTTCGCGTCAATCTGCGGCATGGAGAGAATCCGCTACGAGAATGATTTCAGGCGAAGGATAAACGACGTCCTTTGGGTTGAGGAATGGGGTCATTGCATTTTCTGGCGGTTTCCAGCCAAAGGTCTATGGCGTCTTTGGCGTTTGCCAGAGCCGTTTCTTGTGTATCCCCATGGGCCATACAACCAGGAAGTTCGGGAACGTCCGCGACAAAGGCTTTGTCTTCCTCGCTCCAGAATAGAATGATTTCATATCGAGTCATTACTCATCTCCGGCAAGTTTGTATTCCACGATGATAGTGCGAACCTGTTTTACCTGGTACGGTTTTGCTTTGTTACCGTCTTTTTGAAGATTGATCTTTTCTTCCACGCCTGTTTTCCGGAAAAGTGTATGACTTCCTTTGGTTCGTTTCTCAAATCCCAGGTGCGTGAGAAGATTGCACAAATCCTGAAAACGAATGTTGGCGTCGGATGTGCCCCGCAGGACTTGTACAAGGAGTTTATCCACATTTCCCATAATATAATCGTACAATGTGACATCAAAAAACGCAATTCCGTTTCCAATACGACTCCTGTTGCGACCGTCGATCCTACACCCGCCGGAAAACGAACCGGAACCATCTTCGTACCCTATTCTACCCGATGATTCCTGGTATTAGTATTTCTAATTTTAACATTCTTTAATTTTGTGGTATTAATATCGTGATTCAACCAGAGATGCATTGGACGCGGGATCATCCGCCCTGAAACGTCTTCGGGGCGGGTATGTCCGATGCGGGAAAAAGCGGTTTTCACTTGTCCGGTTCTCGTTGCGCATGGAAAATGACATCCAGGCCGGTCGGGAAGCCACTTTGATACACGACAGATACGAAGGAGTATCGAATGTCCAGCTATTTTGTTGACGAGATCATGGGCGTGGTGGCCGCCCGGAACCCCGGCGAGACGGAATTCCACCAGGCGGTGCGGGAAGTCGCCGAGTCGGTGGACGTGGTGGTGCAGAAGAATCCCCAACTGGCGAAGCTGAAGGTGCTCGAACGGATGATCGAGCCCGAACGCCAGGTCATCTTCCGCGTTCCGTGGGTGGACGACAAGGGCGAAGTGCGGATCAACCGCGGGTTCCGCGTCGAATTCAACAGCGCGATCGGCCCCTATAAGGGCGGCCTGCGGTTCCACCCGTCGGTGTACCTGGGAATCATCAAGTTCCTGGGCTTTGAGCAGATTTTCAAGAACGCCCTGACGACCACGCCCATCGGCGGGGGCAAGGGCGGGAGCGACTTCGACCCGAAGGGCAAGAGCGACATGGAAGTGATGCGCTTCTGCCAGAGCTTCATGTCCGAGCTGTTCCGTCACATCGGCGAAGACTCCGACGTGCCCGCGGGCGACATCGGCGTGGGCCCCCGCGAGATCGGATATATGTTCGGCCAGTACAAAAAGCTCACCAACAAGTTCACCGGCGTGCTGACGGGCAAGGGCATCGGGTGGGGCGGTTCGCTCGTGCGGACCGAGGCGACGGGGTACGGTTTGGTGTATTACATGACCCGCGTTCTGCAGGATCTGAAGATGGACTGGAAAGGCAAGCGCGTCGTCGTCAGCGGTTCGGGCAACGTGGCGATTTACGCGACGGAAAAAGTCCACCAACTCGGCGGCAAGGTCGTGGCGCTGTCCGACAGCGGCGGATACGTCGTGGACGAGGAAGGGATCAAGCTCGATACCGTCAAGCGGATCAAGGAAGTCGAGCGCGGC
>JAFGJE010000030.1 GCA_016929245.1 Phycisphaerae bacterium
AAGGGCGGCGGATGATCTGGTCCGGTTCGTGCCCGATCACGAACACCCCCGACGCGCCCGAAGGCGTCGTCCGCACGCCGGTGCTGGTGATCCCCGAAACGATGACCCATATCTGGGCCGCCGGGAACATCCAGGAACTCGCCGGGCAGATCGAGAAGAATCGCGGTGGACTGGTTCAGCCGCGGTACGACAAGGACGACCTGAAAGTTCCCCTGACGCTGGCGACGGCTGTCACACGCGCCGGCGATGCCGCCAAGGGCGTCGCCGCCTCGCGGATGGTGATCCTGGGCGTGGGTTTGAGCCTGACCGATCCGTTCCTGACCAATCCGATCCCGCTGCTGACGGACCGGGGCGGATTTGAAACCGCCCCCCCGCCGCTGGACAATACGGACCTGGTGGTCAACGCCGCCTACTGGCTGGTCGGGAAGGAATCGTACATCGCCGCGGGGCCCACGTCCGTCGAACCCGTCCGGACGATGGGCGCCGTCACGCAGACCTCGGTGTGGGTGCTCTGCGTGCTGATCCTCCCTGCCGTCGTGATCGTCGTCGGCCTGGTGGTGATGATGGCCCGGAGAAAAAGCTAGGAAGAAGAAACAATTAAGATTGTCATCCTGAGCGAAGCGCAGCGCAGTCGAAAGACCTCACGGGTAGCCAGGCGTAAGGTCCTTCGACTCCGCTTCACTCCGCTCAGGCCCTTGGGGCTCCTGAGGAGATGACAGCATGAAGCATTAGATATAAATAAGAAAACCATGAAACCGAAAACTACTATCGTACTGATCGTTCTGTTGGTTCTCGCGGGGTTGGGCGTCTGGATCGGGAAAGTCATCCGGCGTCGCGCCGCCGAGCAGGCCGCCGCCGCCGCGCCGGCGGGGAGAGTCTTCCCCCTCGCCACGGGCGAAGCGAAAAAACTCACCGTCGAAACCCGCGACGGTGAAAAACTCGTCTTCGTGCGTCCCGTCAATCGCTGGAACATGATCGAACCCCGCCTGCTGGCGACCCGGGCGGAGAAAATCGACCCGATCGTCCGTTTGTTCTCGGAACTGAAATTCCGCCGCGCCCTGGCCGACGGCGCGCCGTCCGAAACGGCGATGGGCCTGGACCGTCCCCGGTGGACCGTCACCCTCGTGGAACCGTCGGAGAGAACCTACACGCTCCAGGTCGGCTCGCCGGCCCCCAAAATCGGCGGTGACGAGGAAACCTACGTTCGCGTCGGCAAGAACGGCCCGGTCTACGTCGTGCCGCGCGACCTTGCCGACCTGCTGCAACTGGACGTCAAGGACTACCGCGACATGGCCGTCCTGCCGGAGGCGCGCCGCGACGCGATTTCCTCCATACACGTCGCGGGGCGGGAAAACTACACCCTCCGGAAAACCCTCGGCGGCTGGGACATCGTGGAACCCGTCACCGCCCGGGCCGGAAAGTCGGCGGTCGGAAAACTGCTGACGAATCTCACCGGCGATTTGAAGGCGGAGCGTTTCCTCGCCGAATCGCCCACGGACGTGGCGCAGTACGGCCTGGACAAACCTCAACTGGAAGTGACCGTCACGCTGCAATCCCCCGCGACGGATCAGGAGACGCCAACCCCCCGGACGCCCGAATCCTTCACGCTGCTGCTGGGAAATCATCGCGGAAAGAGCATCTGCGCGATGGTCAAAGGAAAACCCGAAGTCTTCACGCTGCCCGAGGCGATGCTCGACGACCTTCAGCCTCCCCTGGAAACGCTCCGCGCGAAAATGCTGCTGACGTTCAATCCCGCCGACGTCAACAGCGTGCAAATCCAGCGCGACCGGGGAAACACCCTTCTGCTGCGGCGCAACGGCGGGGTCTGGATGATGGTCCAGCCGTTCGCCGGACCGGCGGACGACGAGGCGGTGGAACACCTGCTCCAGACGCTCTCGAACGCACAAGCCGATCAATGGATCACCCCCGCCGCCGGCAAGGCGATGGACCTTCCCTCCCCCCGGGCGACGATCACGCTGCACCGGCAAAACGGCGATCCCGTCGCGCTGCGCATCGGCGGGAACCGCGACGACGGAAAGAGCGTGTTCTGCCGACCGGCCGGCGCTGCCGCCATCGCGGCTGTGGACCGCGAGGAGATCGATCAAGTGCTTCCGCCGGCAAGGAAGTATTGGTCGAAACTGCTCCTGCCGATCCCGCCGGACGCCGACATCCCCGGCATGACGATCGATCGCCCTGACGGTTCCCACGTCCTGGTGAAATACGACGACGCCTGGAGGCTCGCGGCCCCCGTCACCGGACCGGCGAACGAAAACACCGTCGAGGAAATTCTCAAAACCCTCACGGGCCTGAAGGCAAACGTGATCGGCGCCCTGGGAACATCCCTTCCGAAGGCCTACGCCGACGCGAAGGATCGGATCACGGTTTCGGTAACGACGCGCGGGGAAAACGGCGAATCCGCCCGGACGTATCGTCTTTGCGTGGTGAAAATCAACGATAACGTCTTCGCCTGGACGGCCGACATGCCGGTCGTCGCCGTCGGACGGATGGATGAGAATCTGTACACGACGCTGAATCAGCCGATTCAGAAAAAATAGTGGCTCAAGCGAGTCTTCTCGCTTGTGGGTGCTTTTCCCGCGCTGCATGGAGCAAACCGATGAAGCGAAGCGAGATCAACGAGGCGTTGCGGAGGGCGGAGAGGTTTATCGCCGAACAGAATTTCCACCTGCCCGTCTGGGCGTACTGGACGCCCCAGCAGTGGGCTTCCGTCGGCGCGGAGGCGGATGAAATCCGCGAACGCCAACTCGGCTGGGACGTGACCGACTTCGGATCGGGCGACTTTCCGCGCGTCGGCCTGATCGCCTTCACCATCCGCAACGGCCAGGCGGTTCCGAAAGGCGAATCGGCGGCGATGGTCAAGGATTACTGCGAAAAACTTCTCCTCGCGGACGAGGAGCAGTACACCCCCACGCATTTCCACTTCGCGAAAATGGAAGACATCATCAACCGCGGCGGCGGACGACTCGTCATTCAGCTCTGGAACGCCGAACCCGACACGGAGGAGATCGACGAAGTCAACGACGTCGTCGTCGGGATCGACGGGATCGAGCGCACCGTCCCCGCGGGCGGGAAAATCACGCTCGATCCGGGCGAATCGATCACCCTGCCGCCCTTCCTGTACCACAATTTCTGCGCCGAGCCCGGTAGTGGGATGGTGCTGGGCGGCGAGGTGTCGCGCGTCAACGACGACGCCCGCGACAACCGTTTCAACCCGCCCCTGTCACGATTTCCCGCCATCGAGGAAAACGCCCCGCCGTATCGACTGCTCTGCACGGAATACCCGCCGGTGGAGTGTTCGTCCTGAGTTCCCCGAACGCGTTTCGGAGAGCCGGTAAAACCCTCATCTTTTTTCCTTGTGTTCTCCGATACAACATGACATACTGCTTGCTTGCAAGTGGTTTGATGAACTAGGGTAAGGTCAGCTCGGGCGCCGGGTCGGCGCAGCATGACGCCGAAGGTCCCGCCTTATCCCGTGGATACCTTATAGATGCATGTCGAGGAGTAGGTAGCGATGGCACGTGTCGTTCAACGTCGTAGTGCGCCCCCGTATCTTTTGATCGTGTTCGTGTTTCTGTTCCTGATTTCCGCGATCCTGGCCGTCCTGGGATTCATGGGCGGCGGGGAGGAAAAGAAGCAGAACGCTTCCCTCAAAACACAGGTTCGGGAACTGCAGGACGGCAACAACGAACTGAAAAACGACGTGAAGGACCTGGTGCAGAGGATCACCGGCCAGACCAACCTTCCCGCCGCTTCGGCGATCAGCGTCGCGGAGAAGGCGTACGAAAATCCCGTGGTGAAGACCATCACCGCCTCGGGACGTTTCGGGTTGGCGAAGGAACTCGAAACCCTCGCCGCGACCATCGCGGAGCTGCAAAACGCCGGTGAGGGCTTGAAAAAGAACCTTGAGGAAAAGGAAAAAGCCCTCGAGAAGCAAGCCCAGGCCGCCGCCGCCCAACAGAAAACGCATGAGCGGCAACTGGCGGAGCGGAACGGGAAAATCGAAGATCTCAACAAAGCCCTCGCGGAGGAAAAAGCCCTGCGGGATTCCGCCCTCCAAGAGGTGCAGGAGACCCTCAGTAAGAGCAAAAAGGAACTCCAGCAGGAACTGCTGGACAAGGAAAAGAGGCTGGAAGAGCGCGTGCTCGAGATCGGGGAAAAAGAAAAGAAAATCCGCCGTCTCGAGGATGAACTGCAAAAAATGCACGGGATGCGGAAAACCGAAGTCGTCAACAAAGCCGACGGGCAGATCGAAAAAATCGCGCGGAACGCCGGCATCTGCTACGTCAACCTCGGGAAAAAGGACGACGTTCAGCCGGGCATGACGCTGGCGGTGTACAGCAAAAAGGGCGTCAAGAAGGAAAACATCAAGGGCAGCCTGGTCGTCACGAACGTCAGCGAGAACTTCAGCGAATGTAAAATCGTCCGGGAAGATAAAAACGCCCCCATCGTCGTGGGCGACGACGTGGCGAACATCGCCTACCACCCCGTCCGCAAGCACGTGTTCGTGGTCAAGGGGCTCTTCGACCTGCACGGAACCGGAAACGCCTCCGCCACCGGCGCGGACCAGGTCAAAGACATCATCCGCAAAGCCGGCGGCGTCGTGGAAGAAGAAGTCGGCTACCAGACCGATTACATCGTGCTGGGCGAGGAACCGACCAAACCCACCGAACCGGAAGATGACGCGCCCAACAGCGTCCAGCTGGCCTATCAGAAGCAAATGGAACGGTATCAGGAATATACGAAACTTCGTAATGAGGCCGCGGCGCTGCGAATTCCGATCCTCAACACGAACCGCTTCATCCTCCTGACGGGATACGAACCCGAACCGGAACCGGAATAACAGACGCGGACGTTTTTTCACGCGGCGGGAAATTTTTCCCGCCGCGTTTTTTTGTTTTCTTATCGTAGGTTTCCATTGTGGATTGTGGAATGTCGAAGATCCCCTAGGGGCGGATTGCGGATTGAAAACAATACATAGGGAAATCCGCGTCGCATTCGCGCAATGATCTCCCGTTTACGAAAAAGAATGTGTGTTATCTTTCAATCCGCAATCCGCCCCTAGGGGATCTTCGACATTCCACAATACTACAATCACCGGTCCACCATTGGAATCCGATCGGTATATCCCCTACCTACCCCTTCGCGTTATCGCTGTCGATAGATAATCCGTCCCTTGGTCAGATCGTACGGGCTCATTTCGACCAATACCTTATCCCCGGGCGTGATGCGGATGTAATGCCTGCGCATTTTCCCGGAAATCATGCCCAGAATCTCATGCTTGTTTCCGCCCATATCGATTTCCAGGCGGAACATGGCATTGGGAAGCGACTGCTTCACGGTCGCTTCGACTTCAATATTGTCGCCTTTGGCCATACGTTTCCTTACCGATTCGACAAGTTCATTCCGTAACGGGAGCTAAAACCTTACACCAAGATGATATAAACGTCAACAGATACTCTGTTTTTTTACGGCTGTATAAAACACACCCCGCGGAGGCGTCCTGCCCCCGCGGGGTTCTTGCTGAGGTGGGTCAGCGTTTCTATTGTGAATCGGTTATATTCCTATTGGGTTTTTGGAATTATCCTCGCAGCAGTTCCAGCGCCATCTGCGGGATGGTGTTGGCCTGAGCGAGCATGGAGATACCGGCCTGGGCGAGCACCTGCGCCCGCGTCATCTGGGACATTTCCGTCGCGACGTCGACGTCCGAGATGCGGCTTTCGGCGGCGGAGAGGTTTTCCGCCTGCACCGCGAGCACCTTGGCAGCCACTTCCAGACGGTTCATCTTATAACCAAGCTCCGCTCGATAGCTGTCCTTGGTTTCGATGGCGGTCTGGATAATATCAGAAGATCCACCATCGGTGACGTCCACAGCCGTTCCGGCGCCGTCGACCTGGAAGAACGCACCAGCAGCAATATCATCGCCGGCTACGCCGGTGACACCCACGGCCCACGTCACT
>JAFGJE010000031.1 GCA_016929245.1 Phycisphaerae bacterium
ACGCCTGTATTGCGGCTGGGACCACGATTACCTGCTCAAAATCCTCACCGGTCCACCCAAGGAAAATTTAGATGCGTAAGCCCTGGGCCTGCAAATCGGTTCCCGCGGAAGGGTTTCCTGATGCAATACGCAGCCGGGGAAATCTCATTTCAAGGTTTTTTCAATTTATGCAATTTGGGACGATGGCGGGTATGAATCACCAGCTTCAAGACCACCCCGCCGGTGAGGATTCCGATGGCGATCCAGTACGGACAGGACAATCCCAACCCGTCGGCCAGCAGGCCTCCCGCCATCGGCCCGACGAATCCGCAGACGCCGACGATGGTTTCGTTCACGGAAACGTACCGTGCGGCCCGATGCGGATGGATGATCGCATGAAATACCAGATAGAAAAAGAACGATCCGCTGTACAACCCGAAACACACCGCCGCGGGATAGAACAGGACCACCGACTCCCCCAGGGCGTACAGCACCAGCCCGGCGATTCCGCAAAGCCCGAAAATTCCCACGAGGGCGCGACGGTACATCCAGAAACGTCCGAATCCCAGCAGCAGGCCCGTCAGCGCCTGGGTAGCCGCCATTAAAGCGATGACCATTCCCTGCTGATCCTTCGAGAGGTCAAAGTGATTCCCGGTCACGGGAAACATTCCGAGGATGAGATAAAAGCAGAATATTCCCGCGCCCGAGCCGACCCAGCCCAGCCACGCGAAATCGGGAAAGTTCTCGTATCGCCGGTCAGGAACGGCTGGCTTCGGTCCGAGGGAGGAAACCTCAACCTGTCGCGCGGAAGGACCTTTTCGTGAACCATAGCGCAATCCCAGCACGCCCAACGACACCGCGAGCGCCATGATGCCGCTGAAAACGTATCCATACTCCCATGTCCCCGTCGCGTTCCAGAAGATTCCCGCCGCCAGCAGCCCGGCGGCGAATCCGCCGCTCCACGACAGGGTGTACAACGCCGTCGCGCGCACGACGTTGGGCGATTCGTGTTCCTGATCGACCGCCTTCATGAACACCTGAAACGGCACGAAAAACAAGGCGCCGCCCACGGACACGACCGCGGTGAACAGATAGACCAGATACAGGTGGGGAAAAACAAGGAATCCCGCCGCTCCGCAGGCGGCTACGATTCCTCCGGCGACGATATATCGCGCGGCGCCGGCGGGGTGGATCCATCGGCCGATGACCAGGCACGCGAGAATATAGGTGATCGCCCACGTCGCCGGCACGCCCGTCGTGGCGGTCGCCGGCGCGTTCATCGCCGCCATGCGCATCTCACCGGTCAGAAGCACGCACGTCAAAACCATGTCGAACATGGCCGGAAAAAGATAAATCAAAAATCGCGTCATACTCCGCCTTGCTTCGTATTCCCTCCGATGGAGGGAAACGTCGGGAAATCCTACCGCCGATTCACCGCGCTTACAATCCGGCGGATTCGTCTTTTCCCAACAGCGCCAAGCGGTAAGCCGACGGCGAGATCGGCTTGCCGCTCGGCGCTGTTTTCCCGAAACGGAATCATTCCAACGATTATCATCAAAAAATCTTTCACGAAATTATAAATCCATGCTCAAATACCAGTACAATTCCGACCTACTGTACGGGTATACTTTCTATTCCATCACGAAAGAATTTTATGACGGATTGCATGCATATCGGAGTTTCCCGTCTGCCCGAACCGATGTCGGCGGGATTGTTCGTTTCCGCGGGTCGGGGGATTCATCCCACGCGGATGATCGATTCGCACGAGTTGATTTTCGTGCGCGGCGGACGGCTGGGCATGTTCGAGGAAGCGAACACCTTCGACCTGCAAGCCGGGCAGACGCTGTTTCTCCAAGCGGGCCGAAAGCACGGCGGGACGACGCCGTACCCTCCCGACCTGTCGTTTTACTGGGTGCATTTCCGCCTGCCGAAACCCAGCCGCGCCAAAGGAAAAATCTCCCTGCCGCGCGTAACGACGCTTCGACAACCTGAAAATCTCGTGGATCTCCTGCGGCGCTACCTCGACGAACGCGAATCCGGCCGAATGGACGAGATTACCGGCGGGGCGCTGTTGCTGCTGATGTTCCGTGAAATCCAGCGCGCCGGCGAACAGACTCAAACCAACGGCGCGGGATTCGTCCTGGCGGAACAGGCGTGGCGGTATATCGTGACCCATGCGCACAAGCCGATCAGTACCGTTGATGTCGCGGAACACTTACGATGCAATCCCGATTATCTCGGCCGCGTCTTCCGGATCGCCCGCGGGTGCTCGATCGTGCAGGCGATCCATCAACGTCGAATTCACGACGCCCGTAATTTGCTGATCGACAGCACCATGAACATCGAAGAAATCGCCCAAGCCTGCGGTTTCTCCGACGCCTGCTATTTCCGCCGCGTGTTCAGGCAATCCAAAGGCATGAGCCCGCGAAAATTCCGACAACTTTACACCCGCGTGCATATCAATGTGCATTAAAAGATTTGACCACCCCGTAGGGGTAAACTCCGACACACAGGGCACAGAGTTTTAGCATTCAATATTATTCTTCCTCTGTGCCTTCTGTGTCTCTGTGGTCGAAAAACTATTCCTCACTCCTCGGCGGTTCGGCGCGGCGGAATTGTTTCGGGGTCATGCCCGTGATGCGCTTGAACGTCTTGGCGAAGTGATATTCATCGCAGAATCCGACGTGCACGGCGATATGTCGCAGCGGATATCCACGACGCACGAAAACCTTCGCCACCTCCACGCGTTGATGAAGCAGCCGGGCCATCGGAGTTTCCCCCGTCAATTTTCGATATTGGTGCGATAACGTCGAACGACTCACACCGACGTGTTCCGAGAGTTCTTCCAGCGTGACGCGCTCGGCGAGGTGGGTTCGCAGGTAATCGTCGACGGTGGAAACCAGGTTGAACCCATCCTGCTCCTGGCGATGCTCCGAAGCAATACTCCAGTGCTGCGATTGGATGTGCCTGGCGGACGTCAGATATCCCAGGCAGGTCGCCAGGGAGGCGTGGACGGACCAGTAGGCATCCGGACCTTGCCGCTGCACCGTCAACGCGGCATTGTGAAGGATATGTCCCACCAAACCTTCCGGATCGTCGAACATCGCGTATCCGTGTTTCCCGACGAAGGGTCCAAGATTCTCCTCGAGTGGCCCCGTGAAAAGAAACCACGCCGCGTGCGTATAGAGCATATCGAGATTGGGTTTTTCACTGTAGACCATACCCGGTGCATACAGATGCATCCTTTGGGCGGGACGCGGCTGCCAGTCCGGCCGTCCTTTCATGCGACAATAGGTGCTGTTTTCATATTCGTAGTCCAGCACCCAGGAGGAAAACGTGTAGCTGCGCGTGTCCAGTCGCTGCGGAAGGATACAATGACAGAACTCGATCACGTGGGGACAAATCGCTTCCTGCGGCGGCCAATTGCAGCTGATGATATCCGGTTTTTTCATAATAATTGACCCACAGTCTACTTTGCACGATTATACAAAAAATTTTGCCTTCGTGTACATTGTAAAATCAATAAAATTGGACGATAATCTATTTTCTTGCTTGCCGGAAAACGCATAAATTTTGATGTTGCGTTCCTTCGTATGCGTTCACTGGTATGCTTTGAAAATATATCATATTCAATCTCAGTGCAGGAGAGCGATGATGACAGAAAAAAAACTAGCAATCGATGGAGGCCCGAAGGCGGTAGAGCAACTGGGCCCGTTCCCCACGAAAATCGGCAAATCCGAACTGCTGGAGGTGCTGGACCTCTGGGAGATGAGCGAGGGAACCAAAAAGCAGATCGTTTCGTTGATCGAGAAGGAAACGGACCTGAAAGGCCCGCACCTGTTTCGTTATTACAATCCCCGACCCAGCAAAGTGGCAGCCGCTGAGAAGGCGATGCGGGAGATGGTCGGCGTAAAGCATTGTCTGGCAACGAATTCCTGTACCTCCGCGCTGGTCGCCAGCTATCGGGCGCTGGGCATCGGGGCGGGGGATGAAGTGATCGTCCCCGCCTATACGTTTTTCGCCACCAGCGCGACGGTGGCTGCGGCCAACGCGATTCCCGTGATCGTGGAAGTGGACGACACGCTCTGCCTGGATCCCGAAGCCGTCGAGAAGGCGATCACCCCGCGCACGAAGGCCATCGTCCCCGTGCATATGCGGGGCGCCCCGGCGCAGATGGACGCGCTGCTGGACGTCGCCAACCGGCACGGGATTCCGATCATCGAAGACGCCGCACAGGCCGGCGGCGGATCGTTCCGGGGCAAACGCCTGGGCAGCCTCGGTACGATGGGATGCTTCAGCTTCGATTATTACAAGGTCATCGTCAGCGGCGAGGGCGGGTTCATCACCACGAACGACAAGCGCCTGTACACCCGGGCGCAGAACTGGCACGACTGCGCCGCGTGCTGGAGGCCTGACCGGTTCGCCGAGGAGCAGGAAGGCGAAGAGCTCTTCTGCGGCGAGAATTACCGTATGAGCGAACTGGAAGGCGCCGTCGCGCTGGCGCAGATTCGCCGGACCGAGGAAATTCTCACCGGCCATCGCCGCGCGAAGAAACGCATCAAAGCCGGCATCGAACCGATCGAGGGCATGCGCTTCCGTCGCGTCACGGACGAAGCGGGTGACACCGGAATCTGCCTGGTCTTCTTCCTGAAGGACGCCGAGCAGACGAAAAAAGCCCTCCCCGCCATCCAGGCAGAGGGCGTCCCCGCCGGCGGAATCTACGACAAGAAGGTCCGTGACTGGCACGTGTTCAACTATTGGCAGCACATTCTCGAGAAGAAATCCGTCGCGTCCGACAACCTCCCCTGGAGCGGCGTCGCGAAAGAAAACCTGCCGAAGTATTCCACCGACATGTGCCCCCGCACGCTGGGGTTGCTCAGCCGGGCGATCATGGTGGACGTCGACACGAACCTCTCCGACGCCGATTGCGACGCCGTCGCCGAGGGCATCAACAAAGTGCTGAAGACGCTGGGAAGCGCCCGCAAACCGACCACCGTCGTCCCGAAAAAAGGCCACGCGGATACGGAATATCAAGCCGAAACGGATGTCGTGAAAAACAGAAAGAAGAAATGAACCTTACGAGGTGGTGCTTTCATTCAAACGTGGTTGAGGGCACTTTGGACGGGAAAAAAGTTACTGTACAAGGAGAATGAAATGAGAACGAGAAAACTAGGTCTATTGCTATTTGTAATGGTTTCGCTCCTAGCAAGCCATGTGTACGCCAACGCGTTGGCGCTGGAAGGCAACAATTTGTACTATGTGACCCCCACCGGCACGAACAATGTCGGTAGCTTTGTGGCGTCGAACACGGTGTTCGCGGGGCTTGGTAACGGAACCGCCTTCGCCCTGGAAGGTTCGAATCTGTATCAAATCACCTCGACTGGATATACCGCACACCCCGACCATTTCACTGCCGGTTCACCGGTGGTGGGTGCCGGGAACGGTACGGCGTTCATCCATGACGGCGGGACGGTCTATCATGTCACCCCCAGCGGTTACACCACGGTGGGCGGCTTTACCGCCGGTTGCCCGATGGTCGGCGCCGGGGACGGAACGGGATACGCCTGGGACGGCGGTTCCGTGTATCACATGACTTCCAGCGGCTACACCAACATCGGCGGTTTCAATTCCGGTACGACATTGGTCGGCGCCGGGGACGGAACGGCCTTCGCGCTGGAAGGCGGATCGAACAATCTGTATCATCTCACCCCGACCGGTTCCACCAATATCACGGGCTTTTCTGCCGGTTCGCCGATGGCGTGCGCGGGTAACGGAGCAGCGTGGGTTCTGGACGGTAAGATGTATCATGTCACCGCCGGCGGTTATACCGATGCGGGAAGCTTTGCTTCCGGCACGTCATTCGTCGGCGCCGGGGATGGAAACGGATACGCCCAGGAAGGCAACAACATGTATTACATCACCGCCACCAGTCACAACAAGCTTACTGATTTTTCAACCAGTAGCATCCCGCTTGTCGGTGGCGACGACGGGTATGGATACGCCTGGGACAACGGTTCTTTGTATCTCCTGACCTCCACCGGGTACAGCAACCTTGGCGGGTTTAACACCGGTACGGTGCTGATCGGCGATGTAGGCGTCATCCCCGAACCGATGACGCTGAGTCTGCTGGCCGCCGGCGGCTTGGGCATCTTGATTCGTCGGAAACGCTGATTGTTGAAATTTTCAAAAGAGAGCCTTGTCTTCCAGACGGCTGATATATCTCTTTTGTAAATGGCTGATGGATGGTGGCGGTCTCCTGCACAGGCCGTCACCATCCTGATTTTTAGGATCATGTTTGACCACCCCTATGGGGTGAACTCCGGCAAAGAAATTATGAGTTATGAATTCGGAGTTATGAATTCTTCGCTTTCCATTCATAACTCCGAATTCATAATTCATAACTAAAAATATCTGTGCCGGAGTTTACCCCATAGGGGTGGACAAATATGATCCAAAGAATATTGGGAGACAAACATGGACTATGGACTGTGCATTGAAATGGCGCTGACGGATCGTCCGTTCGCGGAACGTTTTCAAGCCGCCGCCGACGCGGGATTCAAAAACGTGGAAATGTGGTTCACGAAGGACTTCAGCTACGACGGTTCGCCGGACGCGCTGGCGAAACTCGCCTCCGACGCCGGTGTGAAGATCACCAACACCGTCATCGGAGCGCCGGACGGTTCGATCGGCGGCGGATTGACGAATCCCGCGAATCGCGATCAGTGGCTGGAGCGAACGAAGTTAACGTTGGAATTCAACAAGGCGGCCGGGATCCCCGCGAGCATCGTCTGCACGGGCAATCTCGTCGAAGGTATGAGCCGGGAACAGATGCACAAAAGTGTAATCGAGGGTTTAAAGCCCACAGTCGAAATGGCAGAGAAATACAGCGTGACGCTGCTGCTCGAACCGCTCAACGACCGCTGGGACCACGCGGACTATTTCGTCACGTGCAGCGACTACGGGGCCGACATCTGCCGCGAACTGAAATCCAGCCGCATGAAGATGCTCTTCGACTGCTATCACATGCAGATCATGCACGGCGACCTGCTGAAGCACATCGAGAAGAATATCGACGTGATCGGCCATTTCCACTCCGCCGGCGTGCCGGGTCGGAACGAACTGTTCAACGGCGAGATCAATTACCCCTTCGTGATCGACGGGATCAAAAAACTCGGATACCAGGGCGTCTTCGGCCTGGAGTTCGCGCCGAGCATGGACCACATGGAGTCCCTGAAAAAAACGCTGGAGTATCTTCCGTAAGGCATGAATGCGACTGATGTATGAATGTGCCTGGCGGGGCTCTGTCTCGCCAAGCAAACAGTTCAGAAAGATTCGTTGGCGAATAGTTGGATATAAGATTTTATCTTGCTGATAGTAGCCACGGGCGCAAGCCCGTGGATGCCAAATTCAGCAATTTCCCGAGCCCCAGTGGGACGATTGAATGCTTCAATCGTCCCTCCGGGACTCGAAAAAAACGGTCGCCGTATTCCACGGGCTTGCGCCCGTGGCTACTATCAAAGAACGAAATCACTCCCCGGAGTTTGCGGGTGATCTTAAGATAAGGAGTTTTTTTATGCGCCTGTCCACACTGGAAGTATTATCCGAAGCGGAAGTGAATCAGATTCACAACGCCACACTGGACATTCTCGGCGGTTGCGGCGTCGAGGTGCACAACGCGAAGATGCTGGCGTTTCTGAAAGACAAAGGCCTGGACGTGGACGAGGAGAAAAAGATCGTTCGCTTCACCCGCGGCTGCGTGGAAGACGCCTTATCGTCGATCCCGTCGCGGTTCGAGGTGTTCGACCGCGAAGGTGAACCGGCGTATATTCTGGGTGACGGGAATCCGAAGGTGGCCGCCGGCCACAATGCCGTGTTCTGGGTGGACAGCGAAACCGGTAAAACCCGGCCTTCGCGCGTGGAAGACGTCGCCCGTTTCGCGCGCATCTGCGAGAAGCTCGACTGCATCGACATGATCGGAATCCCCGTCATGCCGCAGGATGTGCCCAACCCGAAGGCGACGCTGCTGCACGGAGTAGCCGCCACGGTCAAGAATTCTCGCAAGCCGATTTATTTCTCCACCGACAGCTATGCCGTGAACCGTTCGATCATCGACATCCTGGCTGCGGCGTTTAAGGGGGATTTGTCGAACCAAGTCTATGGTATCAGCCAACTGTCACCGACCGCGCCGCTGTACTGGGAAGGCAGCGTGATCGACGCGATCATGAACACCGTCGAGACGGGCGCGGCGATTTCCATCTTACCCGAGCCCAACGCGGGTGTGAGTTGCCCGTATACGCTGGCGGGATTGATTACCGTCAACAACGCCGAGTGCTTGTCGGGCCTGGTAATGATCCAACTCTTGAACCCCGGCGCGAAGGTGATGTACGCCAATTCCTGGACGACGACCGATATGCGCACCGGTGACGCGCTGGTCGGCTCGACGGAAACCACGATCTGCCGCGTAGCCGCCGCTCAGTTGGCGCGGCTGTACAAAACGCCATCGCATACGACAGCTCCAAATTCCGACAACCACGCCCACGACGAGCAGAATTCGTGGGAGAAAACGTTCAGCATGTTCTGCGCGACAGCCGCGAGACACGACCTGATCGTCAACTGCGGAATGTTCGCCACGGGCATGACGTGCAGCGACGAACAACTCATCATGGACGAGGAAATCTCCGCGATGAGCCGGCGCATCGGCGAAGGACTTCGCGTGGATGACGAGACGATTGCCGCCGACGTGATCCGGGAAGTCGGCCCGCGGGGAAGTTACCTGATGCACGATCACACCCTGCAATGGATTCGCGAGCCGAAGGAATACCTTCCGCCGCGCGTGTCCGTCCGCGGCGCCAAGGCCTCCTGGGACGCCGCCGGCGCGAAAGACACCTACGCCCTGGCGCGGAAAAAAGCGATACAACTCAACACCGAAGGCGGCTGTCCTATCGAAGCGAACCGCGCGGTGAACATCGACGAAATCATCGCTTCGTTCTCCTGACGCAGTTTTTTCAGTTCAAATCATAATTATCGGGGAAATTGTTTCTTTGAAAGTATTTTCGGGATTGAGACATCAACCATTTTAGATGGAGCGGGTACTCCCTTTGGCTCGATACAAGAAGAGAGTATCCTCGTCTATCGCTTGGGTGTTGAGTCCGTCGCTTACCGGACTTACAATCTTCGTGACGGAACATCGTTGTGGATAGACACCAGAGTATTTTTGACTCCCTTGAGGTAACCTATGCCAAACGCAACAACAACGATTTCGGACGGATCCGCCATCGCGTTCGTGGGAAATTACCTGCCTCGCAAATGCGGCATCGCCACCTTCACGCACGACCTGTGCGAAGCCGTCGCCGGCAGAAGCCGGGATAACGACGTGTTCACCGTCGCCATCAACGATGTCCCGGAGGGATATCCCTACCCCGAACGCGTGCGGTTCGAGGTGCGCCAGAACGCCCAGGCGGACTATCGCCTGGCGGCGGAGTTCCTGAATATGAATCAGGTGACGGCCGTCTGCATGCAGCATGAATACGGCATCTACGGCGGCACGTGCGGTTCGCACCTGCTGTCCATGCTGCGTCGTTTGCGACGGCCTTTGATCGCCACGCTGCACACCGTCCTGAAAGACCCCAATGAGCAGCAGAAACTCGTCCTGCAGGAAGTCGTGCGTCATTGCGATCGCGTGGTCGTGATGGCCGACATCGCCCGGGAATTCCTGCGCGACAGTTTCGACGTGCCGACCGAAAAGGTCGCGGTCATCCCGCACGGGATTCCGGACGTCCCGTTCGTGGATTCGAATTTCTTCAAAGATCAGTTCGGCGTGGAAGGGCGGCGCGTGATCCTGACGTTCGGCCTGCTGAGTCCCGGCAAGGGGATCGAATACGCCATCGACGCCCTCCCGCCGGTCGTGCAAAAGCATCCCGACGTGGTCTACATCGTCCTGGGCGCCACGCACCCGCACGTGAAGGCCGACAACGGCGAGGAATATCGAAACAGCCTCATCCGCCGCGTCAACGAACTGGGTTTGCAGGATCACGTGATCTTCGTCAACCGGTTCGTCGCCTACAAGGAACTCTGCGAATACCTCGGCGCGGCGGAGATTTACATCACCCCGTATCTCAACGAAGCCCAGATCACTTCCGGCACGCTCGCCTACGCGATGGGTACGGGCAAGGCCGTCATCTCCACGCCCTACTGGCACGCGAAGGAACTCCTCGCCGACAATCGAGGCCGGCTGACCCCCTTCCGCAACAGCGAAGCGATCAGCCACGAAATTCTCGACCTGCTGGATCACGAAACCGAACTCAACGCCATGCGCAAACGCGCCTATACCTACTGCCGCAAGATGGTCTGGCCTCGCGTGGGACAGGATTACCTCGACCTGTTCAACGAAGCGACGGCCGCGTGGGTCGAAAAGCGTCATCGCCTGGGTAAAGCCAAACCCCGCCGGCGCGAGAAATTCGACCTACCGGAAGTCGATCTGCGCCACCTGCGCATCATGACGGACGACACGGGCATTTTGCAGCACAGCATCTTCTCCACGCCCAACCGCGACCACGGGTACTGCGTGGACGACAACACGCGGGCGCTGATCGCCGCGGCGCTGCACTGGGACCTGAACCACGACGAAGACATCATCCCGCTGATGCAGACGTACCTGGCGTTCATGGCCCACGCGATGAACGAGGAGACCGGACGCTTCCGCAATTTCATGGATTACAGCCGCAACTGGATGGAAGAGCAGGGATCGGAAGATTCGCACGGCCGCTCGCTCTGGGGGCTCGGAACCGCGGTCGCGCTGTGCCCGAACGAGTCCATGATCACGCTGGCGTCGCGGTTGTTCTGCGCGGGCTTACCCGCGACGGAAGATTTTCTCTCCCCGCGCGCCTGGGCCTTCACGCTGTGCGGCATCCACGGATATCTCCGCCGGTTCGGCGGCGACAGCGAAGTACGCCGCTACCGAAGCCTGCTCAGCGAAAAACTCTTCCAGGAATTCCAGCGGAACATGTCCGACGAATGGCCCTGGTGCGATGACATCCTCACCTACGCCAACGCCAAGCTGCCCCACGTGCTGCTGATGAGCGGCAAGTGGATGCAGCGGAACGACATGATCGACCTCGGCAAGCGCGTGCTGAGCTGGCTGCTGGAAATCCAGACCAATAAAAACGGGCACTATTCGCCCGTCGGAACCAACGGGTGGTATCCGCGCGGCGGTCAGCCGGCCCATTTCGATCAGCAGGCGATCGAAGCCCACGCCATGGTCGACGCCTGCATCGAAGCCTACCACGTCACGCGCGAGGAATACTGGATCGAACAGGCCAAGAAGGCGTTCTTCTGGTTCCTCGGTGAAAACGACATCCGCACCCCGGTGTACGACTTCACCACGGGCGGGTGTCGGGACGGCCTGCACGCCGACCGCCTGAACGAAAACCAGGGTGCCGAAAGCACGCTGGCGTGGCTGATGAGCCTGTTGCAAATGCAGGATCTGCAAATGGAGCTCTCGCTGGCGGACATCCCGGCCGATAAACCCGCGGAAAAACGCCCGGTGCGCAAACCGATCAGCGCCGCCGGACCGGTCGTCCGTACGGACGTGTAATACATAAAGCAAATAATCTTTGCGCGGCGGGAAAGGATTCCCACCGCGCGGCACTCGACCCTCGATGGGTAGAAATCAAAGGATGGTGTGAACGCATGAATCTGTTGGAACCCTTGTTTCTCGCGGAGAATCCCGTGCAACGCTCCTATCGCGGAGGGCTGCTGCTGGGGCGTTTTTTAGGAATGGAAAAACCCGCCGACGGACCGACACCGGAAGACTGGCTGTGCTCCATCGAACCCGTCGAACCGGGCCCGCGGTCCGAGGGGCTCGGTCGCGTCGTTTCCGAACCGTCCGCGCCGGGCGTGCCGCTGGCGGAGCTGCTGTCGGCCCAGGCGCCCAGTCTGCTGGGCGAGGAACACACCGCCGTCTTCGGCGGGGCGCTGGGATTCCGCTGCCGGTTGATCGACACCGCCGACGCCCAGCCGCCGATGTGCTGCCCCCAACCGCCCGACGGCGCGACGCTCTACGATAACGACACGTCCGGGGGGATCGGGTGGCACGTGCTGGCGACGCGCAAGCGGGACGGGCAAAAACCGCATCTCCTGGTCGGTTTGCGCCAGGGCGCTTCCGTCGAGGCGCTGGGTAAAGCGGCCGGGGATAAAGACATGTCCCGCCTGGCGGCGATGATGCACCGCGTGGAGGTCTCCGCGGGGGAGACGTATTTCGTCCCCGCCGGGGCGCCCTACGTCGTCGGGCCCGGCGTGTTCGCGCTGCAGGTGTCGCTGGCGGGCCAGGCGGATCTCGTCGGACCGGCGCCGCTGGAGGCCTGCCTCGATGCCGTCGATCCCCAAGCCGTCACCGAAGACGACCTGCCGAGAATCATCACCTCCGAACACATCCTGCGACGCAGCGACGAGGGATATCACGCGGAGTTGATCGGCTCGGACCGGACCGCCGCCTTTTCGCTGTGGCGCGTGGAAGTGGTCACCCGCATGCAACTGACGCTCCCCCGTCCGTTCGCGTTCGTCCTGTGCGCCGGCGGGGAAGGAAGAATGTTCTGGGCCGGCGGGGCGCGCGACCTGCACGAAGGCGACCGATTCGTTCAGCCGTTCGGCGTTCCCTGGATGGAATACGCCGCCCGAGGCCGCATGAACCTCCTGGTGGTCCTCCCTCCCTCCGCGGCGGAATAAAGTGGTTCCTCCCACTTTATCCTCTCCCGAATCACCGAAGGGGGAGGAATTTTACGATGGAAATACGTCCCGGGCCCGGTAGCTGCTTCGCACGAACGGGCCGGCGGCGACGGCCCGGAAGCCCATCTTCTCGCCCTGCGTTTTCCAGGCGTCGAACTGTTCCGGCGGTACGAATCTCGCCACCGGCGCGTGGTTTGGCGAGGGAGCAAGGTACTGGCCTATCGTGACGATGTCGCATTGCACGTCGCGCAGATCGTGCAGGACGGCGATGACTTCCTCGTCGGTTTCACCGAGTCCTACCATCAGGCCGCTTTTCGTGTAACAGGCCTGGCGGTTCGCCCGGGTTTTTTCTTTGGCGTATCGCAGGACGTTCAGGGACTGCTGATAGTCCGCCTGAGGCCGAACGGCGGGATACAGGCTGGGCGCGGTTTCAACGTTGTGGTTGAACACGTCAGGTCCGGCGGCCAGCACGACGTCGATCGCGGAAACGTTCCCCTGGAAATCCGGCGTGAGGACTTCGACTCGCGCCTCCGGCAGCCGCCGGCGCATCGCCCGGATACACCGCGCGAAATGCTCCGCCCCGCCGTCGGGCAGGTCGTCCCGCGTGACGGACGTGATGACGATATACCGCAGGCCCATGCGAACGGCGGCTTCCGCGACGGCGGCGGGTTCGTCTTCGCGCGGGGCGGGGGGGGTGCGATGACTGATCGCGCAGAACGCACACGCGCGGGTACAGGTTTCACCGAGGATCATGAAGGTGGCCGTTCCGCGGGCGAAGCATTCGGCGCGATTGGGGCAATGCGCGCCGTCGCAGACGGTGGCAAGGTGCAGATCGTCCAGGATCGCCTGCACATCGCCCCCCCGCCCGCCGGCGGGGATGCGCCGCTTCAGCCAAGCCGGCAAACGGCCTGGTGAGGGTGGTTCGGAAACTTCGCTCATACCTCTATTGTATAGAAATGCGCACAATAAGGTAGCGGCTGTTTGTGACAAATCCACGGACGACTCGATAGAAGCGGAGGATTGAGTATTGTTTCTTGTATGCGAAACAGACGGGGCAAATTAATATGGAAGGCACTGTTTTTTTATTCCGCCACGATCACCGCGTGAACGTCGAGGCGATCCAGTGTGATTTCACAGCAGTCTCCGTGGATGGCCAAATGCAGGCGACCCGGATGCACGGGAGTCGTGACGGTCTTCCATGAACCGGGAAGTGTAATGTGAATCGGACCGGTCGGCGTGACGTCTTCGACGAATATGGGGGAAGGATTCACGTCGGACCAGAACGGCATTGTGAGTATCGCGGACGGTACGTTCAGGACATGCAGCACGACGCGATTTTCCTGTCGCCAGGATGTCACAAAAACGTTCGGGGGAGCGTCGGTGGTAAACGGCAGATTCAATACGGGCGTTATCAGCGCATCTATCACAATTCGGCTGCGGCGGTTCGGGTTGATCGCGTAATCGTGCCCGATATTCTGCGCGATATAGATCGCCTGTCCCTTTCCTCGCCGGACGCGAAGAATCGTCTCGCCGACGACTTCTTCCGTTTGTCGCGGCGCTATACCTTGCGAAGCGTAGACTCTAGAACCCGTGTTGTACCGAATTCCCCCGGCAAGGACTTCCGCGCCGTTCGTTCGCACGAGCCTCGCCGGGCCGGAGATCATGCATCGATCCGGAAGGTCGGCCCGGAGCAGTTCGTCGGAGACAAGATTCATCACGGGCCTGCACGATTCCTCATCCCGCCAGGTGATTCCGAACAGATCGTCCAGCAGGCCTGTGTCCCGCGGCTCCCCCAGTACCGTACGCGTGCCGGTGAGTCCCATCGCCACCAGCGCGCCGCCGTTTTCGACGAAGCGGATCAACGCGGCAGCGGATTCCTCACTCATACACTGCACATCCGGCAGAACGACGGCTTGGAATGTGCCCAGAAATTCCTCCGTGAGCATGTTGTCCAGCAGCACCGACGATGGAATGTGCAGGCTGCTCAAGAGATTGTGCATCCCGAAGGTGGATTTCCAGACGGGATTGGATGAAACGGCTGCATTCTGCACCTTGAATCCATCCTGTGGGGATTCGGGCATGGAATACGCGAAATCTTTCGTCGCGTCGGAAACGACCAGGCCCGCGGGAGCAATGGGCCGGCCGCCCACATACGGCGCGATCGGGTCCAGCGCCCGGGACATCGTCTTGAGCGTTGTTTTCACATCGAGGAGCGATCCGAATCCGAAACTGGCGAAGCCGCCGCTCGTGGCGGAGGCGTGGGCGTGAAACAGCATCCCCGCCGGATCGGGATTGGGTCGATCCGGGCATTGGGGGTGGGTTCCGTCCACTCCCGTCAGCCAGATTTCCGTCGGCTGATCGTCGCCGTTCATCGCGCGAAGGATCTGATGCTGCAGCAGACTCTGATGAGGCAGGCAATCCAGTTCCGAGGCGATCATCGCGGGCATCGGCATCCGATGCAGGTGGTTGCCGGAAGACCAATCGGTGCGAAGGCGATTGAACTGATTCAACACGATCAACGCTTCCGGGGCATGTTGGTGGACGTATTCGCCCAGCGACCGCCAGTATCGGGCGAAATCATTCCCTCGCCAGTGGAGAAAACGTCGGAACTCGATATCCGTATGATTCACCCGGCGCGGGATGTTCCTTCCGGTCTCCGAACGATATTTTGCAGCGCAGAAGTCGCAACAGCAGGCGATCCTGCGGTTACTATCACTGAACAGATACACCCCGTCAAACCACAGGCCGTCAAACCCGATCTCCTGGGTGACTTCGACACAAAACTGTTTCAGCAATTCTCCATAGGGAGAGTTGTAGCAGACGAAATGTTCGTCTCGCGTATTATACGTCCCGTCCCAGTCGAGAAATTGAAACCGCCACTCCGGATGCCGCTGCGCGAGCATGGACGCGCAATTCAGATATTCCCAACTCATCAGAACGATATTCCGCTTGTGGGCCTCGGTAACCAACCAGCGGTACGTGTCAATGTCCGCGTCGTCGCGGTACGGAAGGTACTTACTCTGGAATAAGGGAAACGAACCTTTCGCCGAGACGCTGTACCACCACGCTCGTACGCCGGCGTCCCGGAGCATGTCCAGCATTTCCGTCAGTTCTTCCCGGGTGTGCAGGCGATCAAAAGGGCGATATTCCACGCGGAACGGCGCCGTCCGGTAGGGATGGGCATACATCTTCAAAAACTCCTTACATCTTCGCGAAGGAAATTATCGGATTATATCATTAAACATCCCGATCGGCCAACGGTTCATGGCTTCATATACCATGGGCAAACAATATCCGGATTCGTCGGGACTTTCGGAGGGCAGATATCCGCGGACGTGGCGGTCGGCGGTGTCGTAGCGTTTTTCCGCGAACGCTTTTTCCGCCGCTTCGAGTTCCTTTTCCGCCCGCGGGAGGGCGTCGATGCCGGTTTCGGTTTTCTGCGTGGGGAATTTTCCGTCCTGTTGAAGTTTCAAGGCCGCGTCAACGATCTGACGCGCCTGTTCGATTTGTCTCTTCAGTGCGGCGATTTCCTTCGGCGGAACCTTCACCTGACCGTTCGCGATCGCTGCCTCCTTCGGCAAGCGAAACGCGGTCATGGCAAACGGTTCCAGCGCAAGAGATAGCTTGCCGTTTTCGATATCGAAACACTTTTCATCCGACAGCCGGGTTATCTGTTTCGCGTCGGTGATCGTTATCGAAACATTCACAGGATATTCCTGCCGGTTGACGAGGTAGAAATAGTTCGCGTCCTCGCCGTTTGCCTGCCAGAGGAACGCCGGTTCCAGATTCATCTCCGCCGGCTGATAGTCCAGCATCGGCAGCGAGCGGATGAATTTGGCGAAGATCTGTTTCTCCCGCGTGCAGACACCCTGGTAGGTCAGCGCCCCGTCGGCGACCAGCCAGGGCGCGCCCGTGGACACCCAATCGGCGTAGCGTTCGAGGTAATAGGGATAGGGCGACTCGGGGGCGGCCGAGGTGTCTCCGCCTTTGCCCATCTCTCCCAGCATCGCGTCGGGATACCGCTCCCACAACTTGCCGGCTTCCATATAGGGATTGAAGCAGGTCACCGCCCGTTTCGATCCCTGGTGGTCGTAGCGGTGCTTCGCCGGCTCCCACGGTTTGATGTTCTGGGTTTTGGTGAGCGGGAATCGATAACCGCAAAACTGCGGACCGTACCAACTGTGGGCCGTGAAGACGAGATTCGGAATTCCTTCCCATTGCGCGGGGTCCATCCCCCGGCCGGGGTCGCGCTGAAATCCACCGCCCTTGGGCCAAATGTACAGGCACAGATCGCCGCGCACCTCGCGCAACATGCCCGTTAATCGCTTCAGCCAGGCGGTGACTTTCTCCGTTCGCCAGGCGATCCAGCGTTTTTTGACATCGGCGTTTTTCATCAGCCAGTCGTACCGCTCTTGAAAGCGCGTGGGGGATTTCGGATCGCACGGCACGCGGAGGCCCGTTTCCTTCTCGAACAGGCCTACGGTGAAATCGCCGTATCCCCAATCCATCGACTGAAAGTTGCAAAAGCCCGGATTCATCATCTGCATTCCCCGCATGCCGATACCCAAAAAGGCGGGGGAATCCTTGTACGTTTTCGCGATCCGGCGGAACGCTTTGAGTAAAATGTCCTGAATCGCCGGATGGACAAAGTTATAGCCCGAATCTCTGGTGCGGGCAAACGAACCCATTCCGCCGTCGCGGTGAATCTGTCGTGTGTCGGAAAGGGGGATCCCTTCCGGGATCATTTTGTCGATGGCGGGAATGTACCCGTGGAGTTCCGCGATGATCTTGTGGCCGTGCTTTTCCGCCGACAGCAACATGCCGCGGAACGTGGCCCGGCCGAATTTGTCCGAATACTCCTTCGACGAGGTGATCATATTCGTTTCGACCGCGGCTACCTGGTACGCCAATACCGGATACCACAGCAAATTCTGCCCCACGTGTCGCATGTACCGCCCCATGCGCGCCCACGTGCGGACGAATTCAATCGGATCGTCGCTCGTTTCGTTGCTCCAGTCGATGAAACGCGGTTCCTCATAGTAGATGCCGAAATACCTGCCGTTGTTTCCCACGGGTAACGGCGGCAATTCGCCGTCATGTTCGTAGACGCGAATGCGCTGAATGGCGCCCGGAGCGCCTGCCTTGAAACAATGCGCGACCAGCCAGGCGATGTTCTTCCTCGGCCAATAGTAGATCGTTCTGTGTCGGATGCGATTGCTCAGGCGACGAATCGCCCCGCAGGTGACGCCGTTATCGAACTGACGATACGTTCTGCCGTGCTCGTACAGGAGCAGAAGCATCGAGCGAAAGTCATCGTCGGGATAGTCGATCACCACGCTGTGCAGCTTGCCGGGATTCTTGATTTTCAGACGATATCCGAACCAGCTACTGATCTCTGATCCACCCGTACCGCTCCGCGCGCTCGGTCCGGTTTGACGATAGGCGCCGAGGGGAGACTGGACGACCTGCGCATCACCCGAATCATAATACCCGCCGTCGGAAGGATCGGGAACCTTGGCGCAGTCGATCTCATCGACCAACTTCCCCGGCCCAAGCGGTTGATAGGTTTTCGGCATCGGCAAGGGGGTTGGATCCATCACCACTACCTTGATCGGCGAACCTTCGAGAGATTTTTGAGCGACCGTCGTCGATACGTCGTATTGTCCCTCGTCTCCGAGAGGCAGGGAAATTTCCTTGGCGCCTGAAACGTCAACATCTTTTTGCAGGAAGGTTTTTCCGTCCTTGTGTTGTTTGACGGTGATCGTAGCCTTGACGGGTTGTTCGGAGCAGGTCTTCAGTTGCAGGCGAAGGGGTTCATTGAGGCGCAAAAAGCGGCTGAAATTGCATCGGGAGACTCTTGTCGTTTCCCAGGATTTTGGATCGTCAATTTTTTCGATCTTTGCAATTTTGAAATTGGAAATGTAATCGGACTGGACAAAGATACGCCGCGGACCTTTTGCCAGAAAGACGGTTCGTGTTCCGTCACCCTCGAAGACCTCACCGTCGGTGCATTGCAGGGAATAGTCGTTGGCGCCTCGACGAGTCGTCAGGCGATACAGGCCCGGTGTTTTGACGTCGAAGAGGAGGTTCATTCCTCCCTGAGTCGTTTCCACCCTCTGTCCGTCGGGCAGGGAAATCTTCTCCAGGACCACCCCTCCGGCCGTTTCTTTGACCCAATACAAAAAGTTAGGTCCGGGTGACGCTTCCATGACGCAGTCGATTAATTTCGCGTTTGGCGATTTGATATAAACACCGCGATCTCCCGTGAATCGAATCCCCTCGGCTGTGAATTGCAGATACTTCACCTCAAGAGCATAATCCTTCTCGCTATGCCATGTCGGTCGTTGGTTCCCCTTTCCATAAGGCCGGAACGTCACAGGATAATGTTTCTCCGAACCGGACATGGAAGAATATATCCGTTCTTTGAAGGTGTCGCCCCGACGGAGATAGATCGTGTCGGCCTGTTTGTTATTCGCCGCTTTTTCGAAGGCCTTGTTTATGGTCTTAAACGGCTTGTCCTGTGAACCATCGCCGGTTTGGTCGTTGCCGGCATTGGAGACGTAAAATTCCGCCGTCGATGCAATGTTGGCGAACAGAAGAAGACCCGCGATGAATGTAAATACACTTCGATTCGTTTTCGGGGAATAAGGCATGAATGATCTCCTGAGATGATTGGTTTAGAGAAATGATTTGATCGAAAGGGATGTTAATAGTAATTCCATTCGAGAGAAGCATCGGCTTGATAGTCGCTGGGGAAGAACTGCTCCGCCCGGTAGTGTTGATCGTACAATAGTGTCTTGTCATCGACGGCCGCGTCGAATTCCGTACCGCCGGCCGAACCATCCCCCCATAGCAGGTTGCACAGTTCGCCAGGATGACGAAAATGCCATCCCCCTTGACCTGTGCTTAATCCTGTTGGGGTAATATCGTAAATCTGAGTCATCAAACTCTTGTTATGTTTGAAAGAAAAATAATGAGAATCCCCCACCATCACATATTCCGAGGGATTGAGCAGTTCATCAAAAGCCCAGGGATGGTAGCCTTGTTCTGAAGTCCAGACAGGAAGCTCGTACCCTCCACCGGATGCGGGTTTACTGACCTGTCGAGCATAACCGAATCCACCGGCAAGATAATTAGAGCCGGTGTTATCATAATCGTCCGGTATGGCCTTGGCGGTTTGCGGAGTATAAGCCGTGCAGACGGAGACATCCGTCATTGCTGAGCACATCTGCCGGGAGTAATCCGCATCCCCCGACTGGACGGACACATTCCCTGAATCACCGAGAAATCCAAGTTTCGTCAATGCCGCCGCCCAGGGGATGGGCCCGGGAGACAATTTCAATTTTAATCCGGAAGAGGGAACATAACTTTCATATTCGGCGATATACATATGAAATCCACCACTGACGCTGTGCTGATTACTTAAACACACAGCCGCCTTAGCCAGTTCCTTCGCCATCTGCAAACTTGGAATGAGAATGGAAACCAGCAGCGAGATGATGGCGATCACCACCAAAAGCTCTATCAATGTGAAACCGGCTTGTAGTTTGTATCTCATATCGATGATGTCCGTCTATATCGCTCATCATGGAACAAATAACAAAAAAGATTTTTTGCCACCGAGGGCACAAAGGACACGGAGGAAAATCGTAATATAATATTCTATGCTTTGTGCTCTTTGTGGCCTTTGTAGCTAATGTCTTCAATTCTTATTTTGTATCTTCGTCCTTCGGCGCAAGGGCGGGCATGTCCCACTGCTTCGCCAGCCAGCGTCGCGCCGCCAATTGGAACTTGTCCGTGTTGCACCGCTCGCCCGGTTTGTACCACTGTACGGTTTTGGGTTCACCGGCCAGGCTGAGGATCTTGTCGTAGGTCGGTTTGGGCAGGTGCACGCCGAGTTGGAACAAAACCGGCCTACCGGTGAGTTGCTTGACGAAGTACTGCGTATCGAACGGCGCCATCATCGTTCCGAAGAACCGCGGGCTGAACCAGGGCGCGTCGCGCACTTTCTTGATCCGCGGATCGGGATCCGTCTGCATGTACAGCACCATATCCGCGCCGCCTTCCACGAGCATAAACTGCTTCACGCGAGGATCGACCGCGCCGAGAATGCACCCGAACCACGAACCTTTACTCGCGCTACCGTAGCAAACGCGATCCTTGTCAATCGAGTAATTCTCGAAGCAGTAATCCAGCAGCCGGCGGAAGTCGATGACGGTATTAACCCGCGCCCAGAGCATCGTACCGGGCCGGTCCTCGTATCCGGGATCCATGTCCTTCAACTGGCCGCGATCCATCAGGCGATAATCGATCCACGCGGTCAGAATCCCCAGCTTCGCCAGTTGGGAGGAAGACAGCTTCGTGATGTATCCCGGCGCGATCAGCAACGGGAATGGGCCTTTCCCGTCGGGCACGGTAATCGCACCGTACACGGGATACCCGTCCGCGCCCTTGAACGTCAGGTCGTACGTCGTGCCGCCGTCGATCTTTTTCTTGTTGGACAGCTTGGCTTGGAGGGGCAGGCTGGGATCGTACTCGTAGTATTTCCTGAGGGTCTTGAAGGAAAGATACGGCGGGTTTGAATATCCTTTCTGAGTAGCACCGGATGTATCTTTCGTGCCGACGGAGGGCTGATCCTTTTTGAGGTCCGCCGGCATGTCGTCGGCCTTCAGGATTTTGCAGAATACGAGGGTCAAGCAGAGCACGAGAATCAAGCCGAGTGCGACGAATACGGGAAGCGGATGCAGTGAATTCATAATAATCGCTTTCGTCCTTTGTATTATACCATGGTTTTCCGTGACAGATAAACAGCCGTCATAAGGCTATGTTTACAGACGGCGGCGGTTTGTTGCGTACACCGCCGCCGTCCGATGTTGATAAAGTATTACATTGCGATTTTACATGACCCAATTACGCGCGTTTCCGGCGGAAAAGAACACCCAGTCCGCCGACGGTCAGCAGGCCCATCGTCGCTGGTTCGGGAACCGCCGTCATCGAAACGTTATCGACATATGAAGCCAGCGTGGCATCGTTCCACGAACGTGTGGTCAGGAAAAGATAGTTGTTCCCGCTGAAATTCATTCTGTGATCGGACGTTACGTTAACCGCGGAACCGGTTGTCCAGGTACTACCCGAACTCAGCTTCCAGGCGCCCTGGATCGTGTCCGTCCCTGAACCATCGGCAGCCGCCGTGTAGACGATCTTCACATCGTACCAGGTGTCCGCCGTCGCATCGAACCGGGCAAAAAGTTCGACCCAGGCGTTACTGTTGTTAACGGCGGACGCCTTGATCCTTCCATCTGCCATACCCAAATTGGCCACCATTTTGCCCTTGTCATAGGAATTGGTGTTTATAAGCGATATAGCTGGATCCGCGTTACTGACGGGATTGTGAGCGTACACACTGGTCTGCAGCGTGTATTCCTTTCCGTATTCCACGTCAGCGATCGTTGTGACTGCTCCGCAGACCGTATCGCCTACCTCCGGGCCGATTGCATTACCTGCCGCCCCGGCTTGGCGGACAAAAAGCGGCGACATGCCGTATGTACCCGACCAGCTTGGATCCTCATCAACCAACCGGTGAAGACCAAGGCTATTGAAATCCCAACTTTTATCCACAAACCCGGCCATGACGGGTGCACACATGACACTTAGCAGAATCATTCCAATTACTAGTGCGTTCGTTCTCATTTGATTTCTCCTTTCGTGGTTTGTATTCCAAACGAATCCATGTCCTCTTTTGATATATTTCCCTGAACGAGGGAAATGCTCATGCTTATGAAACGTTTTTCGGCGCCAGCGACACCGACCCGCGCGGATGCGGGGCCGAGTCCACGTCGATTTCATCGGCGGGCGAACCCCAGCGGCGCTCCGCCAGAGCGTGCAGCACTTCCGCGGCGATTCTGCCGACGCGGATCGCGGTGTTCTGCGGGCACCAGACGGTCAGCGGAGGATCGAGGGCCGTATCGAGCTGGTCGCTGTAGCTCGAAGCGGCGACGATGCTGATGTCATGCGGAATCCGCAATCCCGCCTGGCGAATCGCGCGATAGGCGTTGGCGGCGGCGGGACTGTTCAGGGCGATCAGGGCGCTCGGGCGCTCGGGCAGCGCCAGTAAGCGTCGCGTCGCCTCGAATCCTCGTTCCTCTGAAAAATGCTCTTCGCAACTGATCCATTCCTCGCGCGGCTCGATCCCCGCCGCGAGCAACGCCTCGCGGTATCCCAGAATCTGCTGCTCGACCACCCAGTATTTCGGCGAACTGATATACCCGATACGCCGGTGCCCCATGTCGAGCAGATGGCGCGCGATCTGCCCGCCGATTTTCTTCTGGTTATAAGTCACGACCGGCGCGTCCACACCTTGAACGGCGTTGCGTGTAAACACCAGCGACACGCCGTTCTGAATCAACCGGCGATACGCATCGACAGCCGTCGGTTCATACGGCAGCGCCTCGATAATCGCGCCCGTCGCCTTCGTTGTCACCGCGCGATCGACGGCCTGGTTCAATCGCTCGATCGAATCGTCCAGATACTCCACGACCAGTCGGACGTTGGCGAGCGCGGCGTACGATTCGATCCCCTCGACCGTCCGGTCGCGTCCCTCGGCACGATAGCGAATCAACACGACCCACGTTTGAGGCAGGTGTCCCATCGCCGCCCGATGACGCACAAACGTACCCTTACCCGGCAGGCGTTCGATGTGCCCTTCGAGCTCCAGCTCATCCATCGCCCGTCGCACCGTACCCCGGCTGACGCCGTGTACTTCCATCAACTCGCGTTCCGGGGGAATCTTTTCCCCGGCGACGTACTGCCCCTCGTGAATCCGCGTCACGAGCCAGTTCTTGATTCGCTGATGCCGGGACACCTTTTTTTCACCCATGAGTGACGGCATGATTGCTCCATCTTAATGGTAAGCACCTTTATAATCTTGGTACAATATTAAAGGTACCATAAAGTTTATTATATGTCAATCTGAAAACGAGGATTTCAAAATAATACTTCATTTTCCGTGGCGAAAATCATTGCTGAAAATGCTATAGATTACATATAAATATTGTAACTACATTAAAAATAAAATTTTATAATAATATTCTTTTTTTGCTCGCCTCGACGGGGAATAGGTTGCTTTTCGTGGAAAATATGGTACAGTCATTATTGGAATATTGGTACATTTTAATGTACCGTTATGAATTTGATTCCCTTGGTATTCACGAAAGAATCGGTCAGGGAAAGAGAGGATGATTGCATGATGAACCAGGCGGATTTACTTCCGCGGTATCAGGAAACTGTCCGTACAGCGTCGGCTTGGCTGGCGGAGCAGCAGCAGGTGGACGGTTCTTTCGCCGGCAGGGAAGATTTGAGCAATTACTACAAGGCCGTGTACTGTCACGCCGTCAGTGGACACGCCCTTCAGGCGGGCAGGGTCGCGGAGTATGTGAAGAAGCATTTTCTGCAACCCAACGGCGACTTCCGCACCAGTCCGGAAACGAAAGGCTGGCCTCACCTGGCCTGGAGTCCGTTGTGTCATTACATCTACGCCAACGGCTGGCTGGTTTCGGGATGCGTCCGCGCGGGGCGATACGACCTTGCCCAGGCCGGCGCCGGGTTCATTGAAAGTATGTTCTGCGAGGAACATGGCGGCGCCTGGGCTTACTGGGAGAATGGCCGGGTTGTGCGGAAGATGATGGACACGTCCTCGACATCGTCCGGCGGCCTGGCGATGCTGGCATGCGGGAGAATCGAACGGGCGATCAAGGCGGGCGACTTTCTGCTCCGTTTGATCGACGCCCAACCCCAGCCGGACAAATATTTCTTCGTCAATTGGCTCGCGGAAGGTCGGCTTCATACCGACGTCTTCGGGAATGAAGACCCCCACGCCGAGGACGGGCGCAAGCAGCATTGTCTCTCGGCGGAGCACGATGCGGCCGGCGAGATGACCTGGCTGGTCGGGAAACCCATGAAATTTCTCGCCAAACTGTACGACGCCACGGGCGAGAAGCGATTCCTCGACGGCGCGGACCAGTTGGCGCGGTTCTTCCAGAAGCTCTCGCCCTCGCGATGGGAGAATTACGGCAGTTGCAAGATCATGTGGGCGACGGCGGAACTGTACCGCCACACGGGCCGGCAGGAGTATTACGATATCTGCACGAAGATCGCGGATTTCATCGCCGATACGCAACTATCCTGGGGCGGATGGGTGCATACGCTCTGGTACGACAACGACGACGCCCAGCCGATGGAAATGTCCTCCGATATTACGCAGGAATTCGTCGCGGAG
>JAFGJE010000032.1 GCA_016929245.1 Phycisphaerae bacterium
CCTGAGACAAGAGCCGGATGCGGTAATCCCGCTCGTCCGGATCCGTGGAGGGGGCGTCCCGTCAAGGGGCGTCCCTACTCCGACCCATGCGCAAGGATCGTGCCTAAATACCTATATCGGCCAAAATCCCTTTGTCCTGCATGAGATATGAATATTTGAAGATTGAAGGTCACTTCCCCAAACGGCGCACCGTACCGGCTTTCGGGTTTTCGTCGACTTTAGGAGGTTCCGGCTGGAGTGTCACGGTCACCTTGTCCGACTCGATGGGTTTGTCGCGAACGACTTCGAATCCCCTTTTTCCAACCGTCAGGAGCACTCCGTGTTTCGGCATGTTGCGCAGGATAATTCGTCCGGTGGCGTTGGAATTTTGCTGCCAGCATTCGTAATCTACACGAATACCATTCTTCAATCGAAACATCGTGAAATCCACAGCGGACCAAGCGTCTTTTATCGGCAGGCCGTCTTTATCCACGACGTTGCAGACAATGTCACGGCCACGGGGGAGCTTCAGTTCGACGGGTTCCATTTTCTCCGCCACATCCATCCGCACCATCGCCGGTGGGTAACCCTCGGCTTCGGCGACTACGATGATCTCCGGTTGAAGAGCAGGACCCTGACCCCAGGGATTCGGGCGGGTTTCGGTGGGAACGTTACGGAATCGAAACTCTCCCTTGGTGTCGGTGCGGGCAAGTAGGCCGTAGTCCTCCTGGAACCCCCATCCCTTCCCTGCACTGAAATAACCGATCGCCGTCGCGCCGGGTACGGGAACTCCGGTGGAATCGATGATTTTCCCGGACAGCTCAAATCCTCTGACCATTACGGATTTCAATTTCCCCGCCTGAATCTTTTCCATCCTTCCTTCACGCAAACCCAATCTCCAATCCTGATTGGTATATTGAAGATAGGATAACCTTAAGCTGCTTGTTTGTGTTACCGAAATCCCATCGAGTTTCCATCGGCCTTGAATATCCGTTCGGGTAATCCGACTCCAACGTCCATGGAGTTTCACCGCCACCCCGGCAATAGGCAGGTTCTTTTCATCTACGACGGTTCCCCCCAGGGATTGTGACGGAGCCATGATCAGTTCCGCAGAAAGCACTTCAGACACAGGTTCCAGACAGCTTCTTTCCAACTGCGTGAAACCTTCCTGAAATGCCCGAACCGGAATATTATTCTCAGGCAATCCCGGTAGTGAAGCACAACATGAATCCTTCGTGTCAGACACCAACAACCATCCCCACTTGTAATAGCCGTTTCCCACCAGAAAAACCGTTTTCTTTTCGGGGGTCGTTTTCGGCGAAGAGCTTTTTGCTGAAAGAACCACCGATTCGCCGGGTTCTATCGGCAGGGGTGCGGGTTGCACAAGCAGGCGAAATCGGCCGGGGAAAAAACGTCCCTGAAAATGCATTGGCTTGAGCTCAAGCTCAATCGTATGGCGTTTTTCACCGTGCTTCGGATCGGCTTTGATCCCCAGTCGCGTCACGCGATCTCTTGGATGCCGAAGCACCTTATCCTTTTCGTCCAGCAGTTCCGCCGTCAGCCGCCAGGTATGATCGCGCGACGCGGAGAACGCCAATTCGACAAACACACCCCAGCAGTTGCCGTACATGTTCTCGAAGCGAATCCGCTTAATCTCGATCAGCCGTTGTCGCTTTCCTTTCTGATCCGGAACGCTCCAGCCAACCAGGTTCAGGGGAATGTCCTCGTTTGCCCGGAATTTCCCCTCGGCGATCAAAGAATCGGGTGGATAGGAAGAGCGTGACTTCGTCGGGAGGGACACATCCAGTTCCGTCAGCCTTTTAACCGTTGCCTGACGAACCTGGGGATCCTTGTCGTTCAGGAGAGGTTGTAAGTCCGAGACGGCGGAGCGCTTCAACGTCACTGCCAAACTCGCCACACCAAGGCGGCGCACGTAGGGATCGTCGTCCTTGAGAAACGTGCGCAGCAAGGCGGCATCCTGGGGCCTAGCGGAAACCGCCGCGGCGAGGATCGCCGCTTCGCGAAGGTAGATGTGTCCGCACAAAGGCAATGCGGCGCGGATTTCCTTCACCAGGCCGGGGATTTTTTTCAGCCGTATCACCTTAAACACCGAGCGCAAAGCGGACGAACAGACGGCCTCCCGATCCCGCTCATCAAGGATATTCTTCGCCCGCATCCTCGTTTCCAGGTCGTCGGAAGTTTCGGCTTTTTGGAGTTCCTCAATTGGCAGGCGCGGCAGGGACAGCAGTTCCCGGGCGGCTTTTTCACGCTCACTCCAGCGCTGGCTGGCCAATTGGTCGATCAGTTCTTTGCAACGTTTTTCCCAGGCTTCGGATGGATGCAGTTCCTTAAGATATCTGCGCAAATCCTGTTTCGAGGGTTGAATGTTCCGGGCTTTAAGGAATTCCACATAGGGTTTGGCTTCCCGTTGATTGGAGGAAGTCGCTGATGGGGTTCGAGACTCGGCCCATGACGATGCTGCGAACACCAGCAGTACCCAGGTTGTCATCGTAACGATGGTCCATCGCCTGTTATTGTGTCTGTCGTAGTTCATTACGGATACCTCCCGCATCCCTTTTGTGTAAACTCTTGGCGCTTCCGACACGGAAATATAGTATCCTGTGTGCCGGAACGATGAAAGAAGGGATTTCCGTTCCCTGACTACTCGTAGAGAAACGCTATGCTTGGACTTTTACGAAAGCTGTTCATCAAATCCATCGGCGGGACGCGGAACGAGCGAATCGTTCGCGGCCGCATGAAGATTGTTGTTGAGGAAATCAATCCCCTCGAACCGGAACTCCGCGCCCTGAGCGATGAGGAGCTTCTTTCCCGCAGCCGGGCGCTGAAGCAGCGACGCGAAGACGGCGCCTCGCGGCGGTCGATTCTGCCCGAGGCGTTCGCCATGATCCGCGAAGCCTCCCGGCGCGGACGCAATCACCGCCAGTTCGACGTGCAACTCGTGGCGGGCATGATTCTCGACGAAGGCTGGATCGCCGAGGAAGCCACCGGCGAAGGCAAAACCATCGCCTGCTACCCGGCGATCTACATGGCCTGGCTGGACGGCAAGCACACGCACGTCGTGACGACCAACGACTACCTCGTCCAGCGCGACGCGGAATTCGCCCAGCCGATCTTCGCCCTGCTGGGAATGACGGTGGGATTCATCCGCACAGAAATGTCCCCCACCGACCGCCAGCCGCAGTACGCCCGCGACGTGACCTACGGCACGAACAGCGAATTCGGATTCGACTACCTGCGGGACAACATGAAACTCTCGACCCGCGACCAGGTGCAGGGATCGCTGGATTTCGCCATTGTCGACGAAGTGGACAATATCCTGATCGACGAAGCCCGCACGCCGCTGATCATCTCCGGGCCCGCCTACGGGCAGACGGATCGCTACAAGAAGGCCGATTCCATCGCCCGCGAACTGCTCCAGCGCAACAAATCCTGGGACCAGGCCAACCGGCGCGTCGAGACGCTCAAGCGCGACATCAAGGCCCTGGTGGGCGAAATTTCCAAAGCCGGCAAGGGCCCCGAAGGCGACGCGCTGCGCGAAAAACTCGACAAGGCGGAGGAGCAGCTCGAACAGGCTGAGGCGGAATTGGCACGCCAGACCAAGTATTACGAGGTGGAACTCGACCGCAAGAGCGCCCACATGACGCACGAAGGCGTCGCGGCCGCCCAGGACATCGCCGGGGTGGGCAGCTTCTACGTCGGGGCGAACATGGATTGGCCTCACCTGATGGAACAGGCCCTCCGCGCGCACCTGGTGTACGAGAAGGACAAGGACTACGTCGTCCAGCAGGGAACCGTGGTGATCGTGGATGAGTTTACCGGGCGGCTGATGGAAGGACGCCAGTGGTCGGACGGCCTGCACCAGGCGGTCGAGGCGAAGGAGCGCGTGCAGATCAAGGAGGAAACGCAGACCATCGCCACGATCACGCTGCAGAATTATTTCAAACTGTACGGCAAGCTCGCGGGCATGACGGGTACCGCGATGACCGAGGCCGGCGAATTCATGAAAATCTACAATCTTGACGTGGTGGCGATTCCGACGCATCGTCCCGTCAACCGCGCGGACCACAACGACCTGATCTTCGGCGACGTGGAAGGCAAGTACAAAGCGCTCGTCGAGGAAATCAACGCCGTCAGCAAAAAGGGACGTCCCGTCCTGGTCGGCACGACGAGTATCGAGAAGTCCGAGTTGCTCTCGGTCATGCTCACGCGGTCCTACGGCGTGGAGCACGAGGTGTTGAACGGCCGGGCGGAAAACGCCGCCCGCGAGGCGGACATCGTTTTGAAGGCCGGCTGTCAGAAGCCTCTCAAGAAGGATTCCAGGCAGATGGTCGGAAACGTGACCATCGCCACGAACATGGCCGGTCGCGGCACGGACATCAAACTCGGTCCCGGCGTGGTGTACGAGAAATGTCGCGTCCCGGACGACGAGACGCTGCGGCAGATGGGTTTGGAACCGGATCCGCTGTATCCCGCCGGCGTGAATAAATGCTGCATCCACTGCGAACAGGTGGACCTGGCGACGAACTGCGCGCACTGTTTCAAGCCGAAGCTCGATCCGGCGTTCCCGGGCAAGGGTCGCGTCGAATGTCCCGCGGACGTTCCCTGCGGGCTGCACATCGTCGGGACGGAGCGACACGAAGCGAGGCGCATCGACAACCAGTTGCGAGGCCGATCCGGCCGCCAGGGCGACCCCGGTTCCAGCCGGTTCTTCCTGTCGCTGCGGGACGACCTGATGTCGATCTTCGCCGGGGAGTGGACGCTGAAAGTCCTCGGCTGGCTTGGTTTGCAGGGGGAAGTGGCGATCGAGGATCGGCGCATTTCCAAGGGCGTCGCCCGCGCCCAGCGGAAGGTCGAGGAACGCAACTTCGAGATGCGCAAAAACGTGCTCGAATACGACGAGATCATGGACCACCAGCGGCGCACGTTTTACTCGTTGCGCCAGCAGATTCTCGAGGGCAGGCAGTTGGAGGGAATGGTGTTCGACATGGTCATGGGGGAACTCGATTCGGCGGTCGAGAATTTCCTCGACGGCCGCTACGCCCGACGCTGCATCGCCGAGTGGGCTTCGACGAACCTTCAGACGCCCGTGCGGGACGACCAGATCCACGCCGAAACGCCCGACGACATGCCTTCGCTGGAGGCGGACCTGCGCGACCGGGCCAAGGCGGAGGCCTACGAGACGATTTCCGTCACGCTCGGGGAGTACATGGAGGATATCGACGATCCGCGAAGCTGGGACCTTCGCGGGATGAGCGGCTGGGCGATGAGTCGCTTCGGCGTGAACGTCTCGCAGAACCAGTTGCGGAAAATGTCCGCCCATGAAGTGGAAACCCTGCTGGGCGAAGCGGCCGCGGAGCGGATCGACCAGATCGATCTATCGCCGCTGGTTTCGATGCTCGAGGCGGACTTCGCCCGCGAGGCGCTCGCGGAATGGGCGCGGAACAAATTCGACATCGACGTGTCGCTGGAGGAACTGACTGACGAGCAGGGCGAAGACGACCGCGCTCTCGCGCGGACGGTGCTGGGCGGGAAAATCCAGGCCGCCTACGACCGCCGGCAGATCGAATACCCCGTCGAGCACGCCCTGGAGATGACCATTGCCCATACGGGCACCCAAAACGTTTACGCCCTCCAGGCGCTGGTGCAGTGGGCGGAACACAAATACGAAGCGGGTCTGACTGTCGAGGATTTGCAGGGATTGCCCATACCCGACGTGCACCAAAAACTGCTGGCGCTGTCGGAGGAATGGCTGGGCGCGAACGCGCTGGAAACGATGGTCCGCCGGCGTCTCGGCGACGCGCCGAGCGTCGATTCGGCGATCGCGCTGGTGAAGGATCGCTTCGACACCGACCTGAAACCGGAGGATTTCGACGGCGACGTCATCGGGCGCGTCGTCCGGGCCGGGCGGGAATTTCTGCGACGCGAAATGACCGAACTGGAGCGCTTCGTGCTGCTCCAGATTTTCGACACGTCCTGGAAGGACCACCTGCTGGCGATGGACCATCTGCGCGGCTCGATTCACCTGCGCGGGTTCGCCGAGCAGGATCCGAAGGTCGCCTACAAGCGCGAAGGCGGCAGGCTGTTCGACGAAATGTTCGCCGGCATCCGCGAGAAGGTCGCCGACATGATCTTCAAGGTGCGCCTCTCCGCCGAGGCGCGCATGAAAAACGTCTACCAGGTTTCCAGCATGGTCCACGAGCAGTTGCAGGGATACGACCACCTCGCGCGGGAGATGGCCGACCAGCAGGCGGCCTCCGAACCGATCAAAGTCGAGACGATCAAGCGGGACGTTCCGAAAGTCGGACGAAACGACCCCTGCCCCTGCGGATCGGGCAAAAAATACAAAAAATGCTGCGGCCGGGCGGCGGGATAACCTTACAACCCCCGAAAATCCCAATTCCCCTATTTCCGTGGCGCCTTCAAGCAAGTCTTCCCTCAGGGACAGGTCTCGCTTGAAGGCGCCCCTACACAGTCACTATTTTCTTGACTTGTCGGTCGGATTGGGCAAAATACACCTGCCTCTGCTTGATTTTTCGTCGAACAGAGATAAATATCTTTCCTTTATATGACCGATACTTCCTTCCAGCGGCTGAATCGGGCTGTGGAGCGTGTCGGTCGGCTGTCATAACAGAAGGAGTACTACCTTGAATATCCTGACCAAGATATGCGTCGTTCTCTTGGTTGTCGCTTCGCTCGTCGCTTCGGTGGTGTTCATTTCCTTAGCGACGGTGCATCCCAATTATCGAACGAATTTCGAGCAGGAACGCCAGGCCTACAAGCAACTGGAACTCGCCTGCCGCAGCTACGCCGAAGACGCCCGGCGCAGCAAGGCTTCCCTCGCGGAAGCCCGCCGCACCGCCGGAACCGACAAGATCGAGCTTCAGACGCAACGGGACAACGCCCTGGCGGAAATTCGCAAGCTGAACATGGAACTGCTGACCCGCAACCATCTGCAGGCGGAAATGAACGCCAGCCTCAGCACCCTCTCGAAGGCCAACGAAGCCCAGGTCAAGCTCATCGAAATGCAGCGCAAGGACGTCCGCGAAGCCTGGGCGCGGGAAACCAAGCTCCAGCAGGAAGTCGTCGAGCTGCGCGACCAGTGGAAGCAGCAGCAGGCGCTGGCGGAACGATTGGCCCAGAACAACCGCGTCCTGAAGGAACAGGCCGAAAACCTCCGCCAGCAGAACGTCGAAATGGCGCAGAAACTCAAGGATTTCGAAGCCAAGGGCGGCGGCGTCGAAGACGCGGAGGCCGCCCTGACGCCCGAGAATCAAATCGCCGGGACGATCACGGCGGTCCGAAACAATATCGCCAGCGTCAACATCGGTTCGGCGCACGGCCTGAAGAAGGGCATGCAGTTGATCGTCTTTCGCGGCGGACAGTTCGTGGGATATCTCAAGATCGAAACCGTGGACGTCAACGAAGCCGCCGGCGTGATGACGAAGAAGGTTCTCTCGCCGATGCAGGGCGACAAAGTCACCTCCAGCCTGAACTGATACACCGGAGAGTCTCATGGCGAAATCCCCGACAAACAACGTGGTGGAAGTCAAACCGGCGCCGACGGTGTATACCGTGTTGATTCTCATCGCCCTGATCTTTCTGATCGCGGCGATTTTCATCGCCGGAAACCGGTTGACCGCCGCTCCCGCGGACGGGTCCGGATACGGCCTGAGCGTGGGCGACATCCTGAAACCCTGGGAAGAGATTCAACCCAAAGCCGACACCGGCCTGTACGGCGGCGCCCGACGACCCGCCCGCGGGTCCCGGTAGGGCAAGGATCCGTCTCCCGAACCGGATTCCGGGACGAAGAGATCGTTTCGCCATTGTAACAGCGCCGAGCGGCAAGCCGAGATAGATGTCGGCTTGCCGTTCGGCGTTGTTGGAAGTAAGATCGCGACAATTCCGGCAGGATGGAATTCAATACATGTAGATAGAAGGATGAACGTATGGACACTTCCGCATGGGAAACCAGGCTCGCGAAGCTGATCGACCGGCAGGAACAATGGCTGGCGAAACCCAACGCGCCTCTCGAGGACGACAACGGCCTTTTCGCGCGCTACCGGAACCGCGCCGTGACGCGCGACCACGTTCCGCTGACGTGGCGGTACGATCTGGATCCCGAAACCAATCCCTTCCTCATGGAACGGATGGGGATTAACTCCACGTTCAATCCCGGCGCGATCGTGTGGGAGGGAAAGATTCTCCTCGTCGTGCGCGTCGAGGGATACGACCGCAAGTCATTCTTCGCCATCGCCGAGAGCCCCAACGGCGTGGACAACTTCCGCTTTTGGCCCGAACCGCTGACGATTCCCGTTTCGGACGACCCGGAAACGAACGTCTACGACATGCGCTTAACGAAGCACGAGGACGGCTGGGTGTACGGCGTGTTCTGCGCCGAACGCAAGGACAAGACACAGCCGAACGACCCCTCCGCCGCGCGGGCCGACGCGGGGATCGTCCGCACGCGCGACTTGAAAACGTGGGAGCGCCTGCCGGACCTTAAGTCCGTCCCGCAGCAGCGGAACGTCGCGCTGCACCCGGAATTCGTCAACGGCAAATACGCCCTCTACACCCGACCGGCCGACAGCTTCATCAACACCGGAAGCCAGTGCGGCATCGGGTTCGCGCTGGTCGATTCGATGGAGCGGGCGGAGATCAAAGAAGAGAAGATCATCGACGCCCGCGTGTATCACACGATCAAGGAAGTCAAAAACGGCGACGGGCCGGCGCCGATCCGCACGCCCGAGGGCTGGCTGCACGTCGCCCACGGCGTGCGCATGCACGCGGGGGGATTGCGGTACGTGTTGTACGCGTTCATGACCGATCTGAAGGATCCTTCGAAGGTAATCTACACGCCCGGCGGGCACCTGATTTCCGCGCTGGGACACGAACGGGTCGGCGACACGCCGGGCAACGTGTTCTGCGCGGCCGCCGTCGCGCGCGACAACGGCGAGCTGTTCATCTACTACGGTTCGAGCGACACGCGCGTGGACGTCGTCAAAAGCAGCGTCGAACGCATGGTGGACTACTGCAAAAACACCCCGCCGGACGGGTTGTACTCCTACCAATGCGTGCAACAGAGAATGGCGCTGCTGGAAAAGAACCGCAAGTTGATCGAATCGGGACGAGTACCTTTATTGAAAAAACTTCGATAGTGATCCGAGGAAAATCGTCCACGGATTACACGGATACGGAAAGATTTCACGGATTATTTTGAAAATAATCCGCGAAATCTTCTTTCATCCGTGTAATCCGTGGATGATTCCTTTGTTGGAATGCGAAGGAAAACTGAAATCATGTTGTTCATCACCGACGAAAACGTTCCCGATCAATTTGACAACGTCGAGATTCTCCGTCGCGTAGGCCGGCGGGGGATCACGCATGTGTTCCATGATATCGACGGCACGCATTCGCTGATCCGCGATTGGCCGCCCGTGATGAGTCTGACGCTGCATACCGTGATCTTCGAGGGCTTGCCCGACGGGTACGACAGCCCCGATAACGTCCGCCGGTTGGTGGAGATCGTCGGCGCCCAGCCGCTGGAGGAAACGGATCGCTTCTGCGTGGAATCGGCGGGCTTATCCGCGCTGACGCAGATGGAGTGGGCGATCCGCCGGGCGGTCGAAGCCGGCTCGATTGATCCTGCC
>JAFGJE010000003.1 GCA_016929245.1 Phycisphaerae bacterium
GATTCATCTAACGCCCGTTTCCCAGGGCGTTGCCCTGGGCTGGTATCTGTACGCCTTTCAGGCGAAAAACACGAAAATACAAAGAATGTAGATGCGTAAGCCCTGGTCATTTTCCGTTTCCCTCTTGACTCCCCCGCTCCAGAATCCTACACTTACTTTCGGCATCAAGAGTGCGTGAGGGTACTGGCCCGTTGACCGCACGGCAACCTGCGTTGCGACTCTTTCGCAAGCGTAAGGTGCCCTTGCCAGCCCTTCGGGTTTCGCGACGGCGGAACCCCGGTGATGGAACGCCGAAAGGGAGCGATGTGGCCGATCCGCGGTGGATGGGCAATACTTCGCTGCTGAGCCGGTAGGGCGCGTAACTCGCTTACGCACCAATCGACTCGGCGGTTTTCCCCCTTCCGGCCTGGAGTTTGTTGTGTGCGCTATTACAGAAAAGCAATATATTGTCATCCTGAGCCCCTAAGGGGTGAAGGACCTTACGCTCAGCTACCCGTGAGGTCCTTCACCCCTTAGGGGCTCAGGATGACAACAAAGTGGCATTTTCCCATTGTATGGCGTAAACAATACATACAGGCGGGAGATGAAAGGATGTGTGACATGAGCGACAAGGAAAATTATCGTTTGGGAACGCAAGCGATTCACGCCGGGTATGACGTGGACCCCACCACGCTCAGCCGGGCCGTGCCGATTTATCCCACCACGAGCTACCTCTTCCGCGACACGGACCACGCTGCCGACCTGTTCGCGCTGAAGGAGGCAGGGAATATCTACTCGCGCCTGCAGAATCCCACGTGCGACGTGCTGGAAAAGCGCCTGGCGGCGTTGGAAGGCGGCGCGGCGGGGTTGACGTTCGCCAGCGGCATGAGCGCGATCACTGCCGCCGTCTGCACGCTCGCCAAAACGGGGCAGAACATCGTCGCCAGCCAGGCGCTGTACGGCGGCACGGTGACGCTGCTGACCCAAACCCTGCCGCGCTACGGCGTGACGACGAAATTCTTCGATCCCGAAACGCCCGAAGCGGCGGCGGACCTGATCGACGAAAACACCCGCTGCCTGTACATCGAGACCATCGGAAATCCGAAGAACGTCGTGCCGGATTTCGAGACGTTCGCCGACATCGCCCACGCGGCCGGCGTGCCGCTGCTGGTGGACAACACCGTCGCGACGCCGATTCTCTGCCGGCCTTTGGACTTCGGCGCGGACATTGTCGTCTACAGCACGACGAAGTTCATCGGCGGGCACGGTGTGCACGTCGGCGGCGCGATCGTCGACGGCGGAAAGTTCGACTGGACGAAAGACCTCGACCGCTGGAGCGACTTCACGAAACCCGACGCGAGCTATCACGGCGTGGTGTTCACGGACGTATTCAAAGAACAGGCCTACATCGCCCACGCCCGCGCGCACTGGCTTCGCGACACCGGCGCGGCGATGAGTCCCTTCGCGGCGTGGATTTTCCTGCTGGGCCTGGAGACGCTGCACCTGCGCGTCGAGCGACACGCCGAAAACGCGCTGGCGATCGCCAAGTGGCTCAGCGATCACCCGGCTGTCGATTGGGTGAACTACCCCGGCCTGGCGAATCATCAGTCGTACGAGCGGGCGCAAAAATATCTGCCCAACGGCGCGGGCGGGATTATCGGATTCGGTGTGAAAGGCGGCAGGGACGCCGGCGCGAAGTTCATCAACAACGTGAAACTCGCCAGCCACCTGGCGAACATCTGCGACGCCAAGACGCTGGTCATCCACCCGGGCAGCACGACGCACCAGCAACTGTCGGATGAGGAGCAGAAGGCGGCTGGGGTCAGTCCCGAATTCATCCGCCTGAGCGTCGGCATCGAGGACGTGGCGGACATCCAGGCCGACCTGGACCAGGCGCTGATGGCGTCGCGAACATAAAAATCACCAAGACCACGAAGATCACAAAGTTCACGAAGTTTTTTAATTCTAATCCTTTGTGAACTTCGTGATCTTAGTGATCTTCGTGATTTCTTGAACAGGAAAACAAGAATGGCTGATGACGTATTTTCCGGTAGTGACGAGGCGCGTTCGACGCAGTACTCGAAGTATGTCCGGTGGGCGACGTTCGACGAACCGCTGGCGCTGGAGAACGGCGAGAAGTTGCCCTCGGTGACGGTCGCCTATGAAACCTACGGCGAATTGTCGCCCGAAAAGGACAACGCCGTTTTGATCTGCCATGCCTTAACGGGCGATTCGCACGTTTCGGCCCACGACGAGAACGACGAACCCGGCTGGTGGGACATCGCCCGGCTGGTCGGTAAGGGTTGTCCCATCGACACGAACCGGTATTTCGTGATCTGTCCGAACGTCCTGGGCGGCTGTCGCGGCACGACGGGACCGAACTGCATCAATCCCAAAACGGGCAAACCCTACGGTAAGGATTTTCCGAACATCACGATCGGCGACATGGCCGAGGTGCAGCGGCGACTCGTGGCGCACCTGGGCGTGGAGAAGCTGCTGGCGGTCGTCGGCGGATCGATGGGCGGGCATATGGCCTTGTCGTGGGCGGTGAAGTTCCCCGACCAGGTCGAGAGCGTCGTGGCGCTGGCGACCTCGCCGCGGCTGAGCACGCAGTCGCTGGCGTTCGACGTGGTCGGGCGAAACGCCATCCGCCAGGATCCCCACTACGCGGACGGGCAATATTACGACCAGCCGGCCGGTCCGGACGTCGGCCTGGCGATCGCGCGGATGCTCGGACACATCACGTACCTTTCCCCGATCGCGATGAGCGAAAAATTCGACGCGACGCGCGATCAGCCGAAGGACGTCAAAACGGACTTCGAGAAGGAATTCTCCGTCGGTTCGTACCTCGCCTACAAAGGCCAGCAGTTCACCGAGCGTTTCGACGCCAACAGTTATCTCGCCTTGTCGATGGCGATGGACCAGTTCGATCTCGGCAGAACCGTCGAGGAACTCGCCCGGGCGTTCGCCGCCGGCAAGGCCCGCTGGCTGGTCGTGAGTTTCACGAGCGACTGGCTGTTTCCGTCGTTCCAGAGCAAGCAGATCGTGCGAGGACTGCTGCGGAATGGAAAAGGCGTGACATACTGCGACGTGGAAAGTCACTGCGGACACGACGCGTTTCTTCTCGTGGAGGACGTGGCGACGTACGGGGAACTGGTGCGCGCGTTCCTGCGCAACGCGCTGGGCGCGGGGCGACACGAACCGCTGGACGCGCGATGGGAGGATCACAGCCCGACGAGCATCTTCCACCAGTCCCGACGGCTGGATTACGACACGATCCTCAAATTCATTCCCCCCGACACGTCGGTGCTGGACCTCGGCTGCGGTACGGGCGGGCTGCTTTCACGCCTGCGCGAACAAGGACACACGCGCCTAAGCGGTGTGGAGATCGACCAGCGAAACATTCTCGCCTGCGCCCGGCGCGGGCTGGACGTCGTCCACCGCGACCTGAACAAGGGACTGGAATGGTACACGGACAAACAGTTCGACGTCGTCGTGCTGTCCCGGACTCTCCAGGCCGTCTACGACGTCGAACACGTGATGGACGAAATACTTCGCGTGGGGCGCAAATGCGTCGTGTCGGTGCCGAACTTCGGATATTACAAGCTCCAGGACATGCTCCAACGCGAAGGCAAAGCCCCCGAAGCCGGCGTGCTGCGCTTCAAGTGGTACAACACGCCGAACATCCGCGTGCTGACGATCCGCGACTTCGAGGACTTCTGCGCCGCCAAGGGCATCACCATCCACGATTTCATCGCCCTGGACACGGAAGAAGACAAGGAAATCCCCGCCGACCGGAATCCCAACCGCAACGCGGACATGGCCGTCTTCGTCATCAGTCGATAATTTGAAATTCCATCGGCGTCAGCGGGTTTGTTTCGCGCGGAGCCAGCCTAACCAGGCGTCGAATCCTTCGCCCGTCCGGCAGGACAGCTCAAAGACCGGGGCGGCGGTGTTGATTTTTTTCAGGTCGTCGAACAGGCGGGTTTTATCGTAACTCAGCGCTTCGGTCAGATCGATCTTGTTCAGCACGATCGCGTCGGCCGGCTGAAACAGCGTGTTGTACTTGGCGGCCTTGTCGTCGCCTTCGGGGGTCGAGAGCATCGCCACGCGGGCGTGTTCGCCCAAGTCGAACCCCGCGGGACAAACCATGTTCCCGATGTTTTCGATGAACAGGTAATCCAGCCCCCGCAGATCGAGTCCCGCCAGCGCCGCGGCGACCTGCGAGGCGTTCAGATGACAGCCGCCTTCGGTGTTGATCTGCGTGACTTCCACCGCCAGGCCGCCGAGTCGTTCCGCGTCGCGCGTGGTTTGCAGATCGCCGACGATGACCGTGGATTTCAATCCCTCATCGTTAAGCGCGGGGATGGTTTTTTCCAGCAGCGTGGTCTTCCCGCTGCCCGGCGCGCTGGTGATGTTCACGCACCACACACCCGCGTCGTCGAGTTTCTTACGATTCTCCGTCGCGCGAGCGTCGTTGGCTTCCAGAACGTTTTTCACGACGTTAATCTTCATTCGTCGATGCTCCCTCCAGGGATAGTAACAGGATTTCGTTGCCTTCAACAATCTCCACGTCGGCTTGATTACATCGCGGACAGAGATAAGAGTCAACCGTCGGGGCGAACGGTTCGTTGCAAAGGCGACACCGCGCCCTGGCGGGAGTAATCTCCAGCGTCAACTTGGCGCCTTCCGCGACGGTGCCCCTGGCGGCCTCTTCAAAGGCCATGTCCAACGCCTCGGGCACGATGCCGCGCAGAACGCCGGCCCGAACGGTAAACGCCTCCACGCGCAGAAGACCGTGCTCGACGGCCAGTTCCTCCAGCCGTCGGATCAACTCCACCGCGATGGACATTTCATGCATACATTCAAACCTTATTGTATTGTCATCCTGAGCGGAGCGCAGCGGAGTCGAAGGATCCCACGGGTATGCAAGCGTGAGGTCCTTCGACTCCGCTGCGCTCCGCTCAGGAAGACAACAATCGTTTTATTTCACTTTCAACAGATTCTCGGTAGTTCCTCCCCGTAAGGCCGTTGGACGACGCGCCTTCCTCCGGCGCGGGTGATGAGTTCCACCAGCGGCGGGGTCGCGTCGGTGCATCGGCCGATGACGGCGGCGCGTAAGCCCAGGGGATGATTTCGCAACGCCCGCATCGCCTTCTCGGCGTCGCCGGGCGGGACGACGGCGACGAGTTTGCCTTCGTTCGCGACGGTCAGCGGATCCAGCCCGAGCATCTCGGCGGTATTCAGCGCGACGGGGGATATGGGAACCGCCTGTTCCTCGACTTCCACCGTGCAGCCGGCGTCCTCGGCAAGGTCCGCCAGCAATCCCGCCACACCGCCGCGCGTGGGGTCGCGCAGGAATTTCACGTCCACCCCCGCCGAAAACAACTCGGCCACCAGCCCGTTTAAGGGCGCGACGTCCGAGAGCAGTTCCGTCTCGAACGCCAGTCCTTCCCGGGCGCTCATCACCGCCAGGCCGTGCTCCGCGATCCGCCCGGAGACGATCACAACGTCGCCGGGCGCGATCCGCTCCACGCGCAAATCCACGTCGTCGCCCACTTCGCCCACACCGGCGGTGGTGATCGTCATGCCCGGTTCGCCCTGGCCGGCGCGTTCGATCACTTTCGTGTCGCCCGTGGCGATGGACACCCCCGCCCGCCGGGCCGACGCGGCGAGGGACTGTACTATCGCGTCCAGCATGGAAATCGGCAGGCCTTCCTCCAGCACCATCGCCAGGCTCAGCGCCAGGGGTTTGGCGCCCATCATCGCCAGGTCGTTTACGGTTCCGCAGATCGCCAGCGTGCCGATATCCCCGCCGGGAAACACGAGCGGCTGGACTACGAACGCGTCGGTCGTGAAGCAGACGCGCCCACCGGGGCGCGGCAGGAGAGCGCCGTCGGTCAACGGGTCGAGAAGATCATTGCCCAGCTTCGGCAGGACGCGTTCCGCGAGCAGCCGTCGCGTCAACTCGCCCCCCCCGCCGTGGGCCTGGAGAATTCGTTCATTGCTCATCGAGGAAGGGTACTCCGAAACCCCCGAAAAATGCAAGCCGTTTGGCGCCGGCGCGTCATCCGAGTTTCTTCAGGATCGCGTCGATGGCTTCGTGCTCCTCCCGCATTTTTTCGATCTGCCCGCGATGCGCCTGGAGCGTCGCCTCGTCGGCCTGGGCGAGAAAATCCGGATCGTCCAGCATTTCCCGGAGCGAATCGATCTGTTCGGCGAGCATATCCCTGCGCTGGCGAAGCAGGTCCAGCCGCTCCTCTCGCGTGGTCGGTTCGGCGTTGACGATGGCGTCGAAAACGTGCTCCGCGACGAACAGGGGCGTCTCCATCGCCGCCCCCAGGGCAATCGCGTCGGAGGGACGCGAGTCCACCTTGATCAGCTCCCCGCCGCGACGGATGTGCAGCGTGGCGTAGAACGTGTGCTCCCGCAGATCATTCACGACGATTTTCTCCAGCCGTCCGCCCATCGACTCGATCACGCCGGCCAGCAGGTCATGCGTCATCGGACGGGGAAATTTGACGCCCTTGAGGCGGTGGTCGATGGCGACGGCTTCGTGAATGCCGATCAAAATCGGAAACTGGCGCGGGCCGTTCTTCTCCTTCAGGAAAATCACCTGCTGCTCGCCAAGCTCCGTGATTAAAATCCGCGTCAGTTCAACGGGAATATCCATACCGCACACATCCTCCCTTTGGGGGTTGCTATCGTTGATTTTATCGGGATTTCGCGGGGGATACAAGTTTGTAGTCCGTAGTCGGTAGCCCGTAGCCGGGAAGAAAAAAAATAAAAGACGCTATCGCCTTCCGTGAATGGGTGTCTATCTCGTCGATATGATGTTTTCTCTTTAAAGGGAAGAACAATCCGCCTGTGGGAGGCGGGTGTGGTTTTTCGTTCTTGCAGCTTCTCGTAATACAGGAGTACGAATCATGACATGCACTGGGAAGTTCCGCGCGCTGAGTATCGTCATCCTTATGGTGTCCTCCATGACATCAACTCACGCTTTGGGGGTTCTTTGGGGTGGGTTCGGCGCCGGTGATTCCGGCACGAACATGACCGACACGCCGCCCGGCGAAGCGGTGACGCTGGATTACACGCCCATGCTCGATCCCGCGGATATTCTGGACGTCGCCGATTTTACAATCCTCTTTCAGCCGTGTTCCTGGCTGGATCGTGTTCGCATCCGTTTGAGCGACGATACGGAATTTACGATTGATGACATCGGAAATCGACGGCAGGTGACATGGAATTTCTACGATCCGACATACGTCGATCCCGACACGATCCTGTACGAATACAAATCCCCGATCACCCAGGCGTTGAAGAAGGAATTGATGGACGGAGTGTTTTCCGCCCATATCTGGATCGAAAACGATCTTGGCGACTGGGTTGAGCCCACAGATTGGAGTTTCAGCGGAACCGTCGGGTATGACCTGGTTCCCGAACCCACGATGGTTGGTTGTATGTTGATTGGTGGATTTTATCTGGTGGGTAAGCGAAAAAAGA
>JAFGJE010000033.1 GCA_016929245.1 Phycisphaerae bacterium
CCATCTATCACAGCGGCCTGTGGCGAACCTACTGGACACAAGAAAAAGCCGCCGCCTGAGGCCGCCATGATTTATCCTCGCACACCGTTCGTAGCTATCGCAGCGAAAAGGTTTGACACGACGCGGCGGGGGATTACACTGTTTTAAGTTTATCGACGAAGGGCTTTTACTTCTCTTTCAGGTGGTCGGCCAATGGATATCAACACGATTCTCGCGCGGTATACGAACTTCGGGGCGGTGGACTGGGCGGTTGTCTGCGTTTATCTCGTCGGGGCGGTGGCGGTCGGGTTTTACGTCCGGCGCTACATCGCGAACATGGCCGACTACGTGGTGGCCGGGCGGGGCGTGCGGACGTACCTGGGCCTGGCGACGATGATCGGCACGGAGATGGGGCTGGTGACGATCATGTACATGTCCCAGAAGGGATTCACTTCCGGATTTTCCGCGTTCATGATCGCCGTGGCGGCGGCTGTCGTTACGCTGCTGGTGGGATTGACGGGATTCATCGTCGTGCCGCTCCGAAGGATGGGCGTGATGACGATTCCGGAATACTACGAGCGCCGCTTCAGCCGGGGGGTGCGGGTGTGCGGTGGGCTTGTCCTGTCGTTGGCGGGGATTCTGAACATGGGCATGTTCCTGTACGCCGGGTCGGTGTTCGTGGTGGGCATCACCGGCATGAGCGACCCGAATTCCGTGAAGATCGTCATGACGGTGCTGCTGGGGCTGGTGCTGCTGTATACGATCCTCGGCGGGATGGTGTCGGTGGTGATTACGGACTACGTTCAGTTCGTGGTGCTGTCGGTCGGCATTCTCGCGGCGACGTTCATCGCGCTGCATCATTTCCACTGGCGGCAACTGGCCGACGCGGTCGCCGGCCTGCACGGCGATAAGGGATTCAACCTGTTTCTGGAACCGGCGGGAAGCGCCGAAGGGCGCGGCCTGGATTACATGATCTGGATGCTGTTCCTGGGCCTGAACTCCTGCGCCATCTGGCAGACGGCGGTGTTGCGCGCCTGTGCCGCGGAGAGTGTCAAAGTCGTCCGTCGGATGTATGTCTGGTCGTCGATCGGATTTCTGATCCGGTTTTTAATCCCCTTTTTCTGGGGAATTTGCGCGTTGGCGTTTTTCCTGGACAAACCGGAGTTAAAAGCACTGATGTTCGATTCCGCCGGCAAGCTGGACGGAAACGTCGCCTTACGGGCCATGCCGGCGATGCTGGGGAATCTGCTGCCCGTCGGTCTGCTGGGCCTGCTGACAGCCGGGATGCTGGCGGCGTTCATGTCCACGCACGACAGTTACCTGCTGTGCTGGAGTTCGGTGCTCACGCAGGACGTCGTGGCGCCCTTGACGGGCGAAAAACTCTCGACGAAAAACCGCGTGAACCTGACGCGCACGTTTATCTTCGTGATCGGGATCTTCCTGCTGATCTGGAGCCTGTGGTATCCGCTGGGGCAGGACTTGTGGGATTACATGGCCGTTTCGGGCGGGATTTACTTCACGGGCGCGTTCGCGATCCTGGTCGGCGGGCTGTATTGGAAACGCGCGAGTTGCTTCGGCGCGTACGCGTCGATGGCATGCGGTTTGCTGATGTTGTTTGGACTGAAACCAATTCAAAAGACCTGCGGGATCGACTGGTCCGGCGAACGGATCGGCCTGGCGGTGGTGGGATTGAGCTCCGCGGCGATGATCGTCGGTTCGCTGCTCGTGCCGGATAAGAAACGGCAGGAAGGAAACTAACATGAACGGCTGGTTTGAATTCGCGAAAATCATCTTTTACGTCGGATTGGGCCTCTTCGCAATCCTTGCCGTCGTGGTGACCATCGGCGGCGCGAAAGACATCCGCGCCCTGTTCGCCGCCCTCGACAAGCAGCATAAAGACCATGCAGGGGAGTAGTTGGTAGTCAGGTGCCAATAGTCAGTAGCATGGTAGAGTGCGTAACTCGTAACTCGTTACGCACCGTCTTTGATTTTGAAAGAATAAGGAGATAGCCATGAAACCATTTATCTTCATCTCATTATTGTTCTTCGCCTCGTTTTTCGTGGGTTGCACATCCGAATCGGCAGGCACGATGTCAACCCAATCTCGGCCTTCCTCGTATTGGCAGCAAAAAAGTGGCGGGTATACTGACGACGGGGGTTCCCTGTTCGCCGGTGACGGCAAAATTCTTTCCGACAAGGAAATCGAAAGGATCCTGGCGTTTGAATTTCAGCCGCGAAAACTGAATCGAATCGCGATCATGCCCTTCGGGCAAAACCGGTGCTACGGCTGGTCCGACGAGTTGGATAAAACCGCGCTGGCCGTCCAAAACGTGCTGATCGGAAAACTCAAAGCGCTGGATTCCGTGTACGACGCTTCCTATTTACCCTCCCTGCTGGTTCCCCCGAAGAAAACGGTAGGCCATCTCCGCGAAGCGGCGGCGCGATACCAGGCCGACTTGCTGCTGATCTACAAAACGTCTTTCAATACGTATGAAAAATATCAGCTCTTCAAGCCCGATCAGTCGAAGGCCTATTGCACGGTCGAGGCGGTGTTGCTCGACACCCGCACGGGCATCGTGCCGTTCACGGTATTGACGACCCAAACCTACACCGCGGAAAAACAAAGCGACGACATGAGCTTTTACGAGACGATCCGCAAGGCCGAACTCAAGGCGCTGCAAAGCGCCTTGTCGGAAATCGGCGACCGGGTGACGCAATTCATGTCGAAAACGAAGGATTGACGACTTCTGATTATGCGAAAACAACAACGCCGAACGGCAAGCCGACATGGACACCGGCTTGCCGTTCGGCGGTGTGTTTTCCGTTGTTTATCAGACTACAGGTTATGTTCCGGCCAGGTCGAAGCGGTCCAGGTTCATGACCTTGTTCCATGCCGCGACGAAGTCTCGCGTGAATTTCTCTTTCGCGTCGTCCTGGGCGTAGACTTCGGCGATGGCGCGCAATTGGGCGTTGGAACCGAAGATCAGGTCCACGCGGGTGGCGGTCCATTTCTTCTTGCCGGTCTTGCGGTCGCGGCCTTCAAAAACGTCGCCGGCTTCGGAGGCCGGTTTCCATTCGGTGGCCATGTCGATCAGGTTGACGAAGAAATCGTTCGTGAGAGTTCCGGGCCGCTCCGTGAACACACCGTGCGCCGACTGTCCGACGTTGGCGCCCAACACGCGCAGGCCTCCCACGAGAACCGTCATTTCCGGGGCGCTTAAGGTCAGCAGTTGCGCCTTGTCCACGAGCATCGCTTCGGGCGTTACCGTAAAGGCCGCCTTCCGGTAATTGCGGAAGCCGTCGGCCTGGGGTTCCAGCACGGAAAACGATTCGACGTCGGTTTGCTCCTGCAGGGCGTCGCCCCGGCCCGGTGTGAACGGAACTTCGATTTCCCGCCCCGCCGCCCTGGCGGCCGCTTCCACGGCGGCACAACCCGCCAGCACGATCAGATCCGCCAGAGACACCTTCTTGCCGTTTTTTTGTGCGTCATTAAAGGCCTGCTGAATTTTTTCCAATTCTTTCAATACCTTCGCCAACTGCTTCGGCTGATTGACGTCCCAGTCTTTTTGCGGCGCGAGGCGGATCCGCGCGCCGTTGGCCCCGCCGCGCTTGTCCGAACCGCGGAACGTCGACGCCGACGCCCAGGCGGTGGACACCAGTTCCGAAATCGACAGGCCGGACGCCAGCACCTTTGCCTTTAAGTCCGCGATGTCCGCGGCGTCGATCAACGGGTGGTCGACGGCGGGGATCGGATCCTGCCAGATCAAATCTTCTTCGGGAACCTCCGGGCCGAGGTACCGGGTTTTGGGACCCATGTCGCGGTGCGTCAGCTTGAACCAGGCGCGGGCGAAGGCGTCGGTGAACTGGTCGGGATTCTCCAGGTACCGCCGCGCGATCGGCTCGTAGATCGGGTCGTACCGCAGCGACATATCCGCCGTCGTCATCATAGGCCGATGCTTCTTCGACGGATCGTGCGCGTCGACCACCATATCCTCTTCTTCCACGTCCTTGGCGAGCCACTGCTGCGCGCCGGCGGGACTTTTAACGAGTTCCCAGTCGTATTTGAACAGCACCTTGAGATATCCCGAATCCCATTTCGTCGGGTTCGGTTTCCAGGCGCCCTCGATGCCGCTGGAGATCGTGTCGCCGCCCTTGCCGCTGCCGAAGCTGCTCTTCCAACCGAGGCCTTGCTGCTCGATGGGCGCCGCTTCGGGTTCCGGTCCGACGTGCGTCGCCGGACCCGCGCCGTGACACTTACCGAACGTGTGTCCGCCGGCGACGAGCGCGACGGTTTCCTCGTCGTTCATCGCCATGCGGGCGAAAGTGTCGCGCACGTCCTTTCCCGAGGCGACCGGATCGGGCTTGCCGTTGGGACCTTCGGGATTCACGTAAATCAAACCCATCTGGACCGCCGCCAGGGCGTCTTCCAGCTTGCGTTCGCCGCTGTAGCGTTCATCGCCCAGCCAGGTTTCTTCGGAACCCCAGTAGACGTCCTCTTCCGTCTGCCAGATGTCCTCGCGTCCGCCGGCGAAGCCGAAGGTCTTCAGGCCCATGGACTCCAGCGCGCAGTTTCCCGCGAGGATCATCAGGTCGGCCCAGGAGATTTTGTTGCCGTATTTTTTCTTGATCGGCCAGAGCAGGCGGCGGGCCTTGTCGAGGTTGACGTTGTCGGGCCAACTGTTCAGCGGCGCGAACCGCTGGTTGCCCGTGCCCCCGCCGCCGCGGCCGTCGGCGGTGCGGTACGTGCCCGCGCTATGCCAGGCCATCCGGATGAACAACCCGCCGTAATGCCCCCAGTCCGCGGGCCACCAGTCCCGCGAATCGGTCATCAGCGCGTACAGGTCGTTCTTCACCGCCGCCAGGTCCAATGTCTTGAATTCCTTCGCGTAGTCGAAGTCCGGGCCCAGCGGATTGGACGCCGGCGCGTGCTGATGCAGGATGCCGAGGTTCAGTTGATTCGGCCACCAGTCGCGGTTCGACGTGCCTTTCATGGGAATGGATTTCGCCGTTTTCCCCGTCACGGGGCACTTGCCTGTCTTACTCATCTTCGTTCTCCTTTACGGGTTGGATGTGCAAAGTCGGTTTCTCTATTCTAGGCCGGCGCCGGGAATAAAATGGAATACGCCCCGAAAAAATCCTAGCTCGCCGTGGGGATCGGATCAAGAGAGAAGTCGCCGGGCGCCGCGGGCTTCCTGAAGCCCGTGATTTTTCGTCCTTCTCCACTCCCTTGCTATCGTCGTAAGACACGGGCTTAAAGCAAGCCCGTGTGCCACCCAATCGGTATTTCCCGGCTACGGGCTCCCGGTTACTGACTACTACCGAAAGTCAGACATCGGTCGATGCGGGCGAGGGTTTTGTCTTTCCCTAAGAAAACGAGCGTGTCGCCCAGGCCGGGACTTACAGTCGTGCCCGTGACGGCGACGCGAATCGGTTGGGCTACTTTCCCCATGCCCAGTTCGTGTTTCTCGCAGTAGGACTGCATCCAGGTTTCGACGGCTTCGGCGGTCCAGTCGAGATTCGCCAGCTCGGGTTTAATCGTTTCGAGCATGGCGTAGCCTTCGGAGTCGTTTTTCTCCAGGACTTTTTTGACGGCCTTTTCGTCATAGTCGAACGCGTCGTCGGGCCCAAAGAGCACGCCACACTTATCGACGATGTCGGAGAAAATGCGGAAACCGGCACAGGCTTTTAGAATGTGTCGTAGCGTATCATCGTCGGTGGGAATGGGCGTGTCGTTGCGGGAGAGGAAATCCTTGAAACCCGCCAGCAACCGATCTTCGCTCGCCGCCGCCACGGCTGCCGTGTTGAACGCCAGCAGCTTCGCGCGGTCGAACTTCGCGTTGCTCTTTCCGACGCGGGATACGTCGAACAATTCGACGAATTCGGTAAGGCTGAACGTCTCGCGGTCGTCGCCGGGATTCCAGCCGAGAAGCGCGATGAAGTTCACCATCGCCTCGGGCAGATAACCCGCGCGGCGGAAGGCGTCCACTTC
>JAFGJE010000034.1 GCA_016929245.1 Phycisphaerae bacterium
AGAGATCCGACAAGAAAAATTCGCCCCAGCCCCGAAATCCCCCGCCACAAAACGGTCAAAATCCCTCAAACCGCCAAACTCCAGGGCACCTTCAAGCTCGAAGACGAGCTTGAAGGTGCCACACAAAGCCGTGAGGTTCTTCGGCTGCGATCAGTTCGCCGGTTGTGAACTAGCTCCTTCGGAGGGGGATTGCTGCTCTTCCTCCCCTTTTTCCGTGGAGCTAAACCAGCGTTCGTGCAGTGTGGCGTGGAGTTCGTCCCATTGTTTCTGCTGCTGCTTGTTGAGACGGGCGCTTAATTCGCGGTACAGGTTATTGGATTCGGCTTCCATTTCGGGGAGAATTTTTTCCCGGATGGCTTCGAGGTTCTTCAGTCGCCGGCCTACGATTTCTCGCAAGGATTCGGTTTGCGCCGGATCGAGTTGGAGTTTTTCCGCGATGCGGTTCACCAGGCGATCTCGACGTTCCTCGAAGGTTCTCTTCGGGCGCGGCCAGTCTTCCTGATCCAGCAGGATGGTGATTCCCGAACCCAGCACCCCGCCGGCGATGAGGATCACCGTGCAAAGCACAAGCGTCACCCAGCGGCGCGGGCGCGGCGGCGGGACGACGATGACCGATCCATTCGATTCCTCGGTCATGGCAGGGCCCCCATCACCGGGGCGATGATATCCAGCGCGGCGTTTTCTTCCAGCAGCAGCACATGGGCGGTCCAGGCGGCTACGAAGCACGCCGCGACGGCGGTGGCGGCTGCGTAGGTCCAGAGAAGGAAATTCGCCCGTCGCGCGGGTTTCTGGATGCGCCGCATTACTATGCCGGCTACGTCCACCGACGGAGGACCGTCGCCTTGGGCGGCTGTGGCTAGCGTTTGAAGTATGCGTTGCTCGTTCATGATTCGTCTCCCTGTATATTATCTCGCGCGGCTGATTTTTTGGAAGGATTTTCCAATGTTTCCAGCCGGCGTCGAAGTTTCTTTCTCGCGCGGTGGGCCTGGACTTTCACCATCGACTCGCTCCAACCGGTTTCCTCGGCCACCCGACTGATGCTCAACCCTTCCCAGTACATCAGCGTCAGGACGAGTCGGTCGCGCGGCGGGAGTTGATCGAGCAGTTTGTGAAGTTGCCTGCCCGCTTCGGCGGCTTCCAGGGGATCGTTCGTCGGGGGGATCGGCCCGTCCCAGGATTCCAGCGGCGTTTCGATTCGCAGCCGGTCGCGGCGCTTCCAGAAGCGATACCCCACGCGCGTGGCGATCACGCTGATCCAGTGGGAAAACGCACCCTCGCCGCGGTAGTTGGCAAGGCTGGTGTAGGCCTCCACAAACACATCGGCAACAAGTTCTTCCAGTTGCCGTTTGTCGCGCGTGAAGCGCCACAGGCGTCCCGCGATCATGGACTGATGGCGTTCCACCAGACGTGCGTAGGCGTCTCCGTCGCCGGACAGGACAGCCTCGATGTCTCGTCGGTCGTGCTCGTTTGGTTCAAAACATTCCGTCACGCATCTATCATGCGCCGCCGGCGGTGCGATGTCCACTTCTAAACCCGCGCACACCGGCCAGTAGGTTCGTGGCCGAACGGTGTTGGGGGGTTACAGGTTTTTTTGACAAAAATGCGAAATTTCTTAATCCTTTGCAAATACAAGATATAGAGATTTTATAAATTCACCGGTCACACACATCTCTCGTTGAACGTCTTGTATAATGGACAGGCAAATATGATTTGGCGGACATCGGACATACAGAACCAGCCGGGCGATGCGAGTTCGCTTTGCCCGGCAGAATTGGTGCGGAGTTACAGCCGGGCTGTGCTGTCCGTCTGCCTCGCCAGAATGAACAACCGCCACGACGCGGAGGATGTGATGCAGGACGTATTCGTTAAAGCGATCAAACAGCTTCACCGCCTGAAGAACCCAGCCCGAGTGGGGCCCTGGATTCTTCAGATCGCCCGGAACACCTGCATCGACCACCTCCGCCGTCGCAAACCCACAGAACCACTACCCGAACATATTCCCGTGCCGGAGGATACATCGCCGGACCATTTGGATTTTCTGGATCATCTGCATTCGACGATCCGTCGCCTGCCGCCGGACCACGCCGAGGCGCTGAGCCTGTATTACATGGACGGGCATAACAGTTCCCACGTAGCCGCGTTGCTCGGGATCACCCCGGCGGCAGTTCGTCAGCGGCTGGTTCGGGCGCGGGCGCTGTTGCACGAGTTGTTGCGGGAGGAAGACCAATGAAACATTCCAACGCCTGCAAAGATCGATACGAATCCATCGTCGCACTGGTCATGGGGGAGTTGGACGACCAAGCCGCGATGGATCTTCAGGAACATATTAATAGTTGTTCCGCCTGCCGGAGTGTTCGCGACGCTCTGGCAGCCGAGGAAAACGCCGTTCGGGACGGTTTCAGGGCGATTGCGCGCAGCCTGGAACCGGCGGAACGGTCCGTGGCTGTGGAAATCGAAAAACGCATTTCCCAAACCCAGCCGGCCCAACCTCGGCCGGCGCTTCGCGTATGGAAAGGAATGAGCACTATGTTGATTGCACATAAACGTATATCACTCACTGCGGCGGTGTTGCTGATCGCCGCCGGCGTGATCGTCGCATTTCATGTATTCCCCATCGGAGAAAATCTGCCGAGTTTCACCAGCGTCTCCTTCGCGGAGGTTCAAAAACAGGTTCGCAATCTCGAAACAATGTCCTGCATCATGAATATGACCATGCAAACTCCCCCGGATAAAACACAATCGGTGACAATGAAGATATTTATGAAAGAACAGGGACTTTTGCGACAGGAGTTTGTGAAAAGTAGTGTTCCCGGCTTCGGCGGTTATTACACGGTCATCAATATGCATACAGGGAAAATCGTCAGTATTGTCCCCGCACAGAAAATGGCCATCGTCATGGACCACGGTGAATTTTCTCCGGAACTCATGCAGGAGAAGAAGAACAATCCCTGGTCCAATGTTCGGGAAATGATCGAGGGTAACGCGACGTCCCTGGGCGAAAAAACCATCGACGGAAATATAGTCCAGGGATTTGACGTCACGCAGGATGGGCAGCGGATGCAGATATGGGTGAACGACAAAGCCGCTCCCATGGAAGTCTGCATGGAAATCCCCGGCATAAACGCAAAGATGACCATGTCCGATTTCCGCTTCAATGAACCGATGAAGGATTCGCTATTCTCGCAGGACATCCCCAAGGACTACAAGATTCAGAATATGGACGTGTCGTTGAAGAATCTATCCGAAAAGGATCTTCTGGAGGGATTGCGCATGATTGCGGAATGCAATGACAACAAGTTCCCTGAAGGTATTTTCAGCATGTCGGATTATTTGGCAACCATTCAAAAGGTTACGAAGAAGAAATTACAGGAACTGAAAAACGAACCGAAGCTGACTTCAAAACAAATATTTACGACAATTCAGTCATTCAGCAAAACAATAACGCGTATGCTGATGTTTGCCAGGACGCAGCAGAAGGCCGGGCAATTTGAATATTTCGGCGGCGGGGTCAAATTGGGAGACGCGAAGAAAGTGATCGTGCTATACCGATCCGCCGACTCGCCGAATCTGCGAATGATTTTTGGCGATTTGATGGTCAAAGAGGTTCCGGCTACGATCGAGAAATGATCCACGATCACAATATACAAATCTCTGTTGTGTGGCGGAGCATACCGAAGGCATTCCTGCGGAACCTGCTCCGCCACATTTTTCATTTCGTATATTTGAATATCAAAAATTGTCGTTCACCGGCATTGAAAGGAAGATGAAAAGGGAGAGATTCGATGAGTTGCAGGCGAAATTTGTCGGCCTCGCGTTGGGCTTCGGGCAATTCCGTCTCAATGGCGGTGGGAGTTTTGTAAAAGATCATTTTTGACTGTGGGGCGGGCTTGAGCAGGCAGCGACATTCGCGGAGCATACGACCAGCCTGACCTACCGCACGAAGAAGAACAACGTCGAATTGCTCCTTTACTTCGTCTCTTCGAGCGGCTTCTCGCACCTGGGCGTTCATAACGCGAACGTTGGTCAGGTCCAGCGCCTCGACTTGCGATTGTATGAATTCGGTTTTTTTACCGCGGGATTCGATACCGGTGATGTCCAGTTTCGGGTTCGCCCACGCGAGCGGCAGGAGCGGGAATCCCGCGCCGCAGCCGACGTCGGCGACGCGCGGCGAACCCGTCATCAATTCCGGCGCGGCGATTCCCACGGACAGACTGTCCAGCACGTGCAGGTTCCAGAATTCCTCCCGGCTGGTGATGCGCGTCAGGTTCGTGCGACGGTTGGCTTCGATGAGATTCTCGAACAGGCGATCCATGATCGTGAGATCCAGGCCGGTCGGGTCAAAACCGCATTGGCGACAGAACGCGAGTTGTTCATCCGTGAGTAATATCATAATCATACTATCTAATGATTGTCATCCTGAGCGGAGCGAGTCTTCGAGCGAAGTCGAAGGACCTTACGGGTAACTGCGCGTAAGGTCCTTCGACTTCGCTGCGCTTCGCTCAGGATGACAACTTGCTAACGTTTATTCACCCGGAAAATATTCCTGCAGGGACCGGACGTCCCAGGCGTCGTGTTCCTCGCGCAGACTTGCGATCGCCTGGACGGCCGCCGCGGCGGCCGTCAGGGTCGTGATGAGGGGAATCTGGTGGAGGGTCGCCAGGGCGCGAATCTTGCCCTCGTCGGTCGCCGGCCCGCGGCGGGTGGGCGTGTTGATCAGCAGGTCCACCTCTTTGTTCATAATCAGGTCGGCGATGTTCGGCCTGCCTTCCGAGAGCTTGGCGATGCGGCGGACCGTCACACCGGCGTCGAACAGCACGCGTCCCGTTCCGTGCGTGGCGACGATGACGAATCCCAGTTGTTCCAGACGACGGGCGATTTCAACGATCCGCGGTTTTTCGTCGCCGGCGATGCTCAGGAACACCGTCCCTTCGGTGGGCAGGTTAATCCCGGCGGCCATCTGCGACTTCCCGAACGCCAGGGGGAAGTTCATGTCGATACCCATCACTTCGCCCGTGGAGCGCATCTCCGGCCCGAGGATCACGTCCACGCCGGGGAATTTCGTGAAGGGAAACACACTTTCCTTCACGGAGGTCTGCGCGGGGCGCGGCGCTTCGGCGACGCCCAGTTCGGACAGCGTCAGCCCAGCCATCACCTTGGCAGCCAGCTTCGCCCAGGGAACGCCCGTCGCCTTCGAGACGAACGGCACGGTGCGGCTGGCGCGGGGATTGACCTCCAGGATGTACACCTGGGAATCCTTCACGGCGAACTGCACGTTCATCAGGCCTCGCACGCCGAGGCGCTCGGCCAGCAGGCGGGCCTGTCGCTTGATTTCGTCGACGATCTCCGCCGGCAAGGAATACGGCGGCAGGGCGCAGGCGGAGTCGCCGGAATGCACCCCGGCCTGCTCGATGTGTTCCATCACACCGCAGATGATCGCCTGGGCGTCGTCCTGGCGCGAACCGTCCGGGCGCAGGCCGAAGTCGCTGATGCAATCCACGTCCACTTCCGTCGCGGAATCGAGGAACTTGTCCACCAGGATCGGATGGTCGCGCCCGACGGTGCTGGCGTCGACGGCCTTGGCCATGTACACGTCAAGCTGCTGCTCGTCGGAGACGATTTCCATCGCCCGTCCGCCGAGGACGTAACTGGGCCTGACGAGCACGGGATATCCAATGCGGCCGGCGACTTCGCGCGCCTGTTCGACGGAAAAGGCCGTCCCGCCCGGAGGGCACTGGAGTTTCAGTTCGTCGAGAATTTCGCCGAAGCGCTTGCGGTCCTCGGCAAGGTCGATGGATTCCGGGCTCGTTCCGATGATCGGAACGCCGGCGGCCTCCAGACCTCGCGCGAGATTCAGCGGCGTCTGCCCGCCGAACTGCACGATCACACCGTGCAGCTTGCCCGTGGCTTGGGCATCCTGCCCAAGATTCTCTGTTATTTTTTCTTCTTGATTTATCCTTTGTAGAGGCCGACCGTTGAGTTTCTCGCAGATGTTCAGCGCATCTTCGAGCGTGAGGGGTTCGAAGAACAGCAGGTCGCTGGTGTCGTAGTCGGTGGAAACCGTTTCGGGGTTGGAGTTGACCATGACGGCTTCGTACCCGAGTTCCTTCGCGGCGAAGACCGCGTGCACGCAGCAGTAGTCGAACTCGATCCCCTGGCCGATGCGGTTCGGGCCGCCGCCGAGAATGACGATCTTCTTCGTGTCGCTGACGCGGATTTCGTCGTCCACGAATTGCGGATTGCGGGTTGCGGATTGCGGATTTTTTATATCCACCTGAACTATCGGTGTTTCATAGGTGGAATAATAATACGGCGTGTAGGCTTCGAACTCCGCGGCGCAGGTGTCCACGAGTTTGTACACCGGTTCGATATCATGCGACATCCGATACGCCCGAACCACCTGCTCGGTGGTATCGTAGATCGTCGCCAGTTGCACGTCGCTGTAGCCCCACTGCTTGGCCCGGCGGAGTGTTTCGATATCGAGGGACTCCAGGGATTTCACCGACGTCAGGACGTTTTCAAAGTCGATCAGTTCCTTGATGTGCGTGAGGAACCAGCGGTCGATTTTCGTCAGTTCGTATACATCCTCGACGCTCCATCCCATCTTCAGTGCGTAGCGGACATAGTACAGCCGTCCCTGGCTTGGGATCGAGAGCTTCCGCCGCAACTTGCCTTCCTCAATCGGCCATTCGGAATCCATTGCGGATTGCGGACTTGTCCCATAGGGATTGCGGACCTGTCCCCAAGGGATTGCGGATTTCTCTTCTTCTGACTCCTGACTCCTGACTTCTGACTTCCTGCTGTTGAACCACTTGTCATTGGAATCCAATCCAAGTCCGAAGCGCTTGACTTCCATCGAGCGAATGCCCTTTTGGAGACTCTCCTTGAACGTCCTGCCGATGGACATCGCCTCGCCGACGGATTTCATCTGCGTGGTGAGGGTTTCGTCGGCATCGGGAAATTTTTCAAATGTCCAGCGTGGAATTTTGGTCACACAATAGTCAATCGTCGGCTCGAAGCAGGCCGGGGTCTCGCGCGTGATGTCGTTTCGCAACTCGTCCAGCGTGTATCCGCAGGCGAGCTTCGCGGCGATCTTGGCGATGGGAAAGCCGGTCGCTTTGCTCGCTAAGGCGCTGGAGCGGCTGACGCGCGGATTCATTTCCACCACGATCATTCTGCCGGTTTCGGGATTCGTGGCGAACTGGATATTGCTCCCGCCGGTTTCGACGCCCACCGCGCGGATGATCCGCAGCGAGGCGTCACGCATGAGCTGGTATTCCTTGTCACTGAGCGTCTGGGCCGGCG
>JAFGJE010000035.1 GCA_016929245.1 Phycisphaerae bacterium
AATCAGCCCCATGGCGACGGGCAAAAATGTAACTTCCGAAATTCAGGCGACTTCCGACGGCAGTGCCATTCGTACCTGACCCCTTTTTCTCCTGACCCCTTTTTCTCCAGAAGCGCAGCACTTCTTCCCGCGCCGCGGGGAGGTTCCAGGTGAATCCGCCGACGCCGTAATCCCAAACCTCGTGGCTGACGCCCAGACGGTGGAACCGCTCCATCGAGTGACGCAGCCAGGTTGCGCTGCCGCGCGGCACCGGCTGGGCCCAACCCACCACGCCGTATTCACCGCAGTCCATGCGAAGTCCTTTCGTGATGATCCACCGGAAGGCCGGGAGGGAGATCGAATCGCATTTCCAGCGATCCCAGTAGTACCATTCGGGATTGTCGTTGTTCCAGCTGGGAACCCGCCACTCGATCATGGGCATCCAGCTCGGATAAAACACCACCGGCTGGGCGGGGTCGCCCCGATCGGGCGAATTCTGGTGCGTGAACATGGGAGGCCAGTAGTCGTGGTATCCGGCGATCACGTTCGCGTCGCCCAAATCCTCCCAGAACCGCAGCCCAACGGGATTCGAGCCGTTGACGCACTCCACCAGGATCGGCGTGTCGCCGGCCAGGGGCCGAAGCTCCGAGACGGCTTTTCGCATGAAGGCCGCATATGGCTTGACGGATTCGCGTTCGTAGCAGATGTCCGGCTCGTTCAGCAGATCGTACCACGCGACAACGTCCCGGAACGGCTGGCACCAGTCGATAATGAGCTTCCAGCGACGGACGACTTCGGCGAGTTTCTTCGGATCGGAATATTCCTCCTGTCCCTTCACCCGGCCGTCCGGCATCCACTCCCAGTGCATGTCGATACCCACGCGAATCCCCGCCTGCCGCGCCCAGGCGAGATTTTTCCGGAGGACGGCCTTCATTTCGTCGATTCGATCGTCGCGCCAAGGGTCGCCCGAAGCGCCGCACACCAGCCGCACCACGCGACAGCCCTCCTCGCGGAGTTGCCTGTACGTTTCCTCGCGGGTGTGCATGTTCCAGAGATTCACGCCGTACAGATTCCACCGTTTGATTTCGGGAATCTTGTATCGCAGCGTGTCCGTGTCGTTCACATACGCCCAGCCGTCCGGTGCGCGAACGACGGACTGGGACAGTTTCACCTGGTAATGCGACGACGGCTTCGTCGCGAGCATCGCCAGTGGCGGAACCGGTGCGAGGGTCAGCGGCGTAACGGGCCAGTCGCACCCTCGTTCCACGTACTCGAACGTCTGCTCGATGGAATTTCCGTTTTGGATCTGCACGCATTCGGCCGGCTGCTTGAGCAACAATCGCTGATAGAACGTCGCCGCTTCCGCGAGCTTGTTCTGTGATTCCAGAATCGCCACCGGCAGGCGAACATATCCCACCGCTCCGCCGTCAGGAAACACCATCGTCAGCGCGTCGTTCCGCCACTGGACATCCTTCGGCCTGCGATTGAATACGAACAGCAGAACGCCTTTCGATGATTCCAACACGATATACCCCTTCGCTCGTGTGGAATCGAAGTCGGCGGCGGTTTTGTATCCCGCGCCGGGGAAATCGAAATGCAACGGCGCCTGCTGTTTCACGTCGAACGTGCGCAGCGGCGTCAGCACGGAATACCGCGCGGTGATCTTCGGGCCGCGATACGTGCTGGTCGTCCACGTGCTGAACAAATCCATCAGGTCGCCCAGCCGCATCGTCCCGGTCTGAAACGGCGTCGGTTCGCTGAATTCGGAACCGCCCTCGACCCCGACGAGTTCCCATGCCTTCAGCCACGTGAAAATATCCGTTCCCGTTTCCGGTAGAACCGAACCGCCGAGGTTTTTTTTCAATTTCGCTTCCAGCGCGTCGAGGGAGTGTTTCAGTTGCTCCAGCGCCTTGCCCGCGTCGGCCTGGTGATTCAGCGCCAGCGCGTTGCGCAGCGCCTGTTCCTCCCGGCGTACCGCGTCGCAGAAGAAAAAGAAAAAGGGGTCAGGTACCTTTTTCTTCGTGCTTATCTCTTTTTCGTTCCGACGTGTCTGTGGAATATTGTCACACGCGGAATAGCGATCAGAAAAAGGTACCTGACCCCTTTTTCTTCCCCTTTTTCTTCTCGCGACGCGCAACAGGGAATCCGCCCGGCAGAACACGTCGGCGGCTTCGCTGCGCAGATCAAGCCATTTCTCCACGTCGGCGACTTTCTTCAGCGTCACGTCGAAATTCTCTGCAACGGCCTTTTGGGCGGTGTCCAATTTTTGCAGGATCACCGGACTTGCCAATCCCCACGGCGCGGGAAACCGCATAAGCTTCGTATAGGCCACCAGACGAGGATAGTCTTTCTGCTGCATGTCGGTCAGGATGATCCGTCCGACGGCCTGGGAGGGCTTCTCGCCGTCGGCCATCTTCTTGATCACCAGTGACGAAAACGGCGCGGTGGCGAAGAACCTCGCCTCCACATTGCCCACGATACCCGGCGCGACGGAGCACGGTTCCGTCAACTGTTGATGTCGGTCCTTCGCGTCGGCGGCGTACAGCGCGACAGCCGGGGAATCCTCCCCCGGCGAGTAGAGATCAAACCGGATCGTATATTGTCCCGGCGAAAAGGCGCGTTTCAGATCGACGGTGCACCATTGAAATTTCCCCGCGCCGGCCGGAAGGGCGACGAACTTCGCATCGGAATCCTTCGGCGCGACCACAACGCCCATCGAAGGCGCGTATCGCTCGGCCGCCTGGTATGTATACCGGCTCTGCTCCGCCCGCGCCGAGGAAACGCCGCCGACAAGAAGGCCGATTAACATCAACATGAATATGAAACGAACGAACATCCGATTCCTTTTCGATGCTTTTTTTTCAAATCCTTGCGACGGATTCAAAAGTGATTTATCCCGGTGTCTCAGGATTCATCCGGATTCAGCAGGAACTGCTCCTCGGTAAGGTATTCTCTCTGATTCTCGACATGCCCGTCGCAGAAAATGACGTTAAACCCTTCCTCCGGCGGATGCCGCCATCCCAAAAGTTCCGCGATACCCGGTGGGTCGAGAATCATCCATTTATTCCAGGAATGCCTTCCGTAATAAAAATTCTGATCCACCAGAAAATACACGCGGGCCGGTTCGGGAACGTTGTCCGCCGTTTCGGTGGATAAATACATATTCCCCGCGTAACTGTATAAATAATGGTGCGCCGGCGCGTCGGTCGGATAACTGGGACAATGGAACATCTCCCGGTGCGCGTTCATTCTCGATTCATCGTACGACCAGACTTCCTGGGACGTGGCTTCCCCCAAGGCCCACAGCAGGCAGAGTTGCCAGTACGGATAATTGTTGGATTTCGGTTGATCGTTGAAATAGGGATATCGATCCTCGCTCTGGCTGACGTACATTTGCCCGGCTACTCCCAACTGTCTCAGATTCGAGGCGCAGACGGCGGACCGGGCCAGTTCCTTGGCCTTCGTGAGACTTGGCAGAAGAATCGACACCAGCAGCGAGATGATCGCGATCACCACCAAAAGTTCTATGAGGGTAAATCCGCATTTTCTATGCGTGACAGTCATTGCCTTGCCGTATGTTGTCGAACCTTTCATCCGTCGAGTTGTCGCTGCTGCGATTCCATGCAGCCGGGGAGACTCCCCGGAAGGAGCCTCCCCGCGAACCGCTTCTATTATAACATCGCACAGGCTTGTAATTATCGCTTTCGACGCAATACCAACAACCCGCCGATCACCAGCAGGCTTAGCGTCGCCGGTTCGGGGGTGGCGGTTCCCACAACGTCGATTTCGCGGATGACGTAACCGACTCCGAAAGAAAACTTCAATTCGGACACACCCGACAGAATCATTCCCTGATCGTCACTGAGGCTGAGTTTCGTACCACCTCCCGTGCCGGGATTGTACGAGAAGTATCCAAGCGTTGAGAATTCCGTATCACCGACACGTTTGTAGTCAATGGTACATTCAATCCGGTTAATCCCGCCGTTGAGCTGTCCACCGATGATGTCGATGGTTTGGATGTCATACCCCAGCGTGTTGGTTGTGGTATTGAGCGTGTACTGCGTCATCCAATCGGCGTTCCAACTGCACACATCGCCGTTCCAGTAATCATCCGGCTCGCACACCTTACCGTCATTCAGCATGGACGGCGAACCTTCTTCAATCCACCCGGGAGCATACGATTCCTGCGCCAACGTGGTGGTTCCGTCGTTGACAAGGTCATCCGACAGACAACCTGCCAGTTCATACTCTCCCAGCAGAATGTTCGTCTGAACCACCGTCGCCGATACTGTTCCCGCTAGTCCACATAACACAACCATCATTCCTAACCATTGCTTTCTCATGTTTTTTTCCTTTGTAAATGGCATTCTCTTCCTTCTTGCGGTTGAGTCAAACCGCTTGTTTCCAAGCTCTCTTATGCCGTCTGTCCTTCGATGATCCTGCCACTGAATTCGCGGTAGACGATCGGGCCTTCGTCTCCTTCCAGACGCGCCATAAGCATTTCCGCCGCGGCGCGCATCTGCTCCTCGAACATCACATCCACGGACGTGATTTCCGGAACGCCCGTGAAGGAACTCAGGTCAACCGACGTGCCCCAGGACGCGACGGCTACGTCGTCGGGAACGCTCAGACCCGAATCCTGAATCGCCCGGATCGCGCCGACAGCCGACCAGTCGTGGCCGGTGACGATCGCCCTCGGCTGCTCGTGGCGAAGCATGTCCCGAACGCGATCGTACGAATCCTGGAAGGGATCGATTCGCGGGCCGAAACTGTGCGGGTTCTCGAATCGCCGGTACTGCTCCGGGCCGAAGGAAATTCCGCACGGCGCGAACACCGCCCGCATGGCCTGGAGCGTCCGCGAATGGGCCAGTTCGTCCGGCTTGGCGTCCGTCAGGAGCACGAAATCCCGATACCCCTTCTGCACAAGGTGCTTCGCCAGGATCTTGCCGTTGGCGTACCCGCAGCTTCGAACGAGATCGTAGCACCGGTCCGGAATTTCGTGATCGATCAACACGACTTTCGTCGCCGGGGAAGGGATGAGTTTTTCGCCATAAGCAAACTGCGTCGGGTGCATCGTCAGCAGAACCATCCCCGCCGGGGGATTCTCCCGGCAGTCCACCAGCGCTTCGCGATACCACTGAAGATTCGAGTGTGTGCAACGGGAATGAATCGACCAATTCGACCCGGAAAACACATCCTGAATGGCAAAGCTGGCGGCATCCTGCATGAAATGCTGATAGTAGGACACCAGGCTGACGGTGTTTCCTGCCGACGGGGTATTTTGCGTTTCCGCATCGACCACCATGGTGCCCAGGCCGCGATAGCTTTTTACATAACCGTCTTTTTTTAAGAGATTTATCGCCCTTGTGACCGTATTGATCGAGACGGAATAATCCTCGCAGATATCCCGATGGGGAGGAAGTTTGCTGCCGGGCTTCAGATCGCCCTGGAGGATTTTATTCTTCGTGTCTTTGTATATTTGGAGATATTGGAGCATTGTATAACCATCAATAAGCAATATTCGATCTATATAATTCCCGATTAGCAATATTGTAAGATATTATGAAAATTTGTCAAGACGGAAAAAGGAAATTTCCCCGGTGTGGATCATAAATCGGCGTGTATAATTGGGACGGCTGGATGCGTGGAAGGCCGCTCCCGTCTTCGGACGGGGGAGGAAAGTCCGAGCACCGCTGAACCACGGTGGTGGGTAACGCCCACCGTTCGATGCGTCCCGGCCCGCGCGACCGGAACGCGACGAATAGGGACAGTGCCACAGAAAAGATACCGCCCGATCCGCGAGCCCCCGTCATAAGGCTGGGTTGGGTAAGGGTGAAAAGGTGCGGTAAGAGCGCACCGCGGCGGTGGTGACATCGCCGGCACGGTAAACCCCACCGGGTGCAAGGCCAAGTTGTGACGGCTCGGTTCAGGCAGCTCCTTCATTGGGGCGCGTCACTGGTAGGCTGCTTGTCCTTCGGGACAGAGCGCGGCTGCAAAGTCGCGTCCAGAGAAATGGCCTTCACCCTCGCTTCGCACACCCCGGCGGAGCAAGGGAACAGAACTCGGCTTACAACGCATCCAGCCGGGGTTTTTATTAATACCTGTCCCAATTTCGTGAATATGGTTTTTGAAAGTAGCCCCGGGCGCGAGCCCGGGGACAATGATCCGTAAAAAACAAAGAGTCCCGTAGGGACGATTGAAGCGTTCAATCGCCCCTACGGGGCTCTGTATTATTTTGACACACTCTATTCCACGGGCTTGCGCCCGTGGCTACTTTCAAGGAAACGATCTCTGATAAAGATACTCGATCATTTTATATCAATCGCCGGATCAGCAGGACAATTCCGCGATTCGCATGCTGTGCGGCGGTTGATTTTCGCAGACCAATTCTCCGCCGTCCAAACAAATCGGCGGCGTTTCGGGGAAGGACCCCGCCAGCGTCGCGGAGCCAGAGACTTGCAGTTCTTCGAGTGAAACGCGAATCGCCGCCGCCTCGTCGGACCAGTTATACAATCCCACGCGCCAACCCTTGCCGTCCGCGCGCGTCACGCACAGCGCCCGGTGCTTGCCGTCCGATTCATATACGCCTCGCTGCAGGCCCGGCGGGATCGGTCCGGTTTCGTTCCAGAAATATTGCACGCGGCGGGCCGCTTCGTCGGACCATTGCGACGCGAAGTCCGACGTTAAGAACACACCACCGATCAGGCCCACCGTTCCGGTCAGGAACCAGCTTTCCTCCAGGTTCAGTTTCGAGTGTTCCGAGCGCATAAAGAACACGTCCGGATCGCCGTTCCACCACACACCGTTGGTCGCCAGGCGAGGGAAGAATTCGGGCATGTTGTTTCGGATCGCCTTCCAATCCCCGTTGATATCCGCGCCCAGCCGGGCGGTGTCGGCGTAGCCCAGCGCCCAACGGTCCATTCCCGCGCAGGAGCAAATGATCGCGTCCTCGCCCGCGGCTTCGCGGAACAGTTGGTACAGGCTGCACAGCGATTCCATTTGTGTTTTGGTCGGGTCGTGGGCTTTCCGGGCGGTGCTTAAGGGATAGGTGAAATCCAGCTTGAGATATTTCCACCCCGCCGCGACGGCCGAACGCACGATGTCGTACATGAATTCGCGCGCCCCGGGGTGGTCGGGATCGAGAAAATACGTCGGGAGATTCGTATATTCGTTCGGGAATTCCGCTCCGCCCGGCTGGGCGCACCATTCCCAATTGCTGAAACTCACCGCGGGTGTGCCGTCCGGCATGCGTTGCAGCCAGTCGGGGTGTTCCGTCACGATGGGATGCTGGCAGAACACGGTCGTGGGCGCCAGCCAAAGACCGGGCATCGAACCCGTCTCGGCGATTCGGGCCGGTAACTCGCTCCAACCTTCACGAAATTTATCATTCGGCCTCCAGTCACCGGGCATCACCTGGAATCCGTCGTCGATCTGTATCGTTCGTCCGCCGGGTGGGATCGGCCAATCGGCGAATTCGTTTGCCGCGCGGGTAACGTGTTCCGGTGTAATGCTGCTGTCGTATTGATACCACGAACACCATCCTGTCAGCGGTGGAAGGATCGCCCGGCCGGCGGTGTCTTGCACGCATCGCCGTGCCCAGTAGCGCATGGCCTCCTGCACATCACCCCAAATCAGCACGCACGTTTCGACGGGCCTGGTCGCCCCGGCCTTGAGAAGCACGTTATCCAGCCGCGCGCCGAAAAACATTCTCGCCTCACTCCGCGTGCGCATTCCGATTTCACCGTGGGCGGTTCCCGGGCCTGTAAAACCGCAGAACAGCGCCGGACGGTTCCAATCCTCCATCCACGCGGCGAACTCCGTTCCGATGGCCCAGTGTTCTTCCACATGGATGGGATCCTTCAGCCGCGGCCAGATTACTCGCATCGAACTCCACAACGATTCGTATCGCTCCACGTAGGATTTGACGTCCGAATGGGGCGTGAATCGCTGATATTGTTCTTCCATGGGAGCCAGAAGATCGAATTCGCGCAGCAAATCCCCTTCGGCGTAATGCAGCCGCGCCAGCTCGATGTCCTCGCTTGAGGTATTTTGAAATTGCCCCGTGAATTCCCACGTGCGTTCGTCCACGCGCGCGGCTTGCAGGTCCATCTGCACCGCGTCCATGGTGCAGGACAGTTCGATGCGATCCGGTGACGCCGATTCCGCGGTAACGACGGCAGGCGACCGCCGCCAGTCCGCCTGGCCGGTCGGCCTCCAGTATAAAACCGGCGCCGCTTGCCGCGCGATTGTTTCACCGTCCGCGGAAAGGGAAAAACCTCCCGAGGATGTCCATGTGATTTTCAGGGGCATACCATTTCCTTTGCTGCTTATGTAATTGGTGTCGAGGAAATGTAGCAGGCAATAAAACGGGCCGCATTATGAAGCATTTATTTTGGAATGCAACTGATTTGCGGGAAAATTGTAAAAAGAATTATGTATAGAGTTCAACCTCGAAGGCTTCGGCGTATTCGAAATCAATGGCCAGCTCCCCAGCGATGGTTTTGTTGACATCCAGGATTCGGTCGTCGAACCCGTGGCCTCTTGTATTGAGGTTTCGCCGGTGCTGGGAATCGTGGAAGCGCAGCAGTTCCGCCTTCCAGGCGGCCTGCTCAGGGCCGAACGGCATGTACAGGTCGATCCGCATCTCGACGGTTTTGGGGTCGCGGATCAGCAGCGCCGCGAAAGACCCACCGGTTCGTTTCGCCGCCTGCCGGAGGAGCGAGTGCATAACCTGATGGCCGGTGTTGGTGTCGTTTCCGTGCGGCAGGAAAACGATCTCCGGAGCGATCCCCGCCAGGAGCGATTCGATCGCGGCCAGATTTTCCGGCGTGTCCATCGGTTGATCTTTGGGATTGTTCGCGAGAGTGAGAAATCGCAGGCGATCCTCCGGCAGGCCGAAGAACCGGGCGCTGTTGATCTGCTCCTGTTGGCGCAGGTCGGCCTTGTCGGCCTGGGACATCCCGGGACGATACGAATCCTCCACGCCGCCGCCGGTGCGGGCGACGGCAACGTCGAGGGAACAACCTTTCTCCACGAGATATTTCAGCGTCACGGCGATGCTGTCGAAGTCGTCCGGATGCGGCGCGAGAACCAGCATCCGCCAGGCGCCGGTCAGCGCCAACTGGTCAATCGCTCGCGGAGTTCTTCTCGGTTGAAGGATGTGCGGATGGTTGTCCATTATGGTTTATGTCTCCCGATTGGTTTCCCCGCCTGGCCTGCAGAGGAACAGCACCGCGCCGAACGCGGCGAATCCCGACAGGCCGAACATCCACTGCGGATCGGGGTACACGTAGCAGACCACCCGAAGGCCGCTGCCCCACAGAAACAGTACAAAGGCGCTGAACAATAAAATTGCCCATTCCGTCAGACGGCTGCCGCGCGCGAAGAGAGTATACATTACGGGCAGGATGTTCCGGAACAGAATGTATACCCCCAGCAGAACCAATACAGTGCCGACGACAAACAGAATCCACGGGGACAAGCCCAATCCGCGGTTGAAATGGCCGGTGTCTCCCCCAGCCGAAAAAGGCCGCATCACTACGTAGGCGATCAGTTCCATGAAGTTCGCCAGGACGAACCAGTACAGGCCGTGAAACAACCATTTCCTCGCGATCACCCACTTTATTTGCAATGCAAACATTCCCAGGGCGATAATCACCATATGCACCAGCAGCGGACCGCCGCCGATCATCGCCTCTTCGACATGACCGCCCGAAGGAAACAGCCGGGAATAATGCACGCCCTCATCCCAGCCCGTCATCATCAGCGGATTCCCCCGGACGATATCGAAAGGCCCCGTCGTGTCGCCAAGAAGCCAGGCCGTCGTGCTATGCGTGAATTCATGCAGAAGAATCACGGCGAACTGGAGCACAAGGAACGTGGCGATCATGATAAGACCGTATCGCAATGTCGAATTGACGCGCCCGGATTCCTTCATCGTTTCACCGTTGTCAGGAATTTGCATGAGTCATTCAAATTCGCACCCTACCAAATCTCCCATGTTCTCAAACAAACAGGTCGCCCGGACTGCGACTAACCAATCAGGTTCAAGTCGAAAAGTCAGACGCCGTCTGACCAATCTCCCTGTCAGTCAGACGCATAGAATCAATTCTGCCGAAATGCCGGGGGGGCGTCGTCTTTTTTGGGTTGTCCGTCCGGGGTCAGGTAGTGTTTTTTGAGTTCTTCCATGATGCGCTCGCGTTCGGATTCCATGGCGGCTTGCAGTTCGGGGGACATGTCCATCGGCACGAAGAACACGCGCAATTCGCGCCCCGCCGAGGTGGGGATGACGGTCTGGATGAACACCCCCGGGGCCGCGCCCGGGGCGGTTCCGCGGTCTTCCAGCGCGCCGAGCGGAATGTCAGCCGCCCGGCGTACGGCGATACCCTCCTCGGAGACGGGAAACTCCAGGCCCGTCGAACCGGTAATCACTTTCAAGGCCTGGTCGATGCTCGCGTCGGACATGACGAACTTGAAATGGTTTCGCACCGCCGGCGGGAGGTAGTTCATCACCCCCGGTTCGGGAACCAGCTTCACGCGCGCCAGTTTCGCGAGGTCCAGCAGCACCGTCATCAGCGGAGCGTCCTTGTATTCCAAAGACACGCGCCGCTCGAGCTGCCGAAGAATCTGATCCTTGCGGGAGAGGATGACGATCCGATCCCCGTCCAGGCGCCAAGTCAGCTCCCGCCCGCACCCGGCGTCCAGCCAACTCGCCGACAGGCCCGTCGGCGCCTTGGCGAACTGCTCCTGAAGCTGCCGCACCTGCTTTTCTTCCCAGTCCGGCGGGAGAATGACCTTCCAGTTTTTCTCGCCCGTCGCGGCGGCGAGGGTCTCGGCGATGTCCTTGGTTTCGGTGTCCTTCAGTTTCGACGTCAGCAGCAGGCCGAGGCGCGTGATTTCCTCGAACGTCGCCCGTCGCGCGATGCGATAGAGCGGTTCGGTCGGCGCGATGCGGACGACGTCGTCGCGCACGTCCCAGGAGAGACCCTCCGACGGGAGCATTTTCGTCAGCGTGTCGCGCAGCGATTGCCCGGGCAGGTTCACGTCCAGGCGCGTGTCCTGGCCGTAGGGCAGGAACCGGTAGGTGTCGGGCGAAACGTCGAACTTCACGCCCGACTGGGCCGACAACGCCGCGAAGACCAGCGACAGGGGGGTGTCGCGCTTCGTCAGGCGAACGGGATTGTCCAGCTTCCGCTGCAGCGCCCCGCCGCCGTCCTGGGCGGACGCGATCAAGCAGGCCGACAGGATTCCCCACACCGCCGGAACGATTCGTTTCGTGACCATAGTTCGTCTCCCTGTTGGTTGTGAACCATAGTATACTTCTTCACGCGGACGTGTACACCGGGCAAAGGGAGGATTTTCACGAGAGGGGCAACGAATCTCAATACGCCCCGTGCGTGGACAGGACCGCCGGGAGAGTCTGGAGGAGAATCATCAGGTCCAGCAGCAGGCTGCGGTGCGTGATGTAGTACAGGTCCAGCACGATCCATTGTTCATACGTCAACTCGCTTCGCCCGGAAATCTGCCACAGGCACGTCAGCCCGGGCTTGACCATCGTGCGAAGCTTCGCGGGCCCCTCGGCCTGGTCGGCTTCGGGTTTCCACAGCGGGCGCGGGCCCACCAGCGACATTTGCCCGATCAGCACGTTGAACAGTTGCGGTAGTTCGTCGATGCTGCTGCGTCGGAGGAATTTACCCGCCCAGATCAGGCGCGGGTCGTCGGGCATTTTGAAGATCGGCCCGTTCTGGTAGTTGTGTTCGCGGAGGAACACCTGGTCTTCCTCGGCGTTGGGGCGCATCGTGCGGAATTTGACCATGGTGAAAGGACGGCCGTCCTTTCCGGCGCGGGTCTGGCGAAACAGCACCGGTCCGCGGCTGGTCAGCTTGATGACGGCGGCCACGAGCAACATCAGCGGCAGCAGCGCCACGAGCAGCACGACGGCGCCGAGGATATCCACGATGCGCTTGACGCCTCGATAGAACCATCCGCCGGCGGGACGGACGGCGGATTCGCCTTCGGCTTGCAAGGCCGCGAGCAGGGACGGGGCGTCCATGGTGTGTAAAGCTGCCGTCATTGACTATTCTTCCGAAAGAACCTTCCGGTACATCGCAATATAGGACTCCACCACCCCGTCGCCGTCGAAGTGCTCCCGCACGTGTCGACAGGCCGACCGCCCCAGCGATTCGCGTTGGGCGTCGTTGTTAGTATATCGGACGATTTGCTCCGCGAAAACAGCCGAATCGTCCGGCGGGGTGTAGACGGCGCTCGGGCCCAGGACGTCGCGGTTGGCGGGGATGTCCGCCAGCAGGCAGCAGCGTCCGTAGGCAGCCGCCTCCAGCACCACCAGGGAAGCGCCCTCCAGAACGCTGGGCTGAATGACCATCCCGGCGTGGGAATACAATTCCGCCAGTTCGCGGCCGAACTTCGGACCGACGAATTTCACATTCGCCGGAGCGGCGGCGCGACACCGTCGGGCGTAGGCGGCTACGTCCTCATCCGATACCACGACCAAAGGCCAATCCGGGTTCGCCCGTCTCCAGGCCTCCAGCAAAACGTGCAACCGCTTTTCGGGCACCATCCTTCCGACGTGCAGCGCGTACCGTTCCGGTTGCAGGCCGAGTGCCAGGATTTTCTCCGCCGGAACGAGTGTGACGTTCGGCGCGGCGTTGGGGATGCACGCGACCGGGCGATGAAGCCGCGTTTCGAGTTCCGCCGCCAGGCTCGGACTGACAGCCGTGATCGCGCGGGCGACTCGACTGCCGATGGTCAGTCCCGCGCGAATCGCGGATCGAGCCAGAGGCGGCCATTTCTCCCGCCGCCAGTCCGGCGCGTGCACGGTGAAGACCACCGGACGTCGCAAAGCCGGCAACCAGCTCCAGACCGCCGGCCCGGGGGAGTGCACATGCACCACGTCCACGCGGCGAAACAAGGCGTCGAGACTCGCGGTCGCGGAATGCGTGATCGCGTCGAGGGAGGGATGCGACAGGCCCGGAGTGAGGATCAAGCGGCCTTGATCCGGCCGTCGGTCGCCGACGTAATGTCGTCGGCCGTAAATCAGTACCTCGTGTCCGCGCGCCGCAAGCCCGCGCGTCAGGTGCTCCACCACGCGCTCGACGCCGCCAATCCCGGCGGGAATGCCCCGCGATCCGATCATCGCAATGCGCATCGTCGTATCGCTCCTTCGTAGGCTTGTTCGATTTGGTTCATCACGGAAGACGGGTTGTGTTGTTGTTGCACAATTTGTCGCGCCGCGGCGCCCATGGTTCGTCGGGCGTTGTCGTCCGCCAGCACTGTCTTGACGGCGCGCGTAAGATCGGTCGCGTCGCCGGTTTTGTATAGCCGTCCGGTTTGCCCTTCCGCGATCCATTCCCGCAGCGGCGGTTGATCGGGCGCGATCACGCATCGACCCGCCGCCATCGCTTCGAGCATCGCCACGGGTGAGTTTTCCATGCAACGGCTGGTGACGACCACAGCCGCGGCGCGGGCGAACCATGGCGTGATTTCCTCGCGGGTGAGATGCCCGATCAATTCGACGTTGAACAATCCTTCGCGCCGTCGGCGCTGATCGAGAGAATCCCGCAACGGACCGTCGCCGGCGAGCACAAGGTTCACGTCGGGGAGGCGCTTGGCGAGATCGAGCAGCAATCCCGGCGATTTTTCCACGGTCAGCCTGCCGGCGAACAAAAGTGTTTTCCCGTCGTCGGCGGACGGCGGGGCGTCGGGAATTTCGACGGGGATCGGCGCGTATTGGATTTTCGACCGCGGCGTCCCGGCGCGGCGGAGTTCCTCGCGGAGGAACTTCGTCGGACACAGAAACGTATCCACGTCCCGCGCGTACCATCGCGCCGCGCGTTCGATCCAGCCGCGAAGTCGTAGCGCCCAGCCGCTCAATCCCGCGCAGCGTCGCTTCGCCTCGCGAAGAAAGGCATCGTCGCGCCCGCCGTCCGGGTCGTCCATCCCCCATCGCCAGAACAGCCTCTCCCTGCCGATCTGACGGTAATCATGCACCGTCATCACCACGCCCACGTGATGAGATTTCAGCACGGGCAGAATCGAGGCCGTCACGTGATGATAGATGTTATGCAGATGCGCCACGTCAACGGGATGGGAACGAAGATGACGATGCAGCATCGCGGCCGCCGAGGGATTGTGCAATATACGCAACCGGTCTCGCCACCCGACCGATTCGTTGAAATCCACAAACGCGGGTCGATTGGCCGGCCCCGTGTCCGCGGCGCAGCCGAACTCGTCCACCGTGTGTCCGCGTCGGCGCGATTCTTCCGAAAGAGTTCGGATGTATCGGCCCACTCCGCCGCCGGCGGCGTCGGAGGCATGCAGAAATTTATCCATGTGCAAAATTCGCATAAGCCGGATTCACACCCAATCAAGCGATTTATAACACACTACCTACCGAATCGGATTCAAAATAACAAAAAAACGCCACAAAGGACACTCAGTTCACCAAGGAATAAGAATTTGATTCTTACCTTTGTGAACTTAGTGCCCTTTGTGGCGAAAAAATCTTATTTCGCCATTTCGGCTTCCACGATTTCGCAGAGGATGTGGTAGATCAGTTGTCCCGCCTCCTGAACGCGGGCGGTGACGCTGGAGGGGATGTCGAACAGCACGTCGGCGAGGATGACGCACTTCCCGCCGCCTTCGCCGGTGAAGGCGATGGTCTTCATATTATGCGCGCGGGCGTATTCCAGGCCGGCGACCACGTTCGCGCTGTTCCCGGAGGTGGTAAATCCGATGGCGACGTCGCCGGCGCGGGCGTTGGCTTCCAGTTGGCGGGCGAAGATCATGTCGAAGGAAAAATCGTTCGCCAGGCACGTCAGGATCGACGTGTCGGTGGACAGCGCCTGGGCCTTGAGGGCCGGGCGATTGAGCAGGAACCGTCCGACGAGTTCCCCGGCCACGTGTTGCGCGTCGGCGGCCGACCCGCCGTTGCCGAACAGAAACACACCGCCCCCGGCGCGATAGGATTTGATCATCAGCGCCGCGGCGTCGTCAATCCGCTCCGCCAACTGTTTCTCCGCGGCTTCCAATACCTCAAAATGTTCCGTAAACCGTCGTTCAATCGCTTCGTGCATGGGATTTCCTTAATTGCGGTTAAAAACTTTTTTATTCTGTCATCCTGAGCGGAGCGAGTCTTCGAGCGAAGTCGAAGGATCTCACGCCATCGAAACCGTAAGATCCTTCGACTCCGCGGCGCTCCGCTCAGGATGACAATGATTGGGCAACCGTGAATATTCTATCGGCCGATGAAAAAAGCATCCATCTCTTTTTCGGTTGACGGGTCGGATCACGATCCGGTGTTGAGTTCATACCAGAGTGTGCGATACGTTGCCGCCGGTTGGATGCGCACCGTCGGGGTAGAAGGTGAGGTTTGTGTGGGGATGTCTTTGGATCGCGCGCCGTAGGCGTCCGCGTATTTCATTTGTTCTTTTTCTCATCGAATGAAATTTCGTACCAGAGCGTTTCGTATTTCGGGGACGGATTGATTTCGATCCCCTCGGGCGTTTCCGCCGGATCAACCTGTTTCACTCGCTCGCCGTAAGGTCCAAGGGCGTATGCCTTCGGCGAACCGTTCGCGCGGTTGATGCGAACGACGCCGGAAAGTCCTTCGTTGACGCTGGAATGTTTTTCGTTGAGAACCATTTTTTGATTTCCCACCGCCACGAGCAGCATTTCGTTTGACTCGCGGAGATCCTTGCCGTCCATCGCCGTCACGAAGACGGCCATGTAGTCGATTTCGTTTTTCCGCATCTCGATGTTCAACGGACCGACGGCGAGTGATCTGCCGCCGATCGCGCCCAACGCGCCGCGGGTGCGCGGCGTGTCGACGGTCATGTAGCAGCGATCCGGATCGGTGCGGTTGATGTACACCTGGCCGTTGTCGCACGTGACTTCTTTCGCCGTCGGGTTCAGAATCGGCGCCTGGATCAACTGATCCTTATCCCCGAGCTTCACGCGAACCTTGTGCAGCATGTAGACAAACCCGTCGATGCCGTACAGTGTTTGCAGCTTGATCTCGTTGGG
>JAFGJE010000036.1 GCA_016929245.1 Phycisphaerae bacterium
CCCATGAAAAAACAAAAACAGCAGGGTCAAGATGACCCTGCGACGCTTGGGCCAGAGGCCCAAGCCACGTAAAAGAAGGTTTTCATACAGGCTCTTATTTCAAAGGCTGGATATTTATTTCGGCAACTTTATAAATTCCACCGTCCCCGCGAGCGTGTCGAGCAGCAGGATCGACTCGCCCTTCCGGTCGCGGGTGTGGTACAGTGCGCCGGGATTCAGCACGCGCGTCGGACCGTAGCGTTCGTTGCGCCTCCGATGCGTATGGCCGTGGCAGACGTAGGCGTATTGCCCGCCGCGAATGAGTTCCTCCAGCAGCGTTTCGTGATGGCCGTGCGTGACGGCCAGGTGCTGCCCGTCGCCCAGCGGGACGGCGAGGAAATCGGCGGCAAACGTCACTCCCGCCGTTTTGGCGGCCTCCGTCAGATACGGCAAGGCGTGTTTGTCCATATTCCCGGCGGCCAGATATGCCGGACCCGCGAATCCCCCCAGCAAAGCGACGTCCTCGCCGGTGAGGATGTCCCCGCAATGCACCACCGCTTCGGCGCCGTGTTGTTTGAAAGTTTCCAAGGCCTTGGCCAGCCGCTGGGACTTGCCGTGCGTGTCGCTGAGAATTCCAATCCGCATAAGAATCACACTCCTTGCCGCGCGACGCGCCGGACAATAGGATACCCCATAGACCATCCCCGGCGGGATTTGACCCAACCCGCAGCCGCCCGGGCGCTTTCGCGGTAATGTCATAGCCCAAAAGGAAGGAAATAGCAATATTCAACCGGCGGCGAACGTTACCCATGGAAAGGGCGACGACAGTCGGCGATAATAACCCGCCGGGAAAATGACGTCCCGCGATACGATCACCGACGGAGAACCGCATGGACGAATTCTTAACCGAAGCGATACGACAAGCCGAACAAGGTCTGCGGGAAGGCGGCATCCCGATCGGGTCGGTCTTGGTTCTCGACGGGAAGATCATCGGGCGAGGCCATAACCGCCGCGTCCAGAATTCCAGCGCCATCCTGCACGCGGAAATGGACTGCCTGGAAAACGCGGGCCGACTGACTGCCGAGGAATATCGCCGCTCGACGCTTTACTCGACGCTTTCCCCGTGCGACATGTGCGGCGGCGCGGTGCTGCTGTACAACATCCCCCGCGTGGTCATCGGCGAGAACCGGACCTTCCAGGGACCGGAAGACTACCTGCGCCGCCGCGGGGTCGAGTTGGACATCCGCGACGATCCGAGGTGCGTCGAACTGATGGAACAATTCATTCGATCCCAACCCGAACTGTGGAATGAAGATATCGGAGAACCGGCATGACGACGGAGCGTCCCATCCCGCCGCCGGCGGTCACCCCCCCGCCGGGCCGCGAACCGGAGCAATATCTGCTGCGCCTGCGCGACGGATATGAAACCAGCGTGTACGTGCATCATCCGCCGGCCGGGGCGCCGGAGGGCAGATTTCCCGTGCTGTACGTCCACGGCATCCAGTCTCATCCGGGGTGGTTTTACGGTTCGGCGTTGGCGCTGGCCGGCGCCGGACACGTCGTCTGGCAGTTCACGCGTCGCGGCAGCGGGGACAATTCCGTCGCGCGGGGGGATTGTCGCTCCGGCGCGCAGCTTCTCGACGACGTGCGCCTGGCGATGGACGAACTGCGCTCCGCCGAGGAAACCGAGCGGCTGCACCTTCTGGGCGTCAGTTGGGGCGGGAAACTGCTGACGGCCTTTCTCACGCGGGAAAAAGCGCCGCCGTCCGTCGCGTCGCTGACGTTGATCGCGCCGGGTATCGTGCCGCGGGCCGACGTGAAGTTTCGCGTGAAAATCCGCATCGCCGGCAGCCTGGTCGTGAACCCCGACGCCTTGTATGACATCCCCCTAAGCGACCCGGCCCTGTTCACGGACAACCCCGCCATGCGAACGTACCTTGCCGAAGACGCCTTCCGTCTGCATCGCGCCACCGCGCGATTTCTCTTCGAGAGTCGCCAAATGGACCGCCGGGTGCAACGCGCCAAAAACGGCGTGATTTCCCTTCCCACCACGCTGATTCTCTCCTCGCGCGATAAGATCATCGACAACGCCAAAACGCGAGGCCTCGTGGAAAAACTCACGGGCGCGAACCTGAACATTCTCGAACTTTCCGGCGCTCACACGCTGGACTTCGAGCCCGACCCCGCCGAATTCCACCACCAGGTCGTCACCGCCGTTCAGCGCGGGGAGACGTAAAACTCCTCCCCCTCAGGGGGAGGGTAGGGAGGGGGAAGATTCCTGGAATCTATCGTCAGAAGTGATTCGTCAGTTATCGGAGAATTCCCCCACCCGGCCCTTCGGGCCGACCTCCCCCGATGGGGGAGGAGTTAAATGCCACGCTATTCGTAATTCCCTTCCTTTCGCCAGACGTCGAGCATCAGTTCGTATCGCTTCAGCGGCATTCCGGTGTAGATGCAGTTGCTCGTGCCGAACACGTATCCCCCGCCGGGCATGCCGTGTTTCAGGGCGTATCGCGCCGATTCGATCACTTCCTCGTCCGTGCCCGTCTGCAGCAGGCCGCAACTCACGTTGCCGATGAGACAGACCTGATCGCCGACGCGCCGCTTGACTTCCGCGATGTCCACCCCCCCCTGCGGGTCGAGGCTGTGCAGCGCGTGCGGATTCGCGGACACGAGCGAATCGAGAATCGGCATGATGTTCCCGTCCGTGTGCTTGATGGTATAAAAACCCATCTCACGATATCCCGCGATCAGGCGCGTCAGGTACGGCGTGATGAATTCGTCGAACATCGGCGGGGACAGGAAGGGATTGTTGTTGTAGCAGTAGTCGCAGCAGAGGGTGAAACCGTCCATCAGGCCTTTGCCCCGCCACTTCGCGCCGTTGGCCAGCGCTTCATCGACCTTCCGGTCCGCCTCATCCTTCATGGCTTGCGGTTCGTCGGCGAGGCGTGAAATAAACTCCATCATGTGCTCGCCGCTGGGAATGCTGTACGTCGCGTCGCCGTGCATGCACGTGTAAAACTCCATGCCGGAAAGGTTGCGTACCTCTTCGAGGCAGCGGACGTTCGCGTCGTGATCCCATCCGCCGGGCGGATGGAAAAAGACGGCCGACTGCTCATACGTTCGCGCGGAAAGCACGTACAGGTCGGCGACATCGCGGATATGGAGGTCGCGCTCCGCCTGCGACATCTGGTTCCATTGCGAGTAGATTCGCTGCCGGGGATGCACGCGGCCGAACGCTTCCATCGTCAGGAAGAAGACAAGCTCAAAATGCGGAACGCGCCCCGGCGGCTGTTTGCCTTCCAACGCCAGGATGAGTTTTTCCCGCGGTGTGAGGGTTATTTGCGTCATAATACCAATCCTTCCGAGAAGTTTTTGGACAAGAAAAGCCTGTTCATGTCATCCTGAGCGGAGCGCAGCGAAGTCGAAGGACCTCACGGGTAACCAGGCGTAAGGTCCTTCGACTTCGCTGCGCTCCGCTCAGGATGACAATAGAGACATTTTTCTTTTTATTGTACGATATCATTATTGAATATTTTCATATCTAAAATATAAATTCAATATACACTATTATTATTGCATATATACATTGGATAGTTTCGCCATTTATGGTATATTCTCATTAATATGAGTTCTTCCCCGTCATTGTTTCGCTGGCCGACGCGCACTTTCCCGACGATCAAGGTCGCCGGGCGCTTTCCGCTGCACAGGGAAAACTTCCAGGCCGTCTATTGCGCCCCCACGCACGCGATCCACCTGTACGATTATCACGGGTTCATTCGCATCGGGGAAAAACAGTTCGAGCTTTCCCCCGGCGTCGTGACGATCTCCCCCGCCGGCGGCGAGACGTCTTACCACATGCCGCGAAAGGGATACCATCTGTGCATCCACTTCCATCCGGTGACGGCAACGAAGGATCAAATCAAAATCCCGACTCACCTTCCGCCCGGCCCGCATTCGTCGCTCCTGTCGCAACGAATGTGTCATATCGCCCGGCTGCACCAGACAACCGCTCTGCCGGGACGAAGCGGCGTCATCGCCAAAACCGCCGCCTCGACGGCGTTGCAGGAACTACTGCTCTACCTCGCGGTGATCTCCCAACCCCAGCCGTCGAAAAGTCAACGGACACTCCGCTCCTCCGACGCCGTCGACCAGACCGTGCGGATTCTCAGCGAATCCCTCGCCGAACCGCTGAGTGTCCCGCAACTGGCGAAGCAGGTGGGCCTGAGCCGGGATTATCTGACGAAACTCTTCCGCCAGCGCCACGGCCTGACGATCCCCCGCTACCTCCAAACCCTCCGCATGGACCACGCCAAGCAACTGCTCACGGAAACGAACCTGTCCATCAAGCAGATCGGCGCCCGCGTGGGCTATCCCGACCCCCAACACTTCAACAAACGCTTCCGCCAAACGGAAAACCAAAGCCCGTCGGAATTTCGATCCAGGTAGGGCGGCAGGTTAACAATATTTTTTTTCAATCCCTTGACAAAAGGACAAATCAAAACGTACAATTGTACATATGAGGATATTGGTCGATTCCAACATATTATTGGCCGTCGCTTTAAACGAACCGGAAAAGACCCGGTTGATTGACCTTACACAGGAAATGGATTTGGCGGCCCCGGAAGTACTTCCTTACGAAATTGGAAATGCATTATCTGGTTTGTTCAAACGGAAGCGCCTTCCGTCCAGCCGGATTACCGATGTTTGGAAACTCCTATCCCAAATTCCGGTGGAATTGATCGGCGTGGATATTCCAGCGGCACTGACTCTCGCCGGGCAATTTGACATATATGCCTATGATGCATATTTTCTGCAAACCGCCCTGCAACTGAGATGCCCGTTGCTTACACTGGATCGAGGCATGCGTCGTATTGCAAACATATTGGGTATTCCTGCCGTGGAGAAACCATGAAAACATATACCTATTCCCAGGCTCGTCAGAATTTGTCCGATGTATTGAATAAGGCGAAATCGGATGACGTTTTGATCCGTCGCCGTGGAGGAGATACGTTTCGCGTCATTCAAGTCACACAGAAAGGTTCCCCTTTGGACATCGACGGCGTGAACACCAAAGTAACGACAAAAGATATTCTCTCGGCGATTCGAGACGTGCGGAAACGGTAAGGATGAGCTGGTATCAGTGTATTATTTTTAATGCTAATGCAATAAAGATTGCTACTTTATATCCTGTTCCAATACATCCAAAAATAATACCTTTTTTAGCCGTATTCCTATCGGGCTCCCCTCTACGAAGTGCGTATAACCCCGTGAGAATCGATGTTATATCCAGCAGTGGAATAACAAATCCTAGTAATCCACAAACCAGGCTGATGATTCCAAATACGTTGTTTGGTTGAAGAGGTACTTTTTCACATCCTAATAAATTTAACCATGTATCAATATCCGTAATCATCGAATCCAATTGAACATCAATTCCCATGACTTTGAGATAGGATATCAGTCGATTTTCACTCGGTTTTCTAAACAAAGACAGGCTTAATATAAACAAAAAGAAATTAAGTGCCGGCAGTGCCATCCAAAGAGGATTTGATGTTCCATACCAAGCAAAAATTCCGATCATGATAGTCACAAAAAGACTGGCAAAAAGCCATGCCCGTAGATATCCCGCCAAAACCGAACGCCAATTCATGGGTATCCGGTAATACTCACGCCCATCCTCCGACAGTAATCGAACCAAATAAGACGCAAGTGGTGCAAACGTTATTCCCATAAAACAAAAAAACATGGTTCTGACGTAAAAACGACGTTTTACGACATCCACTTTTCCAAGGGGAATATCTCCCCAAACAAGAATGAATCCTTTGGCTTTGTTTCTAAATTTCTTCATCGTATTTTTCTATTTCAAAAGCAAATAGGTATACAAATCGCATTCCCTAATTTCTCTGCCGTTCCTCCGCCCGCCAGACGGTGGTTTTATCCTCCAGCCATCGTACGGCGAAGGCGTCGCGGATAACCTTGAAGAAACGGTCGAAGAATCCGTATTTCGCCACGCCTGCCGTCCTGGGCCGGTGGTTGACGACCGTCTCCGTCGTCCGCCAGCCGTCCATGCGGACGAGGGTCGCGAAGAAGCGATGCCCGCCGTTGAACAGCCGCATCCGCTCGATGCACTCGCGCCTGAACACCTTCAGCCCACAGCCGGAATCGTGAATACTCTCGCGCGTGACCTTGTTGCGAAACGCGTTTCCGTATTTGCTGACCAGCCGTCGCAGCCCGGTGTCCTGCCGGTTCTTCCGCCAGCCGTTGACGTAATCGCATTCGTCCCGCTCGATCATCTCCACCAGCCGGGGAATGTCCGCCGGGTCGTTCTGCAGGTCCGCGTCGAGGGTGGCGATGAATGTCCCCCGCGCCGCGCGCATCGAAGCGTCGAGGGCCGCCGATTGACCGGAGTTCTTCACCATGTCCAGCACGCGCAGCTCGGGGCAGGTCTTCATGAGTTCGTCGAGTTTCTCGCCCGTACCGTCCGTGCTGCAGTCGTTGGCGATGACGATCTCGAAGGGTTTCCCGATAGCCTTGCCGGCCGCGGAACATTCCGCCACGAAGGCGGGCATGTTCTCGACCTCGTTGTAGGCCGGCGCCACGATGGATAGATAGATGTCGGATTCAGTCATAATATTTGAATATTCCCAAATAGTGGCACCTTCAAGCGAGTCTTCTCGCTTGTGGGTGCTTTTCTTACAGAATCTCAGATGCACCCACAACCGAGACCTGGCCCTGAGGGCAGCGACGGTTGAAGGCGCCACGGGGGAGCATTGTATCGAATCCGTCAGCCGGGAACACCCATTTTTCCCTCCCCCCCGACGGGGAACGTCGTATAATCTCACCTTCCCCTCGCCGGGGAAACAACCAAGGAAAGGATCGTCCTATGCTGGCGTCGTTGAATATAGGGAACTATTCCGTTTCGGAACTGACCTGGATCGGCATCGGTTTTTTGGGCCAGGCCGTCTTCTGCATGAGGTTCGTCGTGCAGTGGATCGCTTCCGAGCGTCGCAAACGCTCCTACATCCCCGTGATCTTCTGGTATCTCTCGATCGTCGGGTCGGCCATCCTCCTCGCCTACGCGATCTACCGCCTGGATCCGGTGTTCATCGCCGGACAGAGTTTGAACATGGTGATCTACGTCCGGAATATCTACCTGATTCAGTTCCGCGAGGGAAGAAAGATGGGCTTCAAGTTCGGCGGAAGCGAATCGCGGGAGGAACCGTCCGACAATTCCGACGTCAAGTAAACCATGTCCCAGCCGCCCACGACAACCCGCCTGGCGCCCTC
>JAFGJE010000037.1 GCA_016929245.1 Phycisphaerae bacterium
CGTGAGCGCAGCGAACCCCCGGAAGGGTTGTATAGAAATGCAAGTCCCAACGGGACGGCAGTGATATTGGAATTTCACCGAAGGGATGGCGATTCCCGGTTCGCTGTCGTCCCGTCGGGACTCCGATTCAGAAATCCTGTACCGGGGGTTCGCTGCGCTCACGCCCCGGCTAAACGCTTCTCGTCCCTTCGGGACGAAGAAAAACAGGCGGTTAGTCATTTTTACTAAAAGCCGTGGATATCATTGGACATAAATCCTGACAAACTATTTGTGGGTAAAGGTGAGAACCACGGCACCCATACCATTAATGGAAAAAACGCGGAACGAACAAGCCGATTTTCAACTCGGTTTGCCGTTCCGCGTCTTGCTTTCCACGTGTTTACTTTCCTAGATCGGTGTGGGCAGTTCGACCGGTTCGCCTTCCGTGATGAATTCATCGCGGATCGTTCCGCGAAGGTCGTTCACCTCGCCCCCGGCGGCGAATTCCACTCCGGTCTCCTCGCCGTCGATCCACCCGTTCACGTGGCAGGCCGTCACGGTAATGTCGCCCGCGGCGATGACGTTCACGTCCCCGTCGCCGGAGAGGATGCAGCAGGCCTGGAGATAATCGATATCCCCACCGGCGGCGATGTTGATCTCGCCGCCCATACCGTTGATACAGCACACGGACATGAACTCGATGGACCCGCCGATCCCGTCGTCGCCGGAAATATTCCCGTCACCGTCGATCCCGGCGAGGATGTTCACCAGGCCGTCCTGACCGGCGATGATCTGCCAGGCGGTAAAGCACTTGATGTCGTTGTACGCCTGGATCTGCACAGCCGGGTCGCACCCGCCGAAATGATTGGACGATCCGAGAATCGTCCCGACGCAGGCATGGACGAGATCGTGTTCCGCGACGATGTTGACATAGGACGACGCGCCGTTGTCGCTGGTTCCGCCGGTGATGAATCCCGAACAGAGTTTCCGGATATCGTTTCCGGCCCGGACGCTCACGTTCGTCTGCGCGCCCAGTCCGTCGGCCTGTCCGCCGAGAATCGCTCCGGCGCAGATGCCGCCGATATCGCCGCCCGCGTCGATGTACACTCCCGTCGAGGCGCCGTCGGCGCCGGCTGACCCGCCTGAAATCAGGTTGGTGCAGAGACAATGGATGTCCCCGCCGGCGGTGATGCGCACCTCCGTCGTCGAATACGCCCCGTCGGCGGTTCCGCCGTCGATGCGACCGGCGGAGAGTTTATGGATGTCGTTGCCGGCGATGATCTGCACCGCCGCGTACGCCCCGTCCGCTCCAGCCGACCCGGCGGTGATGTCCCCGGCGGTGAATGTGACGATATCATGTCCCACCGTCAGGAAGATCGACGGATCGGCTGTCGCGGGGATCGCGCCGGAACCCGTCATCTGCCCGACGTGGGCGCATTGCAGATCGTACCCGACGTTCATCAGGAGCATCGTCTCGCCGCCGTCGGTGACTTCCCCGCCGGACATGCCCGTCGCGTGGAGCTTGCCGAGGTTGCCGTATTCCACGATCTCCCCGCCAACCTCAAGATTTTGCGTTCCGAAGTTGAGCATCGCGAAGCCGCCCGCGTCGGCCTGTCCGCCGCTGATCCGCCCGGCGCAAAGAACGTCGAGTTCCCCGATGACGGAAAGACTCAGCGAGGCGTATCCGCCGTCCACCGCCTGCCCGCCGCTTAAGAGTCCCACGCACAGCTTGTCCAGCCCCGCGCCGACGCTGATGTCCAGCATGCCGTTGACCCCGCCGGTGATCACGTTCGCGCACAGGTGATTCATGTGACCGCCGACGGCGATACTGGAATAACTCGCCGAACCGGTGATGGTTCCGGCGCACAGGCAGTTCAGGTCGCCACCGGTCGTGATGGACATGTCTTCCATCGTACAGACCTGGATCTTCCCGGCGCTACCGACCACCGACACGACGCTGCCGTCGTCGATGACGTTGGCGATCAACTGTCCCAGCGCGTCGGCCTGCACGTAGCTCCCCGCCGTCATGTTGTCGGCGACGAGTTTTCCGAGCGTTCCACCGGTCTGAATATAAACGCCCAACAGATCGTCGGCGGACAACACGTCGAAGTCGCCGGCCGACTGTATCGAACCACTGACGTCCCCGAACCCGCAGAGTGTCCCGATCTTACCGGCGGAGGAAATATCCAACGTCGCGTCGTCCCGCAGCAGAAGCTTTAAAAGATCGCCTTCGGTGGTCGCCGTCTGAAGAGTTCCCGCGGCCCCCAGTTCCAGGAAGTCAATCGCGCCGGCCGAGACGCCGCTGTCGCCGAGAACCGGATCGTACCACACCCCGCCGAATTTCGTTCGTTTTTGCAGCAGGACTTTCGTCAGGTCGAAATCGTCCGTCGCGCTGGTGTCTTCCACGGATGCAACCCACGTGTTCGTCCGAAAGGCGGCCCCGTCTTGCGAGGCCCGGATGACGTCGAAACCCGTCGAACCGCCCGAATATTCATACTCCAGATCCCCCGCACCCAGATTCGCCAGCACCGCGTCATTGACGCCGTTTCCGTCCAGGTCGAACACCTCCGTCTGCCCCGCCGACAGCACCCCCGCCGACAGCAGCAATCGAGGCTCCATTGTTTCCATCAGTGGCCGATTCATAGTGTTCTCCTTTCCTATCAAAAAAGAGGATAAAGCAAGGAAATCCAAAAAACGCGAGGAACGAATCATCGATCCGCAGGAAAATTATACGTCCCTGTCCGAAGCAGCCCAGTGAGAATCCTCCCGGGAACTTCCCGGATGGATGAATTGTTAGTGTATTATTTCTCGGAAGTTATGTCAATGCAATTTCGTGTAAGATTTCTGAAAATACAATATTCAGGCCTTCTGGGACAGTTTTTTTGGTTGTGGAAACGGGAAATCGGGGGTATACTCCATATAGTGCTTGAGATGGAGACCACCGGAGGTAAGCTCAACGCCGGTGAAAAACTGTCGGTACAGAACCGACTTGAGGAGAAGCTCAACATGGATACTCTCTTTGCAGGACGCGGTTTTTCTCGTATTTCCCTTGTTTCCCTCGCGGTAATGGTGTTGCTGTTCGTCGCCGTCGGCGCCCAGGCGATCGTTCTTCACCCCGGTGTCGCGGAACCCACCGACCGTCCCGAAGACAACGTGATCGGCCGATGGAGCGACAACGCTTCATGCGTCGCGATCGGAAGGGAAGGCTGGACGAGCACCAATTACATCCTCGCCAACCGCCATCAGGGTGGCGGCGTGGGAACGTCGGTCTGGTTTGGTGATGTAGAGTACAAAGTTGCTCAACAATGGAGTATCAATTATATAAACAGCACAAACTATGCCGACATTCGCGTCTTCCGGCTCGTATCCGCCGACGACCCCAATCAACCCGCCAATCTTACCGACTTCACCCTCTGGAACACCAATGACAATGAGGCTGGACAGACCATCGTCATGGGCGGATTCGGAAAGACGCGCGGAACATTGGCATCGAACGGGAATTATTATAACTGTATCGGAGATGACAATACTGAACTCCACTGGGGTCAAAATACCATCGATGAAACAGAGGATGGTTATGACTTTACCCCCAATCCCAATAGCTCCGTAACATATTTCTCCGACACCGTGAATATCGATTTTGACGGCCCGGAAACAACCGATGCTGCCATTGCCAGGTGGGATTCCGGTGGTGGTTGGTATTACAAGGACAACGGAAAATGGGTTCTCGCGGGATTGGGCGCCTATGCAACTGGGGATATAAGCATCTTTGCTCCCGAAGATAACATTAATCGCATTAATCGCGGTATCCGCATCAGCTCCTACGCGGACCAGATCGACGAGATCATTCCACCGACTCCCGAACCGGCGACGCTGGGACTGCTGTGTGTCGGCGGGTTGGCGCTGCTGAGACGACGGAAATAACAAACCCTTCATTACTTCTTCATCCAAACCGCGCCGAGCGGACAGGCCGGGAATCATCCCGGTGTACCGCTCGGCGCGGTTTTGTATTTTCCCGGATTCGCATTGCTATTGATTCCCTCTGCCGCATACAAATCCTGAAATACACGCCTTCTTCCCGCGTTTTTACAAAAATATCATAAAATCTTCATATACCCCCCCGGAGAACCTTGCCCCAAATCATGCTTTTGAGCGAACATAACATCCTGTCCCGCAAAATGTTATTGAAGACTGAACTTTTTCGTTCCCCTTGCCGATAGTAAAGTGTAGCCATGGGTATCCTTTGGAACGATAGACTTGAAGGGACAGGACTGTTTCGCCTACAATTTGGCGCGGTAGAGGCCCCTTCACGCATTTTGGGGGTTCAATGTTCAGAGCAATGGAATTTCGACGACGCCTGACGGTGTGGTCGGTCATACGATAAACAACACCCCGGCGGCGGATTGCTTCCCAGGCCGGCGGAAAGAAAGGTTGTATACGATGTTTGAGAGGTTTACGGAACGAGCCCGGAAGGTGATGGCGTTGGCGAACCAGGAGGCCCAGCGCTTCAACCACGAGTACATCGGAACGGAGCACGTGCTGCTGGGACTCGTGAAGGAAGGCACGGGCGTCGGCGCCAACGTCCTGAAGAACCTCGGCGTGGAACTGCACAAGGTTCGGATGGAGGTCGAAAAACTCGTCAAGGCCGGTCCCGACATGGTCACCATGGGCAAGCTGCCCCGCACTCCCCGCGCGAAGAAGGTGGTGGAATATTCCATCGAGGAAGCCCGCAACCTGAACCACAACTACGTCGGCACGGAGCATATCCTGCTGGGTTTGCTGCGGGAGCACGACGGCGTGGCGGCCCAGGTGCTGATGAACCTCGGCCTGAAGCTCGAAGAAGTCCGCGAAGAGGTGCTCAAGCTCCTCGGCGCGGGCGTGGAACCGGACGACGCCGGCGCGGCGATGTCCGGTCCTTCCGAGGCGGCCGGTCCGGGCGGACAGCGACGCACCAAGAGCAAGACCCCGGCGCTGGATAACTTCGGGCGCGACCTGACCGAACTGGCGCGGGACGGACAACTCGACCCCGTCATCGGGCGCGTCGACGAAATCGAGCGCGTCATCCAGGTGCTCTGCCGCCGCACGAAGAACAACCCCGTCCTGCTGGGCGAAGCGGGCGTCGGAAAAACCGCCATCGTCGAAGGACTCGCCCAGAACATCATCAACAAGGACGTGCCCGACATCCTCCACGACCGGCGCATCGTGGCGCTGGACCTGGCGATGATGGTCGCCGGCACGAAATACCGAGGGCAGTTCGAGGAGCGCATCAAGGCCGTCATGAACGAAGTCCGCCGCGCGAGGAACGTGATCCTGTTCATCGACGAACTGCACACCCTCGTGGGCGCCGGCGGCGCGGAAGGCGCCATCGACGCGGCGAACGTATTAAAGCCCAGCCTGTCGCGCGGCGAAATCCAGTGCATCGGCGCCACGACGATGGACGAGTACCGAAAGTACATCGAAAAGGACGGCGCGCTGGAGCGACGGTTCCAGACGATCATCGTCAACCCGCCCAGCCGCGAGCAGACGCAGGATATCCTCAGGGGGCTGCGCGACCGTTACGAAGCCCACCACCGCGTGCGCATCACCGACGAGGCGCTCGAACGGGCGGTGGAACTGTCCAACCGATACGTCACCGGAAGAGTGCAGCCGGACAAGGCCATCGACGTCATCGACGAAGCCGGCGCCCGCATCCGCCTGAAGAACATGACCAAACCACCCGATCTGGCGAGCCTCGAAACCCAGATCGAGCGTTTGCAGATGGAAAAGGACGAAGCCGTCAAGGGCGCCGACTACGAACGGGCGGCCGAGTTGCGCGACGAGGCGGAAAAACTTCGCGGCGAAAAGGAAGACATGCAGAAATCCTGGCGCGAGCAGTCGTCGGAAGCCTCCGGCGTCGTGGACGAGGAAGTGGTCGCGGAGGTCGTCAGCAAGATGACCGGCGTGCCGCTGACGCGCCTGGCGAAGGAAGAGGCCCAGCGCCTGCTCGAACTGGAAAAGGAACTGCACAAGCGCGTCGTCAGCCAGGACGAGGCGATCAAG
>JAFGJE010000038.1 GCA_016929245.1 Phycisphaerae bacterium
AGCGGCCTGTGGCGAACCTACTGGACACAAGAAAAAGCCGCCGCCTGAGGCCGCCATGATTTATCCTCGCACACGGGGGAGGAGTCAGGGAATTTTTCAATTGACAAAAGCCTTAATTTTTGGTAAACGCCCTCCCTAGAGGCTTAGCGTTCAACTCAAATGGAATCGATAGGAGGATTACCATGTATCGGGAGATTTTATCGGCAAGTGTGGCTTTGTTTCTCGTCGTTATTCTGGCTCAGCGTTCCAACGCCGGCGTCACGGTAGTCATATTTGACAATGGCGGCCCCGTAGCTTCCGCCGGGGATTCCGTCAGCGATCTGGCCTACGCCGCTGGGCAGCAGGCAGCCGACGACTTTTCGTTGTCGTCCTCGGCAAACATAATCACCGGTCTGAACTGGTGGGGCACAAACAGGTCCGGCCCGGTTCCGTCCAGTGACAACTTCACGATCCGAATCTACTCTTCGGCCGGCAGTGTTCCGGCCCTGACGCACGACTATGAGTTCAACCTTGGGCACGTCCAACGTGGTGACACCGGGATGGATTCGTACGGCGCCGATGTATACGCCTATAGCGGTTCGCTTCCGACGCCCTTGTCGTTGACCCCATCGACGACATACTGGTTGTCGATCATGAACAACACATCGGGCACCAGTGGGCACTGGAGCTGGTCGCGAGTGAATTACACCAGCGGCAACGGAGCGGCACGATCGGCCGTGGATACAATTCCCTGGAACAGCGGCTTAAGCCACATGGCATTCCAGCTTGTTTATGTTCCCGAACCGGGGACGATCAGCATTATGGTATTGGGCGGTCTGGCGATGCTGCGTCGCAAGCCTTAAGACTGTCTAAGCTGGTATCATTAGCGGCAGAATCGCGTCGCGAACCATGCGGGCTAGATGAACGGCATGTTCGGCTTCTTTCACTGATGCGTCAGGCCGGTCGCCGGGATAGCGTATCTCTACGCCGTAAGGCGTCAGAACAATTACATCACGCAAGCCGTCTGCTAGACCGGAATTTTTCGTCGCGATAAGATTCAACAGAATCTCCAGATCGTGCGTCTTGGGAAATTCGATGCTGTACAGCACGAGTAGCGCCTTGAGATACTTCTCGGCCGCTTGCTGGCAATGAAATGAAATCGCATCACAAAACGGGACTTCATCCGTCGCCAAACGTTCCGCCACGGCCATATCCTTGTCGGCCTTGCGAAGCCATTCCGCCAACACCTTGCTCATGCCTTTTTCATGCGGCGTCATAGATCACCTTGCCGTATTTGTTCGCGGGATACGCGATCCCTCCGACGACATCCTTGCTTTCCTCAAACCACCGCGTGGTGATGAAGAGAATGTCAAAGGGGAAGCGTATATCGCTCAACGCGCGACGAATGCGAACGTATTCCGCCTGCCGGTCGGGAATGTCCGGTTCGACGATCAGCAGATCGATGTCGCTGTCGCGCGTCATCTCCCCCGTAGCCGCCGAACCGAACAGGATGATCTTATCCGGCCTGGTCACCGACAAAATCCGCCGGACAATCGTCTTCACGGTTTGTTCATCAATACCCATAAGCCTATTTTCATGCGATCCCCGCCAAAAGTCCAGAATCTATCGAAGGGGAATCCGCCCTGAGCGAAGTCGAAGGAAGTGGCGAGAAAAGGGGAATGATCGGAGATGAAAATATCGTAGGGCCTGCTATGGGTGCCGTGGTTCGCGCAGCGCAGCGGAGCAACCACGTTATTCGAGGAACGTGGTTGCTCCGCTGCGCTGCGCGAACCACGGCACCCAAAATCAGGACGACAGACAACTTCCTTCCCATTCCCTTCTTTTCGTCGCGGGGTTTGTCTGGTATGATTCCTTTCGATGAGCGACGTCGCCACGAGTCCGGCCCGACATGAAGTCTCCGACAACGACCTGTTCCGCCGCTTCCTCCACGGCGAGCAGGAGGCTTTCGCCGCGCTGGTTCGTCGCTACCAGCGGGAACTGTTCGGGTATCTCGCGCGATTCACCGGCGACCGGGCGATGGCTGACGACGTGTTCCAGGACACGTTTCTCCAGGTGTACCAGTCGGCGAAATTGTTCGACCCCGCCAGGCCGTTCCGTCCCTGGCTGTATACCGTCGCGAGCAACAAGGCTCGCGACGCGATGCGCAAAGTCGGCAGACATCCCACCGCCCCGCTGGACGCGACCGTCCCGGGAAGCAACGGGCGCGAGGGAACCTACGTGGAACTCATGCCCGCAAATATTCCCACGCCCGATGAAGCTTCCATGAACCTCGAGACCCGCCAGGCCGTACAATCTATGGTGAGGGAACTACCCGAGACCCTCCGCGAGGTGCTTATCCTGAGTTACTTTCAGGAGTTGCCGCACAAGGACATCTCGGAGGCCCTTTCCATACCGGTCGGAACGGTCAAAAGCCGCCTGCACAACGCCGTTCGAATGTTCGCCGAAAAATGGAAAGCCCACGCCGCCCGACAAACGCATCACGACCCGCCGGCGGACGCTTCGGAAGGACACGAGTGACATGATATTTCTACAGAACAAAAAGGTACCTGTGCGATGAACCGCAGCGCACATCTGGACGAACAGCTCCTGATCGACTACCTGACCGGTCAACTGAGTGAAGAGCAGGTTCAGCAACTCCGCGCCCGCCTGGAGAAAGATGAAACCCTGCGCCGCCGTCTCGACGACGTGCAGGCGACCTTCCAGGCGCTGGATTTGCATCCCGAACCCGAACCGCCCGAGGACCTCGCGGAGCGCACGCTGGCGAAGATCGCGGCTGTCGAACGAACCAACGCGCTGCTGGCGATGCAACAGACCGGCGCGCGCCGCGGGACGTTTTCCCTGAAGGAACTGACAGCCGTCGCGGCGATGCTGCTGGTGATGGCGGGGATTCTCGCCCCGGCGCTGCACAAGGCCCGGCAGCGCGGCGACGAGGGACTCTGCGCGATGCAGATGGGGCAGATCGGAAACGCCCTGCAAACCTTCGCCATCAATCACGAGGGTCACCTGCCCTCCACGGGCGTGCCGCTGGAACACTGGCTGACGCGCGACGACGCGCCGCCGGCGAGCAATTCCCGGGCGCTGTTTCGACTGTTGCAAAAGCGTTATCTTCCGTCTCCGGTGGTCTTTCAGTGTCCCAGCGTCGGCGGCGCGAGTTTCGCGTTCTCCTCCGACATGGAAGATTTTCCCCAATCGTCCCACATCAGTTACTCGTATCAATATTCGCTGGACGATGAAGGCATCTCCACCAACGACCCCGCCGTCGCGGACAACATCGCCGACCTGGCGATACTCGCCGACCAGACGCCGCTGTTCGTCAACGGTGTCTTTCGGGCGGATTGCCTCGACGCGCCCCACAGCGAAAACCACTCGGACGGACAGAATGTTCTCTACCTCGACGGGCACGTCCTGTGGGTGACGCGATCCACGGTCGGCGTCGGGGGGGATCATATCTTCCTGGTCGGCGACGTGCAGGAATACCGGGGAAACGAATGCCCCGCCAGTCCCACCGATTCCTTCCTCCTCCCGGCGCACGGGGGAGAATAACGGGTTTTCGCGTAACAGCGCCGAGAAAACTGTCAATGAGAATTCTAATAAATTGACCACAGAGACACGGAGATCACGGAGAAAGAAGAATTTTCCCGAGTTTTTCTCTGTGTCCTCTGAGTCTCTGTGGTCAATTTCAGAAATCCTTAATGTTATCCCAGCGTGTTGTACACCGCCAGCAGTTCGTCCACGTGGCGTTCGATGGTCAAATCCTCCGCCGCCGCGGCGCAGGCGACGGACCGCTTATGACGCCGCTCCGGATCGGTGAGCGATTTCATCGCGCCGGCGATTTCGTCCCGGGCGTCGGGACGCTCCACGACAATCCCCGCCCCGCCGGAAAGCACCTCGGCGGCCCCGTTGTAGGTGGTCGTGATCGACGGAAGACCCCAGCGCGTCGCTTCGAGGACCACCCGGCTGGACGCGTCGTACCAACTGAGCAGCACGCACACGTCGGCGGCGGAGTACCACGAAAACATTTCCGTCGTCGGGGGAAGCAGCGTCACGCGCTCCGCCACGCCCAGCTTCTCCGCGATGCGCCGAACGCCTGAAGCGTCGGTCTGCCCGATGCACACCAGGCGGGTGTCATGCGCCGCCTCGCCGAAGGCGTGCGCGAAGGCGCGTATCGCCCAGTCCACACCCTTCAAGTGATAATGTTTCGCCGCCGTCAGAAACACCGTTTCGTCCGGCCCGGCTCCGATCTTTTGACGATATTCGTTCCGCCATTGTTCCCGTCGCGATTCGGACGCCTCCGGAACCGCCACGCCGTTCGAGACGACGATCACACCCTCGGAGCGCCCGTAGTGGTGCTCGATCTCCCGGGCGACCATCTCGCTGTTGGGCAGCAGAAGCGTTTGATCGGAAATCACCTGCCGTTCCAGACCCGCCAGGAGACGACGATGCTCATTGAACGTGAAACTCAACTGCGCCATCGCCACCCCGATTCCGCGACGCATTCTCCGTCGGGCCGCCAGCACCCCCAGCCGCGTGCCCCCGCGCAATTGATACACCCGCGCACCGGGAACGGGCAGCATCGCGTGGGACACCTCGATGGATTCATCCGTCAATACGCGCTGCACGTTGTGCACGAAATTGCGCAGCCGGGCCGGACGGGACACCCCCCGGACGGGAATGACGCGTACCGGAAGGCCTTCGATGTCCACGTGCGACTCGCACAGGACCGTCACCTCGTGTCCGCGACGAATCAGTTCCGTCGCGATCTGCACGGTGGAGGTTTCCCGTCCGCCGCGGGACGGGTCCAGCCGCTCGATAATCAGCGCGATTCGCATGAACCGTCTCTCCGTTTTTCCCGATCCGCCCGATGCTGATCGTGCCTGGCCATCCGACGCACCTTCGCGTCGACGGCGGCGTCCCAATCATTGTATTCCTCCTTGTCCGCGCCGGCGAGGTATCCGTGCAGAAATCGGGACCAGTAGAGCTTCACCCACATCCACGGCATGGAATATTTCAACTGCGCCAGGTCCTTGACGCGCCAGCGAAACACCCGTCGTCGCGGTCGAAACGCCCGCGCCAGGTCGATCAGGTACAATCGCAGGTTTCCCTCGTGATCGTGCAGGAAAATGTGCGAGGCGTATAAATCCCGGTGGACGTACCCCATCTGGTGCATCCGGTGGATCAGTTGAATCAATTCGTCGGTGAAATTTTCGATGACTTCGGGATTCTGGAGATGCTTCTGAAGAAATTCCTCTCCGATCCGCTCCATCGCGTCGCCCGGAACCGCCGAGACGATCACGTAACTTCGCTTCACGCCCAATGCGCCCGGTTCGGCTCCCCAGACGATCGGACGCATCGCCGGTACGAACGCCTCCCGCAGGTGTTTGGCGGCCTCGAACTCCCGCCGGGCGGGACAGTCGCCTCGCCGACCCGTCAGGAATTTTCCCAGGCGGTTCAGCAGTCCCGGCGCGTCGTAGCGCTTCAGATACATTTCCCAGCAGCGTTTCTCCGCGTCGTGAACGCGCAGGCGCGTGCGCCGGCGTCGGCCCAGGCCGGGTTTAACGAGATCCTCTCCCCCCAAAAACGCGAACGCGCCGCGCACCGTCTCCAGCTCGTTGGATTCGATAAACTCCACGACGACGGGTTCGAGCGTCGGATCGTTCATCGCGCCCCTCCCCGTCCGTCGGACAGCCATTCCTCCGCCGCCGCGACGACGCTTTCGACGGACACGCCCGTCAAGCATCGCAGCCGTTGAGTCTCATCGGGAAGAGGACAGACTTTTTTCTGGCAAGGCCCGCACGAAACGTCGATCCGCACGATGCGCTCGCGGGGAGAATCGATCCGCGCCCAGACGGGATCCGTGGAACCGAAGATCGTCACGACCCCGGCGCCCAAGGCCGCGGCGATATGTCTCGCGCCCGTGTCGTTGGTGATCAACAGATCGCATCGCTTCAGCAAGGCCTTCAGGAGTCCAAGCGTGTTGTCCCGCCGCCCGAAATTCAGCAGCGGGGGGTGTTTCATGTTCTCTTCCGTCGTGATCGCCAACGTCCGCTCCGCGAGATTCGGCGCGGCGTTGATGATGATCTGCGCGTCGCGGGATTCGATCAGCGCGTCGGCGGCGCGGGCGTATTTGTCCGTCGGCCAAAGTTTGCTCGTTCCGAAGGCCGCCCCGGGATTGAGCATCACCAGAGGCCGGTCGGAATCGTACCCCGCCTCGCGCAAGACCGCCTCCCCCTGCTGAACATCCTCGCTCGTGAGGGGAAGTTCCATCGTCCGATCCGCCGGGGAAATTCCCAGCGGTGAAAGCAGTTCGGCGTAATAATCGATCATGGGAACGGGGCGAAATTCCCCCTTCGCGTCGCGTGGGGGAGTCAGCCGATCCGTCAGCAGCAGTCCCCTGCCGTCGCGATCATATCCGATCCGCCGCGCCGCGCCGCTGAGCCGCGCGAGCAACGCACTACGAAAACTGTTCGGCAGCAGGATCGCCTCCTCGGCGCGGATCGCCCGGATTCGCCGAACCGTTCGCGGGAAAAATCGAAATCGCCTGGACTCGTCCGGAATCATCTCATCACACCAGCCGCATCCCTCCAGCACCGCCGTCGCGCCGCCCCTGCCGACATAACAAATCCGCGAATCCTCCCTTCCCGCGCGCAGCGCCCGCAGGACGGGGGTCGCCATCACCACGTCGCCCACCCAGTTGGGCAAAAACACCAGGATGCTCGGAGAATTCGACATGACGCATTGTAGCCTGGGCATCTTGCCCAAGGGTCTCAGGGACATCCTGTCCCTGTAAATGCTTTTCTCCACGGGCAAGATGCCCGTGGAACACTTGGACAGGATGTCCAAGCCACTCTTACGGTTTCGGGAGTCCCTCCCGCGCCAGGTGATCCCAACTGTCCCGGTGTATCAACCGCGAACCGGTCATCCAGGTGTTGCCCACGACGACGCACTGGATTCCCGCGTCGACGAACGCCTTGGCGGCCAGCTCGGAATTGCAGATACCGTACCGCATCTTCGGAAATTCCTTCACCAGCTTGGGCAATTGACCTTCCAGGCGACTTTCGATCACGATCCGGGGTAAATTATACTTCCCGTCGCGCACGATATGCCAACGCTTTCGCTGCCAGAGCAATACCGGACCGTCCGGGATTCCGATTTCGGCGATTCGACGATGGGCGTCCTCCTGCGTCCGTCGGGAAGCGCGGGTGAGGTAGACGATATTGGCGGTTTCGGCGATGTTCCGCAGGGCGGCGACCACCGCGTCGTCCTGCCCCAGGAATCCCGCCGGCAGGCAGTCGTAATCGACCGCCACGACGGGTTTGTCCGGATCCCAGACGAACAACGGGACGGCGGCCGACAGTTCCGCGCCCTCGATGTCCTGCAGCGCCACTTTCATGTAATACAGCCCGGCTTTTCCCCGCACCGGCGGTTCGGACATGGAAAAGTGCACCCCGGCGTATCCCGTCTTGTCGGTAAACGCGGAGCGGAGCGGGCCTTCGCCTTCCGCACCGGGAAGCGTGTCGGGGGTGGGATAGATTCGGAAGCGCATCGCCTGCCGTCTCGCCGCCAGCGCGAGGAAAAAGAAATCGTTCCGCTGGAGACGAATCACCGGCACCAGGTCGCCTTTGGCGCCGGCAACCTGGTCCGGTACGGTCAGAATATAGTACCCGCCGCACCCGCCAAGACACGGGCCAAGCAGGCAAAGCAATAGCAGACATCTCATACCGGGTAAGGTACGCCGCGGAAGGCGTTTTGTCAAACATCCCCCCCCCCCGCGCCTTTAGAGTTATAGTAAATCGATCATCTTCCCCGGATGATCGATCAGCGTTTTGGCGCCGTGTTTCGTGAGTTCCTCGGGGGTGCGGAATCCCCACGTCGCGCCGATGGCGTACATCCCGGCCGCGTTGGCGGTTTGCATGTCGGTGTTGGTGTCGCCAAGGTACAAGAACGCCTCCGGTTCCAATCCCAATGTTCGGCAGATTCGCTTCGCGCCGGCGGGGTTGGGCTTGGGGGCTACCTCGTCGGAAACCCCCTGGACGACGTCGAAGGAATGATCGCCCAGGAATCGCTCCACGCAGAGTTTCGTGAAATCGTCCGGCTTGTTGGACAGGACCGTCAACTTCACGCCCCGCTGCGCCAACGCGCGGAGCATGTCGTCGATGCCTTCGTAAGGCCTGGTTTTGTTCGCCCAGCGTCGGGAATATTCCTCCCGCATGAGTTTGACGTATCGCTGGATATCCTCGTCGGGATAGTCCCCCGCCGGCAGGGCCCGGCGAACCAGTTTCTCCACACCGTCGCCGACGAACGTCTTGTAAGCGTCGGCGGGATGCACGGGATACCCCCCCGCCGCCAGCACGGCGTTCATCGAATCCGCCAGGTCGTCCAGCGTGTCCAGCAGCGTGCCGTCCAGATCAAAAAGTACGGCTTGATACTTCATCATTCTTCTTTCCGTCGTCAAGTTACGCGAAATATCATAATGACAACGCGGCGGAAAACCTTCCCGCCGCGCTTCGAGGGACTGTAGTACAATAATCTCAATTGGAAAGCAAGACGCCGATCCGGTCCCGGATTTCCCTCGCGAACGGAGCGAAGCCTTCCGGACATTGACGGGGTAAAAAATCAAGATCAATGACACCGGCGGCGACTTTGTATTTTCCCGACAATCCTATTCTCTGATGTGTTCCATAAACTGTATCATCGTCTCCCTCAACGACACCAGCCACCTCCGCCGCGAAGGCGTGAACGTATTGACAGCCGATTTCTAGCGACGTGCAGTACTCCTCCCCCGCCGGGGGAGGTCGGCCCGAAGGGACGGGTGGGGGGAATTCTCCGCAACCACCGCCAGAATTCGCATATGTTGGGCGGCGGGGCTTTGTCCCGCCACCTTCCTGACCTTCCCCAATCCTTCTCTCCCGCGAAAAGAGTAACAAAGCTCTTGACTTTCCCATCCGATAAATTATCCTACAAGGCTCGGTTGCAGCCGGGGATAAATCCCCGCCAACCCAGCCGAGAAAGACCAATTCCCCGATAGCTCAATGGGTAGTCCCGGGAATGACGGATTTGCGGAGTCTCCGGCCTTTGCGGAGGTGAGGTAAATTCGATCAGTCCCAAGGATCCCGGCGAAGTCCCGCCCAACGGGACGAAGCCGGAAGTGAGCCGCCGCAGGCGGATTACCTGTCGGGAAATTGCGTTGAAAACAAGTAAATATTCCCCGATAGCTCAATGGTAGAGCGAGCGGCTGTTAACCGCTAGGTTCTAGGTTCGAGTCCTAGTCGGGGAGGTGCAAGCCGATATCGAGCGCGATATCGGCTTTTTTTCTGCACCAATCCCGTTATCACAGCCGCACGCATATCACGCTACCACAAAGGCTTTTGCGAATCCCACCCACCTGGCCATAACCGCCCAAACTCTCCCCCTGTTAACCGCCAAACCACCCCCCGGCCCTGCTTTGACCCAAACT
>JAFGJE010000039.1 GCA_016929245.1 Phycisphaerae bacterium
CCGGGGGTTCGTTTCACTCACCCCCGGCTAAACGCTGACCAGCCCTGTCGGGCTTCCATACCATACCCGATGGTTTGTATTTTCAAATTGTGGGTAAAGGTCAGCGCTTGCGCCCGTGGCTACTCTTAGAAGAATCGCGCCGTCGATTCCGTACACCGATAAAATCATTTTACGGAAGGTGCAGTTGTACGACGTGCTTGCCCGGGGGGATATTCAGGTGGAGGAGTTTCAGTTTCCACACGTCGGTGCTTGTCGTGGGCTGGACGGATTTGTCTCCCAGTTGCACGTCGGTGGGATATACCTCGCAGCGGAACGTCACCGGCTGGGGCGTCTTCGTCGGGTTGAGGAACGTCACCCGCGCGGTGCGGGTTTTCGGATCGAACTTCGCCTTTTCGTGGGTGCAACGGCCCCACGAGGCGATCTGCACGGGGCAGGCGCGGTTGGCGATTTCACCGTAGACGTTCACGTTCTGCTCCTTGCCGTCCGAAAAACCGGCCGCCTCGATATATTTCTCCAACTGCGCGTCGTTCGCGCCGAGACGAAATTCCAGGTAAATCGCGGGATGCGTGATAAAATTACTGTTCCCACCGTAGATCGTCCCGGCGGGGTACTTCTTCTTCCTGTCATACCAGTCGGGATATATCGACGTGACCATTTCCCACCATTTTTTGATCCGTTCCGGTTTGACGTACAGCAGCATGGCGTCGAAGTTTTCCAACTCGGCCCCGAATCCGCTTAAGCTGCACACGCCCCACCACGGCGGGCAATTGGCGGGGTGAATCCACGTGCTGGTTTCCTGGAACCCGTTGACCGTGCCCCGGCCCACCGAATCGTCATGCCACAGGTTGTATTTCTGGATGTACTCCAGGAACGCGAATCGCGTGGTGTGGGTCAGGGCGGTCTTCGCGCTTAAGTAGGCCGCCGTCGCGGCGTCGACGGGACGGTTCAACTCCCGCGCCATTCTCGCCATGGCGACCATAGCCGCGTGGCTCGTCGCCAGGCAGTCGATAGCGGCGCCCTCGCCGAATTCCGTGATGCTGTCAGCCATCCATCCCCAGTCGTGCGTCTTTTTGAAATGCTCCATCATCGCCCAGACATCAGGCCAGGCGGCGTCCAGTTCATCCCAGTTCCCGCTGTACGCCGCCCACTTGTCCAGGCCGTACATTCCCAGGGCGTTGCCCCACCCGGCGTCGGCGATGGTTCTGTCGCGATAGTGTTTGTAAGGATAATCGTAGCAATACCACACGTCCGTCATGGTAATGTTGCGCCATTTCAGTCGATTCCAATATACATCCGGCTTGATGAAGCCGGAGGTGAGTCTGGAAGCCTTTTCGACGATCGCTTGATTTTCGTCATTGAAATAATCCCGCGACGGCCAAAAGAACGCGATGCCCCGAAAGACCACGTCGCCGATGGAAATCCATTCCCTGCCGTAATACCGGACCGATTCGTTGATTCTTTTGGTCCACTTGTCCTGGCCGGGCTTGTCGACCATGAAAAACGCGTGATGATACAACGGGGGAACGGGAATCGTGTAGTTCAGCGTCGCGCCCTCGACCGTACCGTACGGGCCGATGATCGTCGGGAGGTCCCAGTTTTTCACCTTTTCGTCAATCGTCACGCCCGGCACGTCGTATCGCTTCGCGAGCATGAGAATATTCGGGACAGCCGTGGCGATGGTGGGCTTGGTGCCCCAGTCGTCCTGGAGCATCTCGCACTTCAACTCGTTGCGGATGTTGACAAGCTTTCCCTCGGAATCGACGTTGAAGATTTCGTCGCATTCCATAGGCCAGGCGAGGTTCAGACTTGCCAGTTCGTCGATCTTTTGCGTCAGTTCCTTTGACACATTCACAACTTTAGGCCGCTGAATCCCCAGCGGCCGATACAGCCACATATCGCCGAACGGGCCTTTCTCGCCGACAAAGGTCAACATCTCCGGCGAAACCACGATTTCCCTCAGCCGTTTCTGTAACTGGATCACGATGAGAATGTGCTGCCCTTGCTTGTCAGGCCGCGTGGGCTTTCCGTCGGCAAGGTCCAGCGCGATCCATGGTTTCTGAAGGTCCTTCCCCTCAATCGTCGCGTTTTGGGAAAGGGGAATCTTTTTCCAGTCGCCACCGTTGGAGAGATATTGCACGGAAGACTGGGCGGAATCGACATCCCGCAATGGACAATCCACGGACGGGGAAGCAAATGTAAATCGCGTAGCCGGGCGTTGCAGCGTGGTTCTGACCACGCCCAGGTTTGGATGCTCCGGCGTGGAGATGGCGATAGTCTTGCCGATCCAGTTGACGTCCTGCTTACGAGCGGAGACGTTCTTCACGCCGCGCGGGCCGACCGACAAGCTGATCCTTGTTTCGGGGAAAGAGATATCACAGCCGAGGGGACTGATCTTCCGGTCGTCATACCCGACCCGGCCGAGTTTTTTCAGTTCCTCCGACGTTTCCACGGTTTCAAACGACACGTTTTCGCACAGCAATCCGTCCGACAATTTGAATCCGAATCGCCCGATACTCACGGAACTGACGCCCGGCAGCCAGCCGGCGGTTTTGTACATCTCATTCTGCACCGCGCGCAGTTTTGCACGCAGGGCGGCGAGGTTCTGATCGACGACTTCGTCCGACGCGTTATCGGCGAATATATTTTTCAGGCCGTCTTGAATCGCGTTTAACGACGAAGTGTATTTATCGCGGGTTTCGGCGTCCTTCACCAACGGCAGAATATCGCGGCTGGCTTCTAATTGTTCCAGCAGGCAAAACGCCAGCGCCTCGCGACGAACCGTGGTTTCCAGGAGGGAAAGTTTTTGATCGACGGCCTTAAAGGCGGCATCGATGTCCTCGTCGGATTTGTTCGCCTCGAACACTTCCTCCAACTTAGTTGCAGCCTGTTGATACTCTTGTAATTGAACTTCCTGGCAGGAAGGCGGCGTCAGACGAGTTTTCGCGTTTTCGAGAAACCATCCATGCCGACGAACCGCATTCCGCCGCCATTCCAATTGCTCCTGCTGCTCTTCCCGCTTACTCTCCGCCTGAGCGAAGGAAAAAGGTAAAGCGGCCATGAGAACAATGAGAAGCAAAATGTTACGAAATGAGAGAAAACGTGACATTGTTATATTCCTTCTTGAAGTAATAAAACATTTGGGGAGGGGGTAAATCAAATCGCGAAGCTTGTTTCGAATGAGGGAATGAAACGAAAACCGCTACCAATAGATTGTATTGTCTACGGCACAAAAGTTACCATTATCCGCCCAATCATAGCTACCCTCATCCAGTTTTCGGTTTTCAACGTGCAAATCCACAAACAACACGTTGTTGCTGATATTTTTACCGTCGTCAAACCAGTGATTGGTATACACGCCGTCATCATAAAAATCACAACGGGTGTTGTCGCTCATAAGAGCCCAGCCGGTCTCCGCGGAGTCAAGATTGATCGGGCTATGATATCCGTTTCTAAAATAGCCCTTCCAACATTCATAATCTCTCGTTTTCGTAGTTGTATTGTAATTATAATAAGCGCCAAAATAGCAATAGCCGATTTCATAATACCAAGTCCAGATCGGTTCGTAATCATAGTCTGGATCTTCATAAGGTTTGAAGGGGCAATAAAAAGCGCTTGGCGGACAACCATATTCTTCCATGGGATTGGTAAAAACAGGATGTACTATCTCCGGATATCGTGAAGTTGCGCCGCGATGAGTAAAAGGATATTCTCCTTCATGCTCCTCGGCGTATGTGGTTGCCGCCATGCCGAGTGCACGAAGTTGTGTCGCACAAATGGTGATTTTCGCCAATTCTTTCGCTTTTTGAAGCGAGGGTAAGAGGATCGACACGAGCAGGGAGATAATGGCGATTACGACTAAGAGTTCGATTAACGTAAACGCGCGCCTTTGGCGCGGCGGGTTTCCTAACCCGCCGCGTCCGGAACCATAATTCGGAACGCGGCGGGAAAGGATTCCCGCCGCGCAGAGATAAGAATAGTCCGCCGCGCAATGCTCGGTTTTTGACATTCGTAATTTCATAATCTCAGCCTCATGTTGTTACCCTAGTATTCTGTCACATCATAAAATATCAACTTGTCATCCTGAGCGAAGCGAGTCTTCGAGCGAAGTCGAAGGACCTCACGGGCAGCCAGGCGTAAGGTCCTTCGACTTCGGCCCTTCGGGCCTGCGCTCAGGATGACAGATTACAATTTTAGACATGACAGAATACTAGGCCGTTTGACCTTCCAGGATTCTGCCGCTGTATTCGCGGTAAATCGGCGGGGTGTCGTCGCCTTCCAGGCGGGCTTTGAGTGTTTCGGCGGCCGCCCGCACCTCCTCGTTGAACATCACGTCCACGGAAGTAATCTTCGGCACGCCGGCGAAGGAACTCAGATCGGTTGACGTCACCGTCGAGGCGACCGCTATATCGTCGGGAATCGACAATCCCGAATCCAGAATCGCCCGGATCGCGCCGACGGCGCACCAGTCGTGTCCCGCGACGATCACGCGAGGGCGCTCGCGCCGGAGCATCTCTTTGACGTAGTCGTACGAATCCCGGAACGGTTCCAGCCGCGGGCCGTAACTGTGCGGATTCTCAAACCGGCGAAACTGCTCCGGGCCGAAGGGAATTCCACGCGGCGCGAAGACGTCCCGCATCGCCCGAATCGCCGGCGACGCATGAATTTCTTCCATCTTGGCGTCGCTGAAATACACGAACTCGTCGTATCCCTTCGCCAGCAAGTAATCGGCCATGATCTTCCCGTTCGCGTAGCTGTTGCTCCGCACCAGGTCGTACTGCTTTCCGGGGATCACATGGTTCATCAACACCACCTTCGTCGCGGGATCGGGCAGCAATTCCTCGTCATACGTGAACTGCGTGGGGTGCATCGTCAGCAGGATTAACCCGGCCGGGGGATTCCTGTGGCAGTCCAGCAGCGCGTCGCGATACCAGTCCAGATTCGAGTGCGTGCAGCGGGAATGGATCGACCAATCCGAACCCGAAAAGACATCCTGCACGGCAAAGGAGACGGCATCCTGCATGAAATGCTGATAGTAGGACACGATGCTGATGGTCTTATCCAGAATTTCGCTGCCTCGCTGGGACAAATCCGCCACGACGGTGCCCAGGCCTCGAAAGCTCTCGACGTAACCCTCTTTTTTCAGGCGATTTATAGCCTTCGTGATCGTGTTGATCGAGACGGAATAGTTATCACACAAGTTCCGATGGGTCGGAAGCATACTGCCGGGCTTCAAATCACCCTGCAGGATCTTATTTTTCGTATCTCTATATACCTGAAGATATTGCAGCATTCGATTTCTCGGAGAAATATAATCAAATATTATACGCTATTATGTAATATATACAAAAAACACGCCTACCTTGTCAAGTGGAATATGGTAGATCGAGGGATAGAAATGATAACGCCGTCGGGTTGGAGTTATTTCAAAAAAGGGGTCTCCGACTTTTTCAGCGATTCGACATCATAACGACCAAGCTGTTTTTCCAACAACGCCGAACGGCAAGCCGATCCCAGGATTGGCTTGCCGTTCGGCGCTGTTCTGAAACCCGTGACCTATTCCGTTAACCGACGAAACCATGTTACGGAAGGCGCAGTTGTACGACGTGCTTGCCCGGTGGGATATTCAGGTGGAGGAGTTTCTGGTTCCACACGTCGGTGTTTTTCGTGGGCTGGGCGGGTTGATCTCCCAGTTGCACGTCGGCGGGATATACTTCGCAGCGGAACGTCACCGGCTGGGGGTTCTTCGTCGGGTTGATGAACGTCACCCGCGCGATGCGGGTCGCGGGATCGAACGTCGCCTTCTCGTGGGTGCATCGCCCCCAGGAACCGATCTGGACGGGACATTCGCGGTTGGCGATCTCGCCGTAGACGATCACGTTCTGTTCCTTCCCGTCGCCAAGCCCAGCCTTGTGGATATATTGCTCCAGCGTTTCGTCATTCGCGCCGAGGCGATATTCCATGTACACGCCCGGCGCGGTGACGTAGCTGCTGTTGCCGCCGTAGAGAGTACCAGCTGGGTAGGGTTTGTCCTTGTCGTACCATTCGGGATACATCGACGTGACCATCGCCCACCATTTCTGAAGGTACGCCGGTTTGAGATACGCGAACATGGTGTCGAAGTTTTCCGGTTCCACGCCGAATCCGCTTAAGCTGCACACGCCCCACCACGGATCGCTGTGTGCGGGGTGAATCCACGCGTTGGTTTCATGGAATCCGTTGACCGTGCCCCTTCCGACGGAGTCGTCATGCCACAGGTTGTATTTCCGGATGTATTCCAGGAACGCGAATCGCGTGGTATGCGGCAGGGCGGTTTTGGCGGCAAGGTAGGCCGCCGTCGCCGCATCGACGGGTCGATTCAGCGTCCGGGCCATGCGCGTCAGGGAGATCACCCCGGAATTGGCTGCCGTCAGGCAGTCGATGGACGTGCCCTCGCCGAACTCCCGGATCGTGCTGGACATCCACGCCCAATCGTGCGACTTGACGAGGTATTCCGTCAACGGCCAGATCGCATTCGACCAGGCGCGGTCCAGTTCGTCCCAGTGTCCTCCGTACGCCGCCCACGTGTCGAACCCGTACAGCGTGATGCCGTTGGACCAGTCCACGTCGTAGATTGAATCGTCGGTGTAATGGGCGCCGGGATAATCGTAGCAATACCAGCGGTTCGTTTGCGGGATCATGCGCCATTTCACACAGCCCCGGTAATTCTCCGGCTGCAACAGTTCGGAGATTTGTTTCGACGCCTTCTGAACGAGTTTCCGCGTGTCGGCGTTGAAATAGTCCCGCGCCGGCCAGGAGTACGCCACCCCGCGAAACGCCTGGTCGCCCGTGGATTTGCCCGGTTCGCCGTAATAGACAATCGCGTCATTGATCCGCCGAGCCCAGATGTCCTGCCCCGGTTTTTCGACGCGGAAGAACGCGTGATGATACAACGGCGGGACGGGAATGGTGTAATGCAGCGTCGCGCCGGCGACCGTGCCGAACGGGCCGCTGTTCGCGGGAACGCCCCAGTCCGTCACCGGCTCGGTGATGCTCACGCCCGGAACGTCGTAGCGTTTGGCGAGCATGAGGATATTCGGGACCGCTGTGGCGACCAGAGGCTTCGTGTCCCACGCGTCCTCCAGCATGTTGAATTTCACTTCATCGCGGATATGCACGAATTGTCCGGCCGAATCGACGTTGAAGATTTCGTCGCATTCCGTCGGCCAGGCGAGGTTCATTCGCGCCAGTTCGTCGATCCTGTCAACCAGGAGCGGGGTGATCCTGATTTCGTGGGGGCGCTGAACGCCCAGCGGCCGGAATATCCACAGATCACCGAACGCCCCGCCGCCGAACATCGTCAGCATCTCCGGACCGACGACGATCTTTTTCGGACACTTCTGGAACTGCATCACGACGGGGATATGCTGGCCGGCTTTATCGCCGCGCGTCGGCGCGCCGTCAACAAGGTCCAGCAGAACCCATCCGTTCCTGAGGTCCGCGCCGTCAATCGTCGCCTTCGCGGAAAGGGGAACCGTCTTCCAGCCGTCCGGGGAGAGATACTGCACGGAGGAAGTTTTGGCATCGACTTTCCGCAGCGGGATATCGACCGCCGGCGACGTGAACGAAAACCGCGTCGCCAGACGTTGCAGCGTCGTGTACACCGTCCCCAGGTTCGAGTGCTCCGGTGACGACAGCGCGATGGTCTTGCCGATCCAGTTTGAGTCCGTTTTACGCGCGATGATTTTTTTCACGCCGCGCGGGCCTACGGACAGGCTGACGCTCGTTTCGGGGAACGACACATCGCAGCCGAGGGTGCTGATCGTCCGGTCGTCGTAGTCAACTCTACCGAGTTCCTTATCCTTCCCGGTCGTCTGGATGGAATCAAACGACACCGTTTCGCACTGCAGGCCGTCGGAGAGCTGATATCCGAATCGGCCGATGCTGATGGAGCTGACGCCCGCCAGCCAGCCGGTGGTTTTGTAGAGTTCGTTCTGCGCCGTTCGGAGTTTTTGGCGAAAAGCAACAAGGTTCGCGTCGACGGCTTTTTCGGAGGGATTCTTAGCGAAGATCGTTTTCGCGTCGTTCCGAATCGCATCCAGGGAGGCAGTGAATTTTTCGCGGAGAGCGGCCTCTTTCACCAACGGCAGGATGTCGCGGGAGGCGTTAATCTGTTCCAGCAGGCAGATCGCCGGCGCTTCGCGCCAAACCGCGGCTTCGAGGATGCGCCGTTTCGCGTCGGCGGCTTGGAAGGCCGCCTGGATGTCCTCATTCGACGTCTTCGCGTCAATCGCGTTCTTCGCCGACTGAACGGCGCGGATAAAGTCCGCGAGTTGTTTCCCGTGCGAATCCGGCGGGGTCAAACGAGCCGTCGCGTCGACAAGAAACCGCTCGTGACAAGTAATCGCCCGTTGCAACTCCGCCAGGCGATCCGACGTCTCATCCGCCAGGGCGAAAGAACACGGCAAAACGACGGCAGTTACAAACAACAGAATATTTCCGCGATATAAAACCATGGATGACACGGGCAGATTCCTTCTATAAAAGACTTGTTTTGACACCCGGCGGGGAGAACAACCATATCATGTATTATGAAAAGACACAAAGATCAAACGATCACCATACAACCCAATATCCCCCTTCGGCATCAAAATTGATTTCCATTACTTCCTTGTCCGGAAAATATTCCACATGACTATCCACAAACATCACGTTTGTTGTGTAGTCGCCGCCGAACCAGTGGTTCACAACTCCTTCATGGAACGTGCGATTGATGTCCGCCATTAGTGCCCATCCGGATTCAGCGGAATCAAGATTGATCGGACTTTGATAGCCATTTTTAAAATAGGGATAGTAATATTTCCCTCCGGGATTATTTTCGTAGTAAGCGCCGAGGTAGGTATAGCCGATCTCGTTATAGGGCCCTGGATCCCATCTCCAGTCCTGAAATTCTCCCTCTGGATTTACCGGATAAGTTCCTTGCGGTTTGAAGGGGCAGTAAAACATCTTCGGTGAGCAGCTATACTCATTCTCTAATACATTGCAAAAATCATCTTTATGGACCACCTCCGGACATTGTGATGATCCCCGTCTCGTGTGGATATACTCACCCTCATGTTCCGTGGCGTACGTATTCAACGCCGTGCCTAGCGAGCGAAGCTGCGTTGCACAGATGGTGATCTTCGCCAATTCCTTGGCCTTGGTCAGACTCGGAAGAAGGATCGACACCAGCAGCGAGATGATCGCGATGACGACCAAAAGTTCGATTAAGGTGAATGCGTTTCGATGTTGTTTGGGTTGTAGCTTCATGGGACTCTCTTTTATTATCGCGCTATGGTTTTTGTGAGACAATTGTTCGGTGTGGAGAAAAAGGGGTCAGGTGCCTTTTTCTTCTCCGTGCTGATCTCGTTTTCCTTAGGGCGTATCTTCGGAGTTGTTACTGCCGCGGAATCGGTAACAGGAAAAGGTACCTGACCCGAATGGCACTGCCGTCAGAACATCTTTGTTTTTGGGAGGTTGCAATTTTAAGCCAATTTTACTCGATCTTCTTAACCC
>JAFGJE010000040.1 GCA_016929245.1 Phycisphaerae bacterium
GACTAAACCGCTGACGCGGTAGAGGGGGAGACGCGGGGGGGTGGGGGGATTTTGGCTGGGCCTGGTGGATTCTGTCGGCCTATTCTCCTTCTCATCGATTCCCGTGTGGGAGCCAATGGCATCTTTCGAGAAGGAGAAGACGCATGACCGCGCTCGCATGACACAAATCATGAACCTGCTTCTCTTGGCCCCCGATATTCAGGAAGAAATCCTTTTCCTCCCCCGCACAACATCAGGCCGCGATCCCATCCGCGAACATCACATCCGACTCATCACCACCGTACTCGATTGGCGCAAGCAGCGACGATTGTGGAAGCAACTTTTTTACCGAGCATTCGACACAAAAAAGTCCGACTCAATGATACTGCCTGACGGTGTCGACTGAGTTGCCGTTTCGCTTTTCAATCTACATGCCCTCCGATGTTTTCGATGGATTTCAACCTAACCCGACATTTTAAACCACTGCTGTCTGTACTTTTGGACCACATCAGCGAATCGCTTCCTGCAAGGCCAGAACCGCGTAGCACGTCGTTAAGACGGGATTGCCTTCCCACCAGCGGGAGGAGGCCTTGTTGACCCAACTGCCGTCCTCGTTGACTCTTGCCGCGAGGGCGTCGATCAATTCTTCCCGCCAGTTGTGTTTGGCCTTCTTCGCGTCCGTCACGACGGGCAAGCCCCAGGCGCGAAGGGCTTTGGCGAAGACGTGATAGTAATAGTAAAGACCCTGATGGGATTGTTCCATCGGCATGTTCGGATTGCCGTCCAGCCGCCAGTACCGCCGAATCCAACTGAAGGCGGCTTTGACTCGTGGATCGTTTCGATCCACATTCGCATAGAGCAGGGATTTGAATCCCGTGTACGTCAGCGAACCGTAGGTGCGAATTCCGCCACGCATACCACCCCGCGGCCTGCGGCCGTTCCCCCGGTCGCCGCGCTGCCGGCCTGGGCCTTTGCCTCGACCCGGATCTGCACCGGGCATGACATATACGAATCCGCCGTCATTCGTGCCCTTGGCGGCCCAGGCGAGCTTGTTGGTTTCCGAGGAATTCTGCAAACGGGACACAAACGCCACGGCCCGTTGCATGGCGGGATCGTCTCCCTTCACACCCGCGTCGTGCAACGCCTCCATCCACATTCCGACATTCGTCAAGTCGGGCCGGCCCCGCGGACCATAACTCACACCGCCTGCGAGAGCATTGCTCCCGTCAGCCGAATTCGCGCCCGGCTGGATTTGAAGGCTTTTCAAATACGCGACAAGATCCTTGATATCCTTGTCATATTTCGGATCCTTCGCGGCTGCCAACGTCATTAGCGCCACTGCCGACGTATACGCCACAACACCTTCCTTTGGATTGTAGATACCACCGTCCGGCTGCTTGTACGACAGAAGCACCTCGTAGCCTTTTTTCACGGCGGGATGATCCGGGCCGTAGTCCGGGTGTTGCACGAGCGCCTTTAAGACCATAGCGGTGATCGCCGGGGTTGCGGAACCTTCCCCGACGGACCAGCCGCCGTCTTTGTTCTGTTGACGGATGAGATACGCCGCTCCGTCGGCCATGAGCTTCTTCGCCGTTTGCTCGTGTGCGGCGTCCAGTATCGCTGGTTGGGACGTGGCCGTTTGATTCTGGGCATGACAGTGGTGCGCACAGCACAGGCAAAAAAAGGTTGATATTCCGATACAAAACCAACATCCGATGTTATTTCTGCTCAACATTGAATTGTTCCTTATTGTGTAAATGAGAAAAGAGGATCAATCGCATTTCATGCCGGGCCAATCGCCGTAGGAATTGTCGCCGGAGGTTTGCGTCGCACCGACGCCAAAAGGATAGTAGCACTTATAAAATTTACCGACGGAGGAAACACCCCAGTCGGCCCCTGGTGCAAAATCGTGGCCGTTGTTTTTGACGTCAAGCGTCACTTGCATCGGTCCGACGTGCCCGTCGAGAAATACGGCTGTGGAGACATTGTCCAGATGACGGAAGCAAAGCGTTCCCATCTCAGACTGGGCGGGTTTGACAACGGCATAATCCGACAGGGCAGAAGCTGGATTGTTCTGCCAGTCGGCCCAAACCATCAGCTTTGCAGGTTGTCCCGAAATATCATCACGGTTTACCCAGAAGGCCATCGGCCCGTTGCGTGTCATTCGGGCGCTGCAGGAAAGCATGTTTTCGTTACAGCCAATGCTGACGGGCAGATCGTCGTACTGCGGAAACATTCCCAATCGTCCCATCGCCTCGGTGGATTCATCCTCCGGACATCGGGCGACTTCCTCGGGCAATTTTTTGCTTCCCCAGTAGTTTGGAATGCCCACGTCAGGGTCGAGGTGCTTGTACGAATCCATCATCACACCGTCGTTGTCGATGGCGTACATTTCCGTCGCCAGGCCATAACCTTTGTGCAGCACCTGGCAGATGGTTTTCTTCGCCAATCGTTTGGCGCGAGATAGAGACGGCAGGAGAATACTCACCAGCAGCGCGATGATGGAAATCACCACGAGAAGTTCGATCAGGGTAAAGGCGGTTGGTGTTATTCTTTTCATTCCGCCGCCCGACCTTCCTGGAGTAATTTCAGGGGAGTTCGAGTTGCCGCCCAGATCGCCGGTGCGACGGCGGCCAGGATGCACAGTACCACCGCCGCCGCCAGCCCCAGACAGAGCGTCGCCCAGGGAATCACATACACGGGCGAAACGCCCATGGAATGGGAGGTGCCCAGAATTCCCGTCCAACTCGCCGGCAATCCAAACGCCAGGCTCGCGACGCACGCGAGCAAGCCGATCAGCATTCCCTCCGCCAGGACGTATCGCAGCAGTCCGCTGCGCGTCAGTCCAAGGCTGCGCAGGACGCCGGATTCCCAGTTCCGCACGCGGACGGAGAGGATCATCGTGTTGACGACAGCCAACGATGCCAGCCCCAGCGCGAGCAAGGGGTAGAACGTCAGCGCCTGGATAATGCCTTCGGAGCGCCGCACAATCGCCCGCGTCATGGCGGCAGTGTCCGTGACGCGACAATAGACGTTGCTCTCGATCGGCGGCTGGGGCGAGTAATCGCCCAGGTCCATCCCTCGCCCGCGCCCTGGAGGACCGCCGCGGCCTGGTCCACCGGGCCGGCGCGGGCCGCTTGCCCCGGCGGCGCGAGGCGGGGGGCCGCCACGGCCTTCCCGACTACGGCCCATACCGGCCAATGGACCGGTGCGTAGATCGGGTTTCCCATCCGGCCGATGTGCAGGCCGAGAGGCGGCCCTGCTTGCCGATGGGGAGTCAGGGGACGCCAGCCGTGCGTTTGGATCGAGGAGTTTTACGATGGGAAATTCCAACGACATCGCGTCGGTTCCCGGCGTAAGGTTCAGCCAGAATGTCTTGTTGTTCGCACCGGGGTAGTCCGCGCGGGCGGTGTTCGCCGACGTCAGTACCATGCCCCCTACCCGCGAAAGCCCACGACGCATCTGGGCGGACATCGTCAATAAATGCCACCCCTTCATCCGGATCACGCCAACAATGGTGTACGTCAACGTGCGCCGCGGCGGATCGAGCGTGTCCAGGTTGAGGGTTTTTCCCACGTCGAAGCATTCCGGGCAGCGGATGTACAGGCTGTCGGTGATGAGGCAGTATCGGCCTTCATTCAAAAGGCGGTAGGCTTCGGCGGGATCGCCTCGCAGGAACGAACAAGCTATTATCCCCTTGTCATCCCCGATCATCGCCGGTGCGTCCGTTCCGATATAGATCACATCCCGGGTGATGATTCCACCGACTGGAACGGTATCCGGCAGATTCGCCAGGGCGGGGTGCTGGAGGATCATCGGCACAGCCGACTCGACGCCCGGCACACGGTTGATCTCGGGGAGTTTTTCGTCGGGCACGCCCCCGGGAAAGACCGTCACAACGGCATCGGGACATCGCTCGGGAACCATGAAAGGAACCATCATGCTGCGGCCCCAGACTTGGATCGTAACAAACAGGCCTAGGCCGACTGTCAACGCGGAAAGGCACCCCACGACGCGCCAAAGATTGGCGCTGAGCTGCTTTCGCAGGAGACGATGATCCAACCGGAAGATCGCCCCGGCAACATGGCTGAAGATTCGCTCGCACAAAATGACGATGGAAGGCAACAGCAGGACGAATCCGACCAGCGAGGCGAGAATACCCAACGGCGGCAAGGTTCGATCCGCCCACGCGTCAGGCAGTTGATAGCTCAACACCGACAGAGGATTTAGCGCCACAAGCAGCAAGCCCAGCAGGATCATCCAACGCGGACCTTTCGTCGCGCGAAGCCGGGCTGTGCCCGTCATGGCGTCAAGGGGACGTTTGCGCACCGCTCCGATGGCGGGGATGATCGACGCGAGAAAAACTGCGCCGTAGGCTGTCACCGCCCCCAACGTCAGCCACAAACCGACGTGAATGGTTAGGTCGTATCCCGCAAAGGACGCCAGTTGCGAGAGGCTTTCACGCATCAGCCAGTATCCAGCGCCCACACCGATCCCCCAACCGAGCGTCGCCAGGAGGAATCCCTCGACGGCAATGAGAGTCAGCAGTCCCAATCGCGTCATGCCGACCGCCCGCAGAACGCCCCACTGCCTCATGCGTTCCTGCACGCCCATGGAGAAGGTGTTGAAGATCACGAACAACGCCGCCAGGATCGCCAGGTTCATTTCCGCGTTTCGCAGCAGTGGGAAAAACGCGCCCGACTGGCCATGGCTCGTGCGGAACGACGCCCACCGCTTCGCTTCCTCGATGTAATCGTCCGCCGACTCGATATGCACCGGCGTTCCCGCGCGGCGGGCGTCGCCGGCCAATTCGTCGGCGAATTCGTTGCGCGATACGCCTTCGGCAAGATCGATCAAAATCCGGTTTGTTGCCGCCGGTTGACCCGTCAGACGAGTGAATGTCTTCGGGCAAACGTAGATCGCCTGAAGCCGGCGGATCGGGAAGGGACTGTCCAGAACGCCGCCGATGGTCACGTCATGCCGGCCCGTCCGGCTGATGAGCTGAAACGACGACCCGACGGCATCACCCAACGGAAAGGCCATCTGCTTGTCGATCACGACAGAGTAATCGGGAATCGCATCGACCCATTGTCCCGCGACGAGTTCCTGCGGCGGTTGTTTGGCAGTCACAGCCGCCAGTTGGCAGGAAAGCAGCATGCCCGGCCTATGCATGGCCGTACGGAATATCGGTCCTGACGGGCAACATTCCACTTTCGCGGCGCAACAGGTTATCACTTCCCGAACGCGGGGATCGTTTTGCAGACGGGATACGATCTCTTCACTGATCGCGGGCGCAGGGGGTGACGTTCCTCCCCGACGCTGATCGGCCTGGGCGTCCTCATCCGTTCCGGAAATCACGAGAAGGTCGAATCGTCCCAACGCCTGTTTGGCTTTTTCGGCATCAAGGTTTCCACGCGTAAAAGCTACGTCATGTCCGCCGACGACCACAATCACCATCGCCACGGCAGCAGCCAGGGCGGCGACGGTCAACAGCGTGCACAACCAGCGTCGCTGAAACTGTTTCGCGAGGAGTTTGAGTATCAGACTCATGCGACCGTCTCCGCATCACGGCTGAGTACTTCCAGGAACCTTTCACCTAATTCTTTGGAGGTGGAATAGGAATCCGTTGACAATGTTTCAACGATCCATCCATCCCGCAACACCAGAACGCGATCCGCCCAAATCGCCACCGACGGGTCGTGCGTGACGGTGATGATGGTTCGCTTCTGCTCTTTGCGAAGTTTCGAGATCATCTCGCAGAGTTTCTGTCCGTTGAGGGAATCCAGGTTGCCCGTCGGTTCATCGGCGAGGATGACGGTGGGGTCGGCAATCAGCGCTCGGGCGATGGCGACTCGCTGTTGTTCGCCGCCGCTCAATTCGTCGGGCCGATGGCGTCGACGATCCGTCAAACCAAGCGTATCCAGCAACACATCGATGTGTCCGTCCCGCCGGCTTCGCCCCTTTCCCAGCAACAGGGGTAAAAGAATATTGTCTTCCACCGTCAGCGTCGGGATCAGATTGTACGACTGAAAGATCATCCCGATATGTTGACGACGAAACAGCGTCAGCCGGCGGTCGTTCATACTCGCCAAATCCACCCCGCCGACGGCAACATGTCCCGCATCGGGGGAAGTCAATCCGGCAATGAGATGCAGCAGCGTACTTTTTCCCGAACCGCTGGGACCGATTACGGCAAGATGTTCCCCAGCCTGCACCTGAAGGGAAACTTCCGCAATTGCCTGAACCATTGTGTGTTCCCGCCCGAAACTTTTACTGAGATTCTCCACTGCAACAGGAGAACTATCGGTTACCGATGATTTCATAACAGATTCGACTCCTTTCGAAGGATTCCTTTTGGCCACAACTTATGCAAAAATCATGCCATAGGAGAAACATCCAATGGATGGAGAGTTTATGAGAAATATGACCACTTACACCCCACGAACACTTGAACCCCCCATCAGACTGCACATTACATGTGCAATACTGTCGCAACCTTGTGCAAACTGAATGGATTCTACATCGATTTCCGCATATAGTATGCGTGCAATATTTACCTGGCAGCGGGAGGTGTTTTTATGGGTATGTCCATACGCTTACGGACGATCATCGTTTTGAATCTTTACGTTGTGGCTTTGGCGATTCTTTTGGGTTGGATCGCACAAGACACAGCCGGGCGGCTAGTGGAGGAGCGATATGTCAAGGAGATGGTTGCCAGCGCCTCGGGGTTCCTGAAGGACAAACGATTTCCGCGCGATGATGCCATGATGGGATATCTTCGGGAGCTATTCAACGCCGAGTGGATTTCCTCGGAAAACAAACCCGAAAACATCATTGCATCCAGTTTACCAGCCGAGGTAACCTCAGAATTTCGCCGACAAGTTGGAGCATTGGGGAAATCAGGGATCGTCTATCTCGCGGGGAAGAAATATCGATTTGACACCGCTGATGTTGACGCCGGTGGTTACAACACCCAGCGTATCCGTGGGCGATTGTACATGCTGGTTCCCGACGAGCAATTCACCGAAGCCCGTAAGCGAACCCAGCGACGGGTGATGTTCATTATCATACCGACGGTGGCCACAGCAACTCTACTGGCGATCCTGTTCTCGATTTCCATCACCCGCCCGATCCGAAAACTGGCCAGCCAAATGGACGATGTATCCGATGCGGACGTAACCACCGTTCACCCTCTTTCTTCAGAGTCGATCCATAAAGGCCCCACGGAAATCCGACAACTTGCCAATTCCTTCGATCAACTTCTGCATCGTCTTGGTGAAGCCCGACGACATGTACTCCAAAGCGAACAACTCGCGACACTGGGAAAAATTTCGCTCAGCGTTGCCCACGAACTGCGAAATCCCCTCAGCGGGATCAAGATGAACGTCAGAAATCTAAAGGACAACGAATCGTTGCGGGATGATCCCGGTATAGCGGCGATTCTTCGTGAGATTGACCGCATGGGCTTGTATCTCGATGAACTCATGAATCTCTCGCCGGGGAATTGTTCGGAAGACCGAATCCTTGCACCTTCGCCGGCCTGCTTATCCGAGCTTGCCGATTCCGTGCTGGTGATCCTGGCAGGGAAACTTCGCCACGCGAAGATTGAAGTGCAAACCGACTTTCCTGCCGACGAACCGGACGTGAACGTGGACGCCGATCAGATTCGTCAGGCGATGATGAACCTGCTCGTCAACGCCGTCGAAGCAAGCCCAGCCGGAAGCGTGATTCACCTGTCGATTCGCCAAACCGGCGATGGTGTGCGGTTTTCCGTGCGGGACGCCGGGGCAGGTGTACCTGTCGATGCGGGAGATGTTTTTGCCGCCTTCGCTACGAGCAAACCCAACGGCGTCGGCTTGGGATTATACATCTGCAAGCAGATCATCACACGACATGGCGGGCGAATCGGTTATGACAATTCCGAACCAGGCGCGACGTTCTGGTTCGAAATTCCCATAGGAGGCACATAAGGATGATTCCCGAAACCCACGAAAAAAAATCCATACTGGTGATCGACGACGAGGATTCGATCTGCCTTGCCTTCGAGCAGTTTTTCCGCCGGCGCGGATGGGCTGTGCAGACAGCCGCCACTGCCGGCGATGGATTGGGCGCGTACGAATCCACCCAGCCTGACGTCGTTTTTCTGGATGTGCGCTTGCCGGACCGTAGCGGCTTGGAACTGCTGGAGGATCTCGCGAATCGCAACGCGCAGGTGGTCGTCATCACTGCGTACGGTGGATTGGAAACGGTAGTCCAGGCGCTGAAGGGAAAGGCCTACGATTACCTCGCCAAACCACTGGATCTGGACGCGGCACTGTCGTTAGCCGATCGCGTTCTTGCCGAACAAGCGAATCCCGCTTCGCCTTCCAACGCGCCGACAGTTGAGTGGGGATTGCTCGTTGGCGCTTCGCCGACCATGCAGGAAACGTACAAGCAGATCGCCCGGGCATCCCGGAGCGATTCGCCGGTGTTGATCCACGGAGCGACCGGCACGGGCAAGGAACTGGCGGCCCTGGCGATTCATCATTTCAGCGCGCGGAGCAACGGGTCGTTCGTCGCGGTCAATTGCAGCGCCCTGCCGGAGCACCTGATCGAAAGTGAACTGTTTGGCCACGTGCGCGGCGCATTCACTGGCGCGCACGCCGATCGCGCGGGGAAATTTGAAACCGCCCACGACGGCTGTCTTCTGCTGGATGAAATCGGTGACCTGCCGCTGGCGGTGCAGGGCAAATTGCTGCGCGTGCTGGACGGCGGGAAGATCGAGCGTGTCGGGTCATCCGCGACGATCCAGACGAACGTTCGAATTATCGCCGCGACGAATAAAAACCTCGCCGGCGAAGTCAAGGCGGGGCGATTCCGACAGGATCTGTATTACCGCCTGGCGGTGCTGCGAATCGACATGCCGCCGCTATCCGACCGGAAAGAGGACATCCCACTGCTGGCGGAACATTTTTTACACCGCTTCAGATCGCCGTCGGACTCGCAATCCCATGTGCTGGGATCCGACGCTCTCGACGCGATGATGCGCTACGATTGGCCGGGCAATGTGCGGGAACTGAAAAACGCCGTCGAACATGCAATGACGGTTGCTCCCGATCGGACGATCCAGGCCGGCGACCTGCCGGAATCGATTCGTCCGAGTCATCCGTTCACTCCCAGCAAGGAGCGTTTGCGGGAAGCGGCGATTCGATACGCCGCCGAGTTGGATGAAACCGAACAAGGCCGATACCAGAAAACCCTCGAAGAAGTGGAGCACGCTCTGATTCGACACGCCCTGTCGCTGCACGAGTCCAACCAATCCCTCGCCGCCCGATACCTCGGCTTGCATCGAAACACCCTTCGGAATAAGATCAAGGATATCCGTTCAACATAGCCTGCTTCCTGCATTCATTCGACAAAAGAAACATGGCACCGCATTCTGATCATTTCCAAAAGGATTGTGTGCAGGGGATATTTGGAACAGTTTATCGAAATTCTAAAATGGATTCCGTAGTCCACAATCTTTTGGTGTAGGACGAAATCTGAAAAGTGAGTATATGTGTATGGTAGAAAGATATTTTGTTTTTCAGTTATGGCTTATTGTAACTGGAGGCGATCTGTAGAAATTTGCCTTTATCCCCTCTCTATTGATATTCAAACCCACCCTCAGCGGCCCATTCTTCGACGGCGAAGATGGCTTTCATTTCGTAGCCGCAGATGGGATCATTGTAGGGAGCCCAAGGATGGGTGGTTTCGTAGGATTCTTCGCAGGTAACTCCTGACGTTGTTCCGCTGAACAAAGCTATCGATACATGCATTGACGAACAGGCTCTCCTGCATTCCCAGCCCAATATGTTTTTCCCGATTCTCAGGGTGGCGGTGATGCCTGCTTTGACAATCACATCGCCGTCATTTTGATGATAGAGCCGGACCCATAACGTGGCGTCGTTGGCCTGAACCCGCCCACCGCTCTGCTGACGCTCTTGGTGCGCGCGTGTGGCGTCCAAGATCGAGTTGAACGTCTGGGCCTTGATCCGCATCGGCTGGCCGGATTGGACTTTTTCTAAACTCACGTCCCGATCTCCAGAATGGAAAAATCACCTTCCTCGTAGACCTTCTCGACGTGGGCAGCCACGGGGCGCTTGACGATTCGCTTGGCGGAACTATCCGTTTCCGATTCATATTCAACCCAGAGGTATTCCCAGCCCTTTTTCGCAATGCCGGTGATGCTGCCGACGGTGATACCGGTTCGGTTTGGACTACCGGCGAAGCGGAAGTTGATCTCCCAATCCTCACCGCTACCGCGTTTTGTTCCCGATGCACCGAGAAACAGACATTCCCCAGCGGCCATCCCCTTGAAGCTGGCGCTATTGGTTCGACCAGTCAGTGCGAAAAGGGAACCACGATAGCCCAGCGTTACAATCGCATCGGCCAGGTAATGTGTCTCCGCCCAGGTGTAGACCGGCACGGTGATGTCCACGCCCTCGACGGAATCCTTCGTTACTCCGATTGCGCCCCGGTGGTTGGGTGCCGTTCCGCTGGCGGCATAGTTGGCGATGGTCGCCAGGCTCTGCGTGATGTGCTGTGTACCACCGCCGGTATCGAAGGAAAACGACGAATCGCCCGTCGCCGGTGGTTCGGATTGCTGGGAACTCGGAGAGACGTAATGCACCGTAGCCGTCCAGATGCCCGTCGCCGGATGCACTGTGTCGCCGTGTTCCTCGTCCAGCTCGATCGGCTGGCGGATCATGTTGTCCAGGATTTCGGGCGCAGCGGCTTCCAACGCCGACAAAGCGGTGTCGTAGTCGTCCGTACCCCGAATGATATATTCGATGTCTATCGACTGATTGGCGACGACGTGAATGCCCTTGTATTTATATTCAACGGTAACAGCCATTTTTAACTAACCCCAAGTCTGTCCGGTCTGGTTCTTCGTGTTCTTCGCGATGTCCTTGGTGTTCTTCTCCGTACCCTCGGTGGCCTTGGCGATGCGATCGGTGGTACTGCTCTGCAAACATGCCTCCAAGGCGAACTACATTGAGAAGATTGCAAAATATCGTCTGGCGGCGCAAAAATTCCTCGTCTACGGCCGACTGGTAAAGCAGGCGACGTTGACTCCGACGCCGAAGTTGATTCGCGTCAAGTGCACGGAGTCCCGCTCATATACGCTGGAAACACCGGCGGTGCAGGCGTATCTATGGGAAACGCCGGACGGATCGATGGGCCTGTTCTGTGCGAATCTTATGAACGAATCCCAAAATATTACGGCGAACTTCACCCTTGGTAATGAAACATGGTTATGCTCGAAGATCGATGAGAATGGGAAAGGCGAATCGATCCCGGAAACGTATTCCGGCAAGGTTTCTCTGCTGTTGGAATTGGGGCCATATGAAATCAGAGTATTTGAGTTTGATCGACAGTCAAAGTAGTTTATTGATAAGTAGGGCTTGCTGAATAAGTCCACCGAGATAATCTTGTCCCGTCCCGGGGGGTATTTTCTGCGGCGGGTTGGCGGAGGTGTATCAGGCAACGGCGGCATGCGGTTGGGCAGGGATACGGTGGACCAAAATGTCGGGCTGGTTTGAAATCCCCCAAAAATATCGACCGGCATGGAGATCTGATCGTTGGACGGCAACACGGTTGGTGTCGTCGGTGAATCCAATCAGGCCGATGCGGTTGAGCCGCAATGATGCGCGCATGAAAGATGGTTGGCGAGTGTGAATCGAATATTATCAAACGACCCAATGAACTTCTGCGGCAGAGCGGTAGTACTGTTTCAAAAGTCCACCCAGCCAGGTCTGGCATTGGATATGTTTGATGTCGATATCGGCATTGTCGGATACCTTCCCGTGCCGCCAGTAACGATGATCACTTTGTCCTTCAATGAAAATAATCCACGGTCAGTGTTCATGTGAAATTTACTTTCATCGCTCGGGGATAATGACATTCATGCCAGGAACAATTCCATCGTCGTGTATGTGTGGAACGAAGACGGAACGATTGTTGTAACAAAATGTCATAACAGGGCAAGTGAATTACCTGCGTTATTCCTTGGGAATATCCCATCGAAATACTTTCACTTCGTGGGGCGCGAATTCCAGTTGAGTGTTTTCCTCGATCTGGTTTGGAGGCAGGAGTTGTTTCAGTCGCGATGCAGGAACTGAGGCGGTTTTATCCTGTGGATTGATGAGGGTTAGAATTTTTTGGCCGTTGGCTTCGGCGCTCCAGGATCGCAGAGGTTCGGGGACAGGTTCGGAACGAGTTCCCGCCGGCAGGAACGGCTGCAAGGAACGAAGTTCGCCGACGACGCGAATGAGGTTTTCCCAGATTTTCGGCGTGTCCTTCTGAATGTCGTATTTTTTTGTGTCAGGCCAAAAATATAGAATACCTTTCGCTCCGGCAGACAGCGCCAGATGCGTCATGCAACGGAGTTGCTCGTGACTCGGACGATCCGGTGGTCCGAGTTTCTTCAGCGCATCCTCGGGATTGTTCCAGTATCGAATATCATGCGCGCCGATCACCACCCAGACCGGCTGACGTTTCGGCAGGAGCGAACGGGCCTGGTTGACCCAATCGGATACCATCTCCAAAGGTTCCGCAGGTGTGTGATCCAGCGGATAGGGATCGACCCAGAGAATGTCGCAGGCCTGCCCGTAAATTCCGGACAATTCTGGTCGGCACAGAACTAGCGTCGTGGGATGGCGCGGATCGACGTCCGAAATCGCCTTTCGGAGCTTCCAAAGCCGATGCATCCCCACCCGCTGCACCGCGGGTTCGTCATACAGATACCACGCCAACAATGCCGGTTCGTTCCTCAATTCCGCGACGAAGTTTTGTAGGAACGTCTCGTCATAATCATTAATCTTTTCGCGTGGCAGGCCCATGAACACCTTCAGGCCCGCTTTGTGCGCTGCCTGAAGATACGACCGGGCGACTTCCGCCCTGGAAGCATCGCCATGCTTTTTCCGGAAATTCTCGTCGGTGCTTTCAAACGTGTAATCATGCACGAGATTGAATCCCGCCCTGGCGAGAAGTTCCGGGTTTTCCATGCGATACGTTCCGATCGGGAAAAACGGTTTCCCGTCCACGCGTAGATTTCCGTTTTCGTCCGGTTCGACGAGTGAATCGGTTTCGGCGTTCAAGCGGTCGTTTTCCCGACGAGGGGAAGAATCGTCTTTCGTGACAATCAGGATCGTCGTCGGGGAATCCGAAATCTTCTCGTCGGAAGCATGATCGGGAACCGTGAATGAAGACCATGGGCTGTCGTGGAAGGTGTCGATTTTCGTGAAACGTTCCCGAACGCGCCAGTACCACATGCCCGCGTCCAAAGGCGAATTGGCGGTCAGCAGGCCGGCGGTGTCTTTTTTGAAATCCAGGAAATCAAACCCTTTTGTATCGGCCTGGTTCGGCGAGCGGCGGAGTTGGACCGCAACGTCGCAATGTTCCACGGGGGACGTCCACCGAAACGTAGGTCGGCGGGTACGGACGATCTCGGCATTGGCGGGAGATCGGAGTGTCGGCGCGGCGGTATTGTCGCGCTGTTCGAGAACCACCCAATCGAACGAAGCCCTGCCGCATCCTTCGATCCCGAGCATAATCTGCACGTAATGCGCCTGGCTGGGGAACAGAGACATCGGCCCGGCGGTGATTTCCTCCCAATCGCCGGCCGCGTGAAGCCCGTGCGGATAGGCGCCTCCATTGACCCACGTTTGATCTTTGGAATAAAACGCCCCGAACACGACCGCGCCGCGGTTGTATCTGCCTTCCGGATGCGCTCGCACGCCCTGGGCGCGGAGCTTGGCGCGGACGCGATATTCCTTGTCCCGCTGAAGAACCTGGCGATACACCGCGAACTGGGAGGGCGACGTTTTTCCGGAGAAATTCACCTCCAGACATCCACGTTCCCCGTCCGAGCGAACCTGAAACACCTTCGGATCGAACCCCCAGCCGCGCCGCGCGAGATGCTTCGATGTATTAAAATCCTCACGATACACGATGTCCCATCCGTCGTTTTTGGAATCGGCGAATATCACCGAACCGCCGAAGAAGATCATCGTATAGGCGAGAATAGAACCGTGTCGAAATGGTATTCGGGTCATGTTTTCTTATTCGGGGTACAAAAAGGAATAGTTGGGGTAGGTTCCCCAGAACATCGCGCCGGTGGCGGGATTCTGCCGAAACCGTACCGCTTCGTCGATGAGATCATCCATGGACGCTTTCGTCACGTGCGTGTCCACGAAGGCTACCTGTAAATTTCCGTCGTTGTGTCGATCCGACGGAAGAAGAATCAATGACACCGACTCCGGGCGAATCGTTTTCGTGCTCCCCCGCCACCAGTCGTGGTCGGTGGTGACCATCGCGTCGGCGGGGGTGACGATCTCACTGACGTCACGATTTCGGAGCGTGTCGCAGTAGTTGTACCCCCGTGCGGTCCATTCCAGATTGGAACCGGGAAGGTATCCATACGGACTTCCGCCGAGTTGAATATTTCCGCCATCGGTGACGTCGGAGGGGCAAAGGTAGATTTCGCATACTCCGTCGACGGGGAGCTTGTTTATCTCCCGCGTGTCGTATCCCAAGTGAGGCCGAAGCCGATTGTGCCATTGATCATGGTTGGCTCCTGACTGGTTGACGGGATAGATGTCGTTGTTTTCTTCGGCATACAGCGCGTTGGCGATGGCGATCTGCCTCTGGTTCGTTCCGCAAACGGCGAAACGCGCCAATTCCTTCGCCTGATTCAGCGATGGGAGCAAGATCGACACCAGCAGCGAGATGATCGCTATCACGACTAAAAGTTCTATCAACGTGAAACCATCGGGCTTACATTGCGTCGAGACCTGTGGGCGAGAACGCGAGAGATTCCAACTTGCGATTTGATATGGCATTGGAAAAATCTTTCCTGCTCGGAAAGCGATTCTCAGATCACCGTTATCCCGGATGGGAATCCATGCGCCCGTCGGCATGGTTCGGCGTACCCAAACAACGCCGACGGGCGAGGATTCTCCGTATGCCTTTATTGTATGCGCCTCCGACGCGGCGCCAAGAGTCCACCCACTCCCGCCAGCACGGAAAGGGTTGTCGGTTCGGGAATCGGCGCCAACTCGGAATTGGTGAATTTTAAATCCGTCAGAAAGATGGCGCCCCGGGCGTCGCTCGTGCCGTGTCCCCAGTTAATCTGGTTGGCGGATGTTGTCATGGGATTGGTCGAATGGGCGGCGATCGCTTCTTCATCGTCGTTCAGGAACAGTCGACCTTCGCCCGTTGACCAATCCACGTGTAAACGGATGTCGTTATAGGTAGTCCCTATCGCCACGGAGACCACGTCATAACTGTCGGTCGAACCAAAGAAAATTTTGTCTTGTGCCATTCGCAGCATGATCCGCTGGGACACATATCCCGCGACGGCCTGCTGTGCGTTGGCGGGCCTGGAAATATACAGCAAAAACTGATAATCGCCGTCGTCAAAGTCGACGTCGCGATATGGGTCATACTCCGCGCTGCCGACCAGGCGCATGGTCATATCCAGGGTCATCAGATCGCTCCCTGTTCCCTGCGCCCACGCCTCGCTGGACGACCAGCGGGGGTTGGAAAGATTCGCACGGTCCATTCGCAGCGCCTGCACGCTTCCGTCACTCGTCACCGATGTGCCGGTGCCGTACTGCACACGTGACCATTGGGGAACGGTGTTTACGCTGTCCGGTGCATATCCTGCGCCGGAGGCATAGGATACCTCCCAACCATTCTGCGGCTCCTGCCACGCCGCCTGAGACATCGTCGTTCCTGCCGTCAACACACCAAAGAGACAGCCAACCAATACCGTCCACTTGCATCCTCGTTGAGTCAGATCCCTGGTAATCATGTTTGAATTTCTCCTTTTGCTTGCTGTGCAGATTAACCCAAGCCAGCCACCCAGATTCCCTTCCGAGAGGCACTTCCACTGTCTCCATGGTACATGATTTCATTAATTATGTCAAGTTATATCTATATATCATTTATAATAGTTTAGTAATAATATCGAAGTAAAACGGTTATATTAAGATATTTATACGAATTTTATTAAATTCATTTTTCTCTTTCGTGCTGGAGAGGGGAAATTTTCCCGTTTTAAAATTTCATAATTGATATATTTTGATATATATGATATATTACTTTCATGATGGAAACGACAAACGATATTCGCACGGACAACCAAGGATCGAAGGAAATTCGCCGTTACGCCGAAGCGATCCGTCGCCACATTGGCAGCAGCGGCCTGCAACCAGGCGATCGCTACCTTAGCGCCTCCGAGGCAAGTTGCATGCTGGGATGCAACATCACCGCCGCCCAGCGGGCGATGACCCATTTGGCGAAGATAAAGTGGCTGGAGCGCCGTCCCCGCGCGGGAACCTTCGTCGGAACTGCGGCTTTGCAGGAGAAAATCTCGCATTGCGTCCATTTCTTTCTGCCCGAATCGATCTGCCGGGAGAAAAACACGCAGAACATGATCTGGCAGCGAATGCTGGGCGTCAAATCCGTAATCCCGAATGTGACGGTGGAATTCGATTTCGTTCCCCGTCAGGATTTGGCGTTTGTGCAGCAGGTCGTCGAGCGGATGAATGATTCGCGCGGTTCCGTTGGATTTCTGGTTTTGCTGAGTTCCCAGGCGATACGCGAATACCTGAACCAGTGCGGAATTCCCGCGGTGATCTTCGGAGATATCGAACCGCACCTTCAGAATCTATGCTGGGCCAGTCTGGATCAAAAACAGGTCGGCCGATTGCTGGCGGAGTACCTGGTCAAACGAGGTCATCGACGATTTATCACCGTCATGCGGGATACGTGGGGCAAGGGCGATTATCTCCTCCATGACAGTATCGGCGAAACCCTCGCCGATGCGGGTCTGGCCGCCAACAGCCTCCAGATCCGTAGCATTCCCGTGGACCGCACCGCCATTATCGCTACCCTTCGGAGCCGGCTGGAGGAACTCGGCGACGAAAAACTTGCCTTGATCTGTCGAACCGAGTTTCAGGCGGACTGTGTGAATGAACTGGCGGAGTCCATGGGCGTCACGTCTCAGTTGGACGTTGTTGTCTGCAATTCTTCCTCGGATATCGCTTCATGCAAGTACGCGTGTGTTGTTCCCGACCTTCCCTACCAGGAGGAAGGTATGCTGGCCGGCAGGATGCTGCTGGAGATGATGAACGGCCGGCGTCCGTCCCCGCGGGGATACTCCATTCCCGTGCGACTGGTGGTTCCCGGTGGCGAAAACGAATCGAAGTGAAACCATCATTGGCAGGATTTGTTTATGACATCCATCACCGTTGAAAAGATAACCGTCATCAGCCGCGAGAATCGCTACCACGGTTGGCCTACCGTGATTCATTGTTCCGACGGTGTGCTTCGGCTGGTGTATTCCGGTGGCAGGGAGCATCACATGTGTCCCTACGGCCGGGTGCAGATGATGACGTCCCGCGACGAGGGAGTGACCTGGAGTGATCCCATCCGCCTCGTTGACGGGCCTATCGACGATCGCGACGCCGGCATCTGCCAGACCCGGCAGGGAACGATTCTCGTCAACTGGTTCACGTCGTTCGCCTGGCTTGTGAATCTCCTTCGCATGCCCCCAGAAAGCGTGAATCGCGATTCCTGGTGGAAAAAGACCGGTGAAGTGAACGATGCGTTGCTGAAAGAAGAACTGGGGGCCTGGATGATCCGCTCGGACGACGGCGGAACAACATTCAGCCGTCGGGATCGGATTCCCGTCAGCACGCCGCATGGGTGCATAACGTTGTCCAACGGACGACTTCTCATGGTTGGCAGGCAGACGATTTCACCCGGTGGACGTGGGCGAAACGGCGGGCCGTTCCGGGAGGATTCCTCGTGTGTCATTGCGGAGTCCCGCGACGACGGTTGTTCGTGGACGATCATCGCCGAGATTCCGGTCCGAACCGGCGATTCCGGGGAGCAATATTTTGAGCCGCACGCCTGTCAGGCCGCCGACGGCAGAATTGTGGTGATGATCCGAAATCATAACACGCAGGACGAGGGGCAATCACTCCAATGCGAATCGCATGACGGCGGATTCACGTGGACCCCGCCGCACACATCCGGTATTGACGGATATCCTCCGCATCTGCTTTCCACGAGCGACGGAACGCTGGTCGTTTCGTACGGCTATCGGAAGGAGCCTTTCGGCAATCGCGTGCAGGTTAGTCGCGACCTGGGTGATACCTGGTCTGAGGTACTGATTCTCAACGACGATTCGCTGTGCAGCGATCTTGGGTATCCCTCGTCGGTGGAACTGGGCGGCGGCAGGTTTCTGACGATCTGGTACGAAGGACGACCCGACGCACCAGCGGTGCTACGGCAGGCGATCTGGCGGCTGACATTGTAACGCGCGGTGCACGGAGCTCTTTGTGTGTTGGGTTTTATTTTCCCTGCCCCACGGCGCTGATGGCGCGGAAGGCTGGGTCCGGCTTGGTTGTCCATCTCGAAAATTCCATCCACCCATGTTTTTGCTCCAGTTTAAGGAATCGTTGAAGAAGAATCGGACTTCTTTGATTGGCCTTTCGTGACGTGGTCCAAGAATACTGACGGCGATGGGATAAAATGTTGAGCTGGTTTGAAATCCCCCGAAAGTACCGGCCAACATGAAGATTTGATTGTCGGGTGTCGACTGGTTTTGTGCCGCTGGTGGATCATCTGGCCAATGTGGTTGTCCTGAATCATTCGGCGTCGCAGTTCGGTCATGCGTCTTCTCCTTCTCGAAAGGCGGCCGTTACCATTGAATACAAATACAAGGGCAGAGAAAAAGAGCCATTTCCAAAATGATTTCTGACTGAAAAGTCAATTGAAGATGTATATTTCGGCTCTAATGACGTTCAAATTGGAACAGATTTATGGGCAAATAAGGTTTTCGGGAAGGACAACAATATTTTCGGCAGGCACAGTCTCCTTATGCAAAAACAACGTAATTCTCTATTTTAAAACATCTTGTAAAAAATGTTGACGAAACGATTTCGTTTGATTACTATTTCCATTTATGTCATTAATATCTAACTAATGACATAGAAGTATATAAGGATAGAATAATGAGACTTCGAGTCAGGGATGTTTCAGATCTTCTGGGAGTGTCGGAAAAGACTGTTTATCGATGGGTTGCACAAAAGAATCTCCCTGTCCACCGTGTGAATGAGCAGTACCGATTCAACCGGGCGGAGCTTCTGGAATGGGCGACATCGCAGCGAATTCCGATTTCGCCGAAGTTATTTGAAGAACCGGAAGACGCATTCGTTCCATCCCTGGAAGAGGCGCTGCGGACGGGGGGGATTCATTACCGCGTCGGCGGCACCGATAAAGCCTCCGCGTTACGGAGCGTCGTGGAAATTCTACCTCTCCCGGAGGAGGTTGACCGGGAATTCCTGTTGCAGGTATTACTCGCGAGGGAATCCGTGGGATCAACCGGCATCGGCGACGGCGTGGCAATTCCCCATGTCCGCAATCCGGTAACGCTGCATGTATCCCGTCCTTTGGTTGCATTAAGTTTTCTGGAAAACGACATCGACTTCCAAGCCATCGACGGCAAGAAAGTTCACACGCTATTTACCATTGTCAGCCCGACGATCAAGGCGCATTTGAGCCTACTGTCGAAGCTGGCGTACGGTCTTCGCGCGTCTGAGTTTGCCGAGGCGGTCGCACGGAAGGCGTCCCGCGAGGAGTTGTTCGATGCCGCGAGGACGTTGGAAACTCTCGTGAGTTCCCTGGTGGATACACAGGAAGGCGCTGTATGACGGCAGCAATCTGGGTGGTTCTGACAGTCGTCCTTCTTGGCGTCGGTGGCGTGACGTGCCTGTTTTTAGGACGCCGTGGCGCATTGTCCAATCGCCTCGGTCCTGCCGTCAGTGTGCTGGGTGGAACGCCGGCGGTCGTGGGGGCGGTTGTCGTACTGGTGACAGGATCGGAAAGCAGTCTGCATCTTCCCTGGAGCATTCCATTCGGATCGTTCTCACTGGCGATGGATGGCTTGGCCGCCTTCTTCATCCTGGCGATCTCCGTGGTCTGCATACTTAGCGCCCTGTACGGCGGGGCGTATCTGAAGTCCTATCTTGGCAAATCTTCTCAAAAGAATCTCGGCGCGTCGTGGTGTTTCTACAATATGCTTTTCGCCAGCATGCTGCTCGTGGTGACAGCAAGAAACGGTGTGCTGTTTTTGCTGGCATGGGAGGGGATGTCGCTGGCGTCGTTTTTCCTGGTGATGTTTGAGCATGAAAAGCAGGAGGTTCGCCAGGCTGGGTGGACGTACCTGATTGCGATGCACCTGGGCACTGCTTTTTTGCTGGCGATGTTCGTACTGCTGGGTTGGCGGAATCAGACGATGGACTTCGATCAGTTCGCGATCCCGTCAGCCGGACCGGCAGCGGGTGTGATTTTCTTGCTGGCGGTCGTCGGGTTCGGCACGAAGGCGGGGTTCATGCCCATGCACGTTTGGCTGCCCGAGGCGCACCCGGCCGCTCCGTCGCACGTCTCTGCCGTCATGAGCGGCGTGATGATCAAGACGGGCATCTACGGGCTGCTGCGGACGCTGGAATTTCTGGGGGCGCCACCGGCGTGGTGGGGCTGGGTTCTCATCGGCGTCGGTGTGGTTTCGGGCATCTGCGGGATTCTGTTTGCGCTGGCGCAACACGACCTGAAACGCCTGCTCGCCTACAGCAGCGTGGAGAACATCGGGATGATCAGTTTGGGATTGGGCCTTTGGTTGCTGGGTACGAGCACCGGCAATACCACCGTCGCTACGTTGGGACTCCTGGGCGGATTGCTGCACGTGTGGAACCACGCGATCTTTAAAAGCCTGCTGTTCCTGGGCGCAGGTGCGGTCGCGCACACCACCGGTACGCTGAACATCGAAACCATGGGCGGCCTGCTCAAGCGGATGAAATATACGGGCCTGTTTTTTCTGATCGGTTCGGTAGCTATCAGTGGCCTGCCGCCGTTGAACGGCTTCGTGAGTGAATTCCTCGTTTATCTCGGATCGTTTTTCGGCATCGCTCGAACCGGCGCCATGCAAGTCGTCATAGCGGGATTCGTCATTACGGTCGCCCTGGCGCTGATCGGCGGATTGGCGGCGGCGTGTTTCACGAAGGTTTGTGGAATCGTCTTTCTCGGCGAACCGAGATCCGATGCCGCAAAGGAGGCCCACGAAGCACCGCTGGCGATGCGAATTTCCATGGCCGTCCTGGCGGGATTGTGCGTCCTGATTGGCTTGATTGGCCCACTGGCGATCAAAGCCGCTGCCCCGGCGACGGGAACACTTTTGTCCAACGTTACGTCAACGACCGATGTGGGAACGACGACAGCCGGCCGTATGTTGTGGCATGTGAGTCTAGTCGGTGTTGTTTTGGCGGTGATGATCGCGATCCTCTGGTGGATTCGTCGCCGACTGCTCGCGGGCAGGATCATGAACGAGGCTGGGACGTGGGATTGCGGCTATGCCGCGCCGACCGCGCGAATGCAGTACACCGCTTCGAGTTTCGCTTCGCCGATTCTCGGAATGTTCCGCTGGCTGCTTCAGCCTCGTGTGCACCGTCACGTGCCGAATGGATTGTTCCCCGCGGAGGCGAATTTCGAGTCGCACACAGCCGACGTGTTTCGCCGGTTTGGTTTCGGTCCGTTGTTCGGCGCCGCGGCCTGGCTGGCGGGTCGGTTACGATGGTTCCAGCAGGGTCGGAACCAATTGTACGTGTTATACATCGCCCTGACGCTGCTGATCCTGCTGCTATGGAACCTGGGATAACGATATGACGATACTGGTCTCCCTTCTTCACGTTCTGCTGGCGTTGACGCTCTCACCGTTGCTGGTGGGTGTGATTCGTCGCACGAAGGCAATCTTTGCCGGACGGCAGGGACCGTCGCTGTTCCAGATGTATTCCGACCTGGCGAAGCTGTTCCGCAAGGGCGCCGTCTACAGCCGCACGACGACGTGGATCTTCCGCGCCGGTCCGATCGTAGGCGTAGCTGCCGTCATCGTCGCCCTGATGATCGTGCCGCTGGGCGGCGTACGGGGATTGGCGGAATTTCCGGGTGACCTGATTCTGTTGGCGTACGTGCTTGGATTGATGCGTTTCATGACGGTTCTGGCGGCCCTGGATACCGGTTCGGCGTTTGAGGGGATGGGCGCCAGCCGGGAGGTACAATTCTCGCTGCTTGCCGAACCGGCGCTGCTGCTGGGCCTGGCCGCGACGGCTGTCTGCACGCGCCGCCTCGGTTTGTCGGAAATCTACGCGAACCTGTTCGCCGCTTCACCGATCACCGTCGCGCCGACGGCTGTGTTACTGGCGGGGATGTTTTTGATCGTGTTACTGGCGGAAAACGCACGAATTCCCGTTGACGATCCCGCCACGCACCTGGAACTGACAATGATCCACGAGGTGATGGTGCTCGATCACGGTGGAGTGGACCTTGGGTTCATTGAATACGCCGTTTCGCTGAAGTTGTGGGTATTTACGGCGTTGCTGGTGGGCGTCGCGATACCGTTGCGAACGGACTGGCCGCTGCTGAATCTGTTGATTGGTATCGCGAGCGTCTTCATTACCGCCGTCATCGTTGGCGTAATCGAATCGACAATGGCCCGGTTACGTCTGTTGCGCGTACCGCAACTGTTGGTCACGGCCTCGATCCTCGCGGTCATCGCCGTGCTTTGGGTGTTGAGGTAAGACATGGAACTTTTTTCGGACATCCTGGTCATCCTGCTATTGCTGACGAACCTTCGCCTGCTCTCGTCCAGCCGCCTGGCATCCTGTGTACAGACGGTGGCGATCCAGGCGGTGTTGCTGGGCGCGCTGGTGTTGACGGGCGCGACGGCTCGCCTGACGCTGGAAGTCATCGGCCTGGCGATGTCGGCGGTGATGGTCAAAGGGCTGCTGCTGCCCTGGCTGCTGCGACGTGCGATACGCGAAGCGCAGGTCCAGCGGGAAATCGAACCCATCATCGGATACACGCCGTCGGTGCTGATCGGAACGGTGTTGCTGGCATTGTGCTTCGTGATTTCCGCTCCGTTACGGCAGGCAACCCCGGCGGGGGCAACCTTGTTGATCCCCGGTGCGATGTTCACGATTTTAACGGGCCTGTTCATCATTGTTTCCCGCCGCAAAGCCTTGACGCAGGTACTGGGATACCTGGCGATGGAAAATGGTGTATACACGTTCGGCACAGCCTTGGCGGTGGAGGAACCGCTGCTGGTGGAAATGGGCGTACTGCTGGACGTATTGGTGGCGGTGTTCATCATGGGCATCACCATATTCCACATCAATCGCGAATTCGACCATATCGACACCGACCAACTGTCGGTGCTGAAGGATTAATGTATGTTTTGGGCAGTCATATTGATTCCAGCTGTGGCAGGTGCACTGGCGTTGGTATCGTCGGGCAATGCTTTGCGGCGATGCCTGCTGATCGTCGGCGCGCTGGGACATACCGTCGCCGTAGGCTTGCTGTGCGCCACGACGTCCACCGTGCACCTCGACGCCTGGATCGGACTCGACGAAGCCGGCAAATTGTTCCTTTGCATCACGAGCGGGTTGTTTCTGACCGTGGCGATGTACACGGCTGGATATCTGCGACGGGAATTCGGCCAGGCGACACGCGACACAGAAGAAGGATTTCTGTTCCGCAACGAACCGGAGGCGATCTTCGTCGGTTGTCTGTTGCTGTTCCTCGCGACGATGAGCCTGGTCTGTGTCAGCCGGCACATGGGTCTGCTCTGGGTCGCGGTTGAGGCCACAACACTCGCCAGTGCGCCGCTCATCAGCTTCCACCGTCATCATCGCAGCCTGGAAGCCACCTGGAAGTACCTTCTGATCTGCTCGGTGGGAATCGCACTTGCGTTGTTGGGCAACTTCTTCCTCGCCTACGCGGGGCGTGGCCATATTTCGCACCTCAGCATGCACGACCTGCTCGCCGAAGCGAAGGCGCTGAATCCAGCGTGGCTTAAGGCCGCCTTCCTTATGTTGCTCGTGGGATACGGTACGAAGATGGGTCTGGCGCCGATGCACACTTGGCTGCCCGACGCGCACAGCGAAGCGCCGTCGATGATATCGGCGTTGCTGTCGGGCGCATTATTGAACTGTGCGTTCCTCGGCATCTTGCGCAGCCACGCCATTCTGACAGCCGCGGGATTGGGACACTTCAGCGGCGAGTTGCTCGTGTTGTTCGGACTGCTGTCGATGGGCGTCGCGGCGGTGTTTCTGATCCATCAAACGGATTACAAGCGAATGCTCGCGTATTCCAGCGTCGAACACATGGGCATTTTGGCGATGGGCGTCGGAATCGGCGGTCTGGCAGCCACGGGCGCGATGCTCCATGCGATCAATCATTCCTTCGCCAAGGGCATGTTCTTTTTAACGGCTGGGAATCTGCTGACGCGGTATCGCACGAAACAGGTAAACGGTGTTCGCGGCGTGTTGAGGAGTTATCCCGTTACGGGTTGTCTCTGGTTGGCGGGATTTTTCGCCATCGCCGGTTCGCCGCCGTTCGGTTTGTTCGTCAGTGAATTCACGATTTTGAAAGGCGCGTTGGAAAGCGGTCGTTGGTACATCGCGGCGGGGTATCTGCTCGCTTTGGGCGTGATCTTCGTCGCGATGGCCCGGCTGGTTCTACCGATGGCATTCGGTCGTGCCGAGTCAACGCTTGATTCGAAGGAAGTTTTGCCCGTAAACCATAAAGAGGCGGCCTGGACTGTGGTTCCACCGCTGGCGATGGGCGGCGTGGTTCTTGTCCTGGGCGTGTACGTTCCGCCTGCGCTTTGGGATTTTCTCCAAGCCGTTGCGGCGGGAATCGGAGTGCGACGATGACACGGGATGGATTCTTACGATTGCGAAACGGTCAGGCCGTCGATCGATCCGACGCCCCCGTCATTTCGCGCGAGCAGTTCCGCGAGCGTGTCATCGGCGAGTTGGCAGCCGGCTCACGACTCTCCGCGATGATGGTGGTTCCGACGGAAAAAACCGATACATATCAACTATTCACCGTGGTGACGGATCCTGGTTCCTGTGATATCGGCCTGCTCGCCTGCGAGGTGCGAAAATCGTATCCCGCGCTGACACCCGATTGCCCCGCGGCGAGCTGGTTCGAACGCGAAATGTCCGAGCAATGGAATATTCAGCCGGACGGCCATCCGTGGCTGAAACCGATTCGTTTTCAACCGTCACGATGCACCACAGGTGCATACGGCGCCGCCATTCGACCCGTAATCGGGTTGACGGACTTTTTCCAGATGGATGGAGATGAGATCCACGAGGTTGCCGTCGGACCAGTCCATGCCGGCGTGATCGAACCGGGACACTTCCGCTTTCAGTGCCATGGCGAGACCGTCCACCATCTTGAAATTTCGCTGGGCTATCAGCACCGCGGTGTCGAGCGGGCGTTGGTAGGCGGGCCGAACGCAAGAACGATCCATTATATGGAAACCCTCGCGGGCGACACGACCGTCGGCCATTCCTCTGCTTACTGCGGAGCAATCGAGGCGCTGTCCGACACACACGTGCCGCCGCGCGGGGAGGCAATCCGCGCGATCGGTGCGGAATTGGAACGCATGGCGAACCACATCGGCGATCTGGGTGCACTGGCGGGTGACGTGGGATTCCTGCCGACAATGAGCTACTGCGGCAGAATTCGCGGCGATGCTTTGAATATAACCGCCATGCTTTGCGGCAATCGTTTTGGTCGCAATCTGGTTCGTCCCGGCGGTGTCGCGCGGAACGTGGACGAAGAACTCGTCGCGAAAATACTCCAACGGCTGGACGACGTCGAACGAGACGCCACGAGCGCGATCGAACTGATGTTCGATACGCCGTCGGTGCTGGCGAGATTCGAAGGGACGGGCGTCGTGTCGGAGGAAATCGCCCGGCAAATCGGCCTGATCGGTCCCGTCGCGCGCGCGAGCAGTGTGAATTGCGATGTCCGACACGAATTTCCCTACGGCCTGTACCGGTTCACACAGATGCCCGTGTGCACCTGGCCGAGTGGCGATTGCTTCGCCCGAGCTTACGTGCGCTGGCTGGAGGTTCGCCAGTCGTTTTCGTTCATCCGCGAACAATTACATTCACTCCCTTCGGGCGCAACACGGCACGAATGTAAAAACCTTCATCCGAATCGTATCGCCGTGTCACTGACGGAAGGATGGCGCGGGGAGATTTGTCACGTCGCGATCACCGATGACGAAGGCTGTTTCGCCCAATACAAGGTAGTCGATCCGTCGTTTCATAACTGGTTCGGCTTGGCGTATGCGTTGCGAGGGCAACAGATATCCGACTTTCCTTTATGCAACAAGAGTTTCAACCTGTCCTATTGCGGCCACGATCTGTGACCCGCGGAGATACGAACCATGTTTCGCCAATTGCGTACTCGATTGTTACAGAAACACAGAACGATGTCGTATCCGAACGGCCCCACCCCGGAGCTTCCCCCGCGATTTGCGGGACGGCCCGTTCTTTCCACCGCCGCCTGCCAGGACGATTGCTCGAGGTGTATTTCCACCTGTCCCACCGGGGCGATCCGTCGACGCGACGACGGTTCGCTGCAACTGGACATGGGATTGTGCCTCTTCTGCCGGGTCTGTGAGAAGGCCTGTCCGCACGGGGCGGTCTGCTTTAGTCGGGAATATCAACTCGCTACCGCGATGCGCGAGGACTTGATCGTCACCGGTGACGCGGCGGACGCCGCAAACGCAAAGAACGAACCGGCAGCCCGTCTGTTTTCCCGATCTCTGAAACTTCGGCAGGTGTCCGCGGGCGGCTGCAACGCCTGCGAAGCCGATTCCAGCGTGTTAACCACACTTGCCTGGGACATCGGACGGTTCGGCATCCAGTTCGTCGCCTCGCCACGACATGCCGATGGCTTGCTGATCACCGGGCCGGTGACGGAAAATATGCGGCTGGCGTTGAAGAAAACCTATGACGCCGTACCCGATCCGAAGATCGTCATCGCCGTGGGCGCCTGCGCGATCTCCGGCGGGACTTATGCCGATCATCCCGAGCAGCACAACGGCGCGATGGCCGTGGTTCCCGTGGATCTATTCATTCCCGGCTGTCCACCGCATCCGTTAACAATCCTGGATGGCCTACTGCGATTTCTCGGACGGGTGTAGAATCTACCGAAAGAAGAGACCTTGTGAGATGCTATTCATTCACAATAATCCGTCACTGGGGTATCCCCTTAGCTCCGGTTGTTCCTATATGTTGTGGTTCCGAGGTTGAGGCCCTCGGATACGGTATGCACTTTCGGGACGCACAGCAGGTACACGCTGCGGTGAATATTTCCGCGGCGGGCGTAGGAGTGGCGGACTTTTTTCACCCAGACCGCGAGTTGATTCTCCCGGCCGATCTTCACCCGGTCGGTGATGTCCACGGAAACGATCACGGTTTTGGAATCGTTTATGGCGACTTCCTTCCCGTTGACGAAAATCTTGTTCGGACTGTCTATCCCGAGGAATTTCAGCTTCACCCGACGGCCGTCGGACCATGATTTCGGCACGTGGAATATCCGCCGGAACCAGGAATGCGGCGCGTCATAATCAGCTTGCGCGATGTTAAACAACTCCGACCCGTGCCCCGCGGCGTCGCCGGGAATCGGCAGCGTGTTCCACTTTCCCCGCGGAATTTGATCCTCAGTGGTGTTCGCGGCCACGTAATCCCAGACGCCGTTCAGGCAGATCGTCCGGCGGCGCGACTCGTCGGCGGCGCAGGCGACGGCGCCCAGAATCATCAATGAGACGCATGAAAATCGGAATATTCTCACGGGAATACCTCTTCTCTTGTTATCAGTACGGGGATATTCCCGTAAGCGAATCTATGGAATTGAATTTCAGCACCGTTTTACCAGTAGAGTTTGTCACCGCCGCCGATACGGGGTTTACAATGGATTTCATCCGTGATTTCATCCCGGTCCATGGCTTCCACGTGGCCTTCGAATAACAGCGTGTTAGCCTGTTCAAAATGTCGCAGATGAACCGGGAACCATATTGACCAATAGGACCAGTCATTGGGATAGGGTTCGGTATTTTGAATTCTCGTCGGCATTTGGCTTTGATACCCGTTTCGCGTACCGTCCGCCATGTAGATCAGGTTACTGTCGTTCCCGAAGGAGGAAAGATCACTTACTTTCGGAGGGATCGGGTATTCATTGTTGATATCATCACCGGGTCCCGTACCAAAGGTGTGATAATTGACGCCATAACTGCTTCTGTACATGGTATCCGCGATTCCGCCATCGTCATTGAGAAACTGGATGTCGGTTTCCGCGGGACAGAACAGGATCATCAGATTTTCAATGTATTTGTGGTCATACAATACTTGCCCAGCCCATCCATTGATCCAGAACGCTCCCGATGGATCGCGTCCCGGCTGGGCGGATAAGGCATATTCGTCATAATCATTGGAGTAGATCATCGCGGCTGTGCCGAGATTCTTCAGATTGGCTATGCATACGGTGGACCGAGCCAACGCCTTGGCCTGCTGCAGACTGGGCAGGAGGATCGACACCAGCAGCGAGATGATCGCGATGACGACTAATAATTCAATCAACGTAAAGGCGTTCCCAAGGCGGTTTCGATTGGTTCCCTGAGTGTTGCGTTGGGGTATTCGCGGATTCATGGTTCATCACCCATGGTATGATTGCATTCCAGGCCTGTCGCAGGAATCCCGGACGATCAATCGGCAGGGATAATCGTTTCGTGACATGTCCGGTGTGAGGGGTTTGTCCAGGTCCAGGTGGTCGATGAGCAGATCGACCGCCAGTTCGCCCATGTCTTCCATGTTGTAATCCACGGACGTGACGGACGGGCGCGACATTTCACAGAGCAGACTTTCGCAGTTGCTGATGACGCTCACGTCGGCGGGGCAGCTCATACCGTGCTGTTGGAGACTTTTCAGGAAGGTCGTCATCGTCTGGTCGCTTCCCATGACCAGCGTCGCGCGCCGCTCGGTCGGCTGGGCGAGCCAATGCTCCAGCAACGGCTGTCCGGCGCTGTAATCGCAGTGTCCGAACGCCGGTTCGATCAGTTCGATCCGGCAGCGGGTGGTTTCGGGATCTTTCTGAATTTGCTCGATGACCTGTCGGCTGACATCGATACCGCGCCGGGAAGGGGGGTATAGCTTCAGGATATTCCGATGGCCCAGGCGGACGGCGTGACGAATGGCTTCGACTTCGCCCGATACGTCGTCGCAGGAGATCGAGGGGATCAAATTGGCGATCTCGACATCCTGGCCGAGGGAGATCGTGGGAATCTTGAATTCCCGAAACTGCTCGATCACCTCCGTTTCCACCTGCCCGGTGAGGATCACGCCGTCCACGCTTCGCTGCCCGACGCGGGCGGGGAAGACGAACGTGTCCAGATTCGAGAGATTGTACAGGCTGACGTTCAGCCCGTACCCGCGACGCCGGCAGGCGTGCTCCACCCCCGCGAGGTAACGGGCGAAATGGGCGTTCAGCCAACCTCCGGCGATGGAATCCGAAAGGATGAATCCGATATGCCCGGTTCGACTGGTCGCCAGCGCCCGGGCGGTGGCGTTGGGTTGATAGTTCAACTCCTTGGCCGCCTTCCAGACGGCCTGGCGGGTTTTCTCGGCAAAATTTTCCGCGCGACGCCCCAGAATGCTGGAAGCCGTTCCCACGGAAACTCCTGCGCGTTTGGCTATGTCTTTGAGTCGTATCGCCATAATGGGGATATTCTTTGGTGTTATTAAAAGCGGTTCAATTAATCTATAATAACGGTTCAAAACGCATTATATTTCATTTTTTGAAAAAAGCAAACAAAAAAATACGCTGGAAAAAGTCCACGCGCCGATCAAGGATTGAATAAAAAAACATGGACGGAAAAGATTCCGGCCGCGCGAGTCACGATTGAAATGCGCAGGAAGTTCCCTCTTTTTTGGATTCTCCGAACCCGGAGCTGAAAATCATGCTATCGCGGTACGGCGTCGGGCAGTCCGCCGTCGATGGGCAGGCAGGCGCCGGTCGTGGGAGTCAGGCGCGAGAGGAAAAAGACCACCGCGTCGGCGACGTGCTTGGCGGTGACCTTGGCCTTCAGGAGATTGCGATTTTGGTAGTATTCTTCCAGGCCTTGTTCGTCCAGGCCTCGCGCTTTCATTCTTCCCGGACCCACCTCGGCCCATAAGCCCGACTTATGCGACCCGCCGGAAAAGACCGCGTCCGGGGCGACCATGTTCACGCGCACGTTCATCGGGGCGAATTCCAGGCTGGCGATGCGGGCGAGTTGATGGGCGGCCGCCTTCGTGGCGCTGTAGGCGCCGAATCCCGCGCCGGGAGAATAGACGTTTTTCGTCGAAACCAGCACCACGTCTCCGCCGATTCCCTGGGCGGCGAAACATCGACCCGCCTCCGCGAGCACGAGAAGCGTACCCTCGACGTTGACGCGTTCCAGCCGGCGGAAGTCTTCGAGCTTCATCTCCACCAACGGGCTGACGTGTGCGATGCCGGCGTTGTGGACCAGGGCGTCCAGGCCGCCCCAGGTTTCCACGATTCGCGAAAACGCCTCCGCCACCGACGCGGGGTTCGTCACATCCATCGCCACGCCTTCGATGCGCTCGTGTCCCATGCTTCGGAATTCTTCGACGAATTTGTCTAACCGTTCGCCGGGTAAGTCCGTAGCCGCCAGGTAACATCCGTTGTCCAGCAACACTTTACAGATGCCGTATCCGATCGCGCCGGCGGCGCCGGTTACGACGACGACTTTGTTCGCCAGCGGCTTCAAGGGATCCGTTGGAGTATGCACGACTTCCAACGTGCCCGTTCCGTTTACGTTGATCCGCGACGGCATGGTGCGGTGCCGCTTTTCATAGGAAGCGAGGGTTTCCCGGATTTGTTGTTTCGCTGGTTCCGTATCTCCGGGAATCGCGCCCAGTTGCAACGGCGGAGCATCGCCGGCGGATGCGTCGGTGGGCGCGGTAAGCGTGACGGGACAATAAGGCCTGTCCGCATCGTCCGTCTTCGGCGACAGCAGGCCTCGCAGGAATAAACGAATTTGCACGTCGGAATGGTTCATACTGGTTATCCTTTGCCCAGTTGCTTTTGCAGATAGGCGATATTTCCCGCGGGGTCTTTTCCGTCGAACACGGCGCTGCCGGAAACGATGATCTCCGCGCCCATCTGGGCTACCTCGACGAGATTGTCCCGCTTGATCCCGCCGTCCACGCACAGCAGAATATTTCCGCCGCTTTTGGCGATCCGCTGCCGCACGGCATCGATTCGCCGCCGGGTGGACGGGATGAACTTCTGCCCGCCCCAGCCGGGATTGACCGCCAGCAGGAGAATCATCTCCAGCTCCTCCATCAGCGGATCGAGCGCCTCGACGGGTGTGCCCGGATTCAACGCGGCGCCGCGAATGATCCCGCGGGCGGGGTCGTTCGCGTTGGTCATCCCCCCCAGCGCCTGCAACACGCGATGCGGGTGCTTCGTGGATTCCACCTGCACGGTGATCATGTCCGCGCCGGCCTGGACGTACGAATCGAGTTTCTCCAGCGGATTTTCGATCATCAGGTGCACGTCCTTGAAGAGCGACGTTTGGATCGCCTGGATGATCGGAGGCCCGAACGTCATCGCCGGACAGAACGCGCCGTCCATCACGTCGATATGCAGCAACGGCACCCCCGCCGACTCCAGGATCGAAAGCTGCGGCTGCAGGTTCATCCAGTCGGCGGTCAAAACCCCGACGCTGAGCATCGGGGTTTGACGGCGGAGCGTTTCAAGAAGCGTGGCCATTATTTTTTCATCTCCCGCTTCATCGTGTTATAGTAGTCCAGCGCGTCGGCGGGTTTCATATTCTCATGCACGACGTTTCGGACCGTCTGGATCATCGCTTCCGGCGCGTCGGCCTGGAAGATGTTCCGGCCCATGTCCACACCGGCGGCGCCTTGCTGGATCGCGTTGTAGGCCATCGTGAGGGCGTCGAGTTCGGGGATTTTCTTCCCGCCGGCCATCACGATCGGCACGGGACAGGAGGCGGTGACGGTGTCGAAATCTTCCGGGACGTAGTATGTCTTGACGAACTGCGCGCCGAGTTCGGCGCAGATGCGACAGGCCAGGCGGAAATATTTCGCGTCGCGCACCAGTTCCTTGCCGACGGCGGTGACCGCCATCGTCGGGATGCCGTACTTCAAGCCCATGTCCACCAGCTTCGTCATGTTATGGATCGAGCGCGTCTCGAATTCCCCGCCGATGAATACCTGCAGCGTGATGGCGGCCACGTTCATGCGGATCGCGTCTTCGATGTCAACCGCGAGTTGCTCGTTGGACAGTTCCTTCAGGATGCTGGGCCCGCCGCTGCAGCGCATGACGATGGGCTTGGTCAGCGCCGGCGGGACGGTCGTGCGCAGAATGCCGCGCGTGAGCATCAGGGCGTCGGCGTGGGGCATCAGCGGCACGATGTTCAGGTCGATTCGCTCCAGGCCGGTCGTCGGACCCTGGAAATACCCGTGGTCGATCGCCAGCATGACGGTCTTGCCGCTGTCGGGATTGAAGATTCGCGCGAGGCGGTTCTTCATGCCCCAATCCAGATTCCCCGCGCCGCGGAGGTAGAATCCGTGCGTTTCCATCGGGACGTCCTGGTAATATTGTTTAGCTTCTTTTTGTGTATCCGCTTCGGGCATGTTTTTTATCCTTTCCTTGATAGGCAATTTCTTCTCGACATTCGCCGACGGTTTCCCGGACGGCGGATATGATACCATCCACGCTGGGAATATAAAACGATTCCATCGGCGGGGAAAACGGCGCGGGGGTGTTGGGGGCGGCCACGCGACGGACGGGGGCTTGCAGAAGGTCGAACATATCCTCCGCGAGGGTCGCGGCGATCTCCGCGCCGACGCCGCTTCGCTTGGGACTTTCCTCGACGATCACCACGCGGTGCGTTTTGGCGACGGAGGTTTGAACGGTTTGCCAGTCGAACGGAACGAGGCTTCGCGGGTCGATGACTTCCACGGAAATCCCTTCCTTTTCCAACAACTCCGCCGCCTGCAGGCTTCGGTGCATCATCAGCAGCGTGGCGATGATCGTCACGTCCCTGCCTTCCCGGCGGACGAGAGCCTTTCCGAGGGGAACGGTGTAATCCTCGTCGGGGATATCGCTGGAGGCGTCCACCGCGCCGCTCTCGGCTCGTGCGCCCTTCGAGCCGTACAGCAGTTTGTGCTCGAAGATCATCACCGGATCGTCGCTTCGGACCGCCGTTCGCAGCAGTCCCAGCGCGTCGTACGCGGTCGCGGGACAGACGATCTTCACGCCCGGTAAGGGGAGGAAAAACGTCTCCATGTTCTGCGCGTGCTGCGAACCTCTGCCCGTCACGCCCACGGGCGCCCGCATCGTGATCGGAACCGTCAGCTTCCCCCCGGACATGTACCGCAGCTTGGCGATGTTGCTGGCCACCTGGTCCATCGCGCAGAACAGGAAGTCCGAATACTGCACATCCGCGATGGGGCGCATGCCCATCAACGCCGCCCCGCAGGCGACGCCGAACGAGCCGGCCTCCGAGATCGGCGTGTTCCACATCCGCCCGGCGAATTCCTTCTCCAACCCCAGCGTCACGGTAAACGCGCCGCCCCACCCGCCGGGGATCGCGATATCCTCGCCGATGCAGAACACGCGTTCATCCCGCCGCATCTCCTGCGCGATGCCCTCCCGCAGGGCTTCCACGATACTCATTCGTTTCATAATGCCTCCACAAACAGGTCTTCCAGGGCGTCTTCCGGTTTCGGTAAGGGCGAGTTCTGGGCGAACTGAAGCGCCTCTTCGATCTCGCGGTCCACGTCGCTCTGAATCGCCCGCAATTCCTCTTCCGACACGCCGTTTTGTTCCGTCAGGTAACCGCCGAATCGGCCGATGGGTTCGACAGCTTTGGCGTGGTCGCGTTCGTCTTTGGGTTGATACAGCGCCGGATCGCGGCGCGAATGGCCGGTGATGCGATACGTCATCAATTCCAGCAGCGTCGGTCCCTCGCCGTTTCGCGCCCGCCGGATCGCTTCGCCGGCCGCTTCGAACACCGCCAACGGATCGTTGCCGTCGACGGTGACGCCCGGAATGCAGAAAATTTTCGCTTTTTCGGACAGATTTCCACATCGGTTGACCATCGCAACCGGCGTGGAAGCGCCGTACAGGTTATTTTCCACGACGAACACGACGGGCAGATTCCAGATGGAGGCCATGTTCAGCGTTTCGTAGACCACGCCCTCGTTGGTCGCGCCGTCGCCCATGAACGCGACAGCCACACGTTTTTGGCTGCGCATCTGAAACGCCATCGCCGCGCCGGCCGCTAAGGGAACCCCCCCGCCGACGATGGCGATCGCGGGAATGATCCCTTTGGTGATGTCGCCCATGTGCATCGACCCCCCCTTGCCTTTGCAGCAGCCGGTCGTCTTGCCGAACAACTCCGCCATCATGTCCTTCACGGGCAGCCCCTTGGCGATGCAGTGGCCGTGAGGGCGATGCGTGCTGGTAATCACGTCGTCGGGCTGCAGCGCCGCGCAGACGCCGACCGCCGAGGCTTCCTGGCCCTGACACTGATGGATCGTGCCGGGCATGGCGCCTTCCAGGAACAGAAACTTCACCCGCTCCTCGAACCGGCGGATCAGGACCATCCGCCGGTACAGCGTCAGCAGGAATTCCTTCGATAGTTTGTTATCACTCATTCGATTGTTTCTCCCGCTTCACCGACGTAGGCGATCACGTCGCCGACGGCGACCATGGTGTCGTCGTCGATCAGCCGTTTCAGCAGAACACCCTCGGCGAAGGATTCCAAATCCACCGCCGCCTTATCGGTTTCAATCTCGCACAGCGCCTCGCCGCGCTTCACGGAATCGCCTTCCTGTTTCAGCCAGCGGATCAGCTTGACTTCCTCCACGGTCGTCCCAAGATCCGGTACTTTAATCTCCGTCGCCATAATCACTCCTTGCCGCGTCAAACGTCAGACGCCGTTTTCACGCGGACGGTTTGCGTCGTAAACGTGTAATTCTCGCCCATGCCCGAAGAAACCATGACCATCTCCCTGCCGTCTTTGCTCATCCACTTGGTCGGGAAGGCGGGCTGGTAGTTCCCTTTACCCCAGTCGTCGTCGCGGTAAAACAGCCGCCACGGTCCCCAGAGATTCTCCGCTTCGTACAGCGTCAACTGGGATTTGTAGGTTCCGCGGGGATTGTTGTGATACGGCAGCGGCCTACCGTCGTCGGGATGATAGAATCCGCCGTTGCCCATGATGAACCGTCCCAGACCTGGGTTATAGGATACGTGGTTCTCGGCGGTGAAGTGCGGATAGCGGAACACGGCCGTCGCCATGGCGTCGTCGGTGGACCATTGGGGCTGACCTTCGGGATCGAGGCGCGTCCAGAACTCCCATTTTTCGCGGCACAGAATGTCGTCCTTCGCCGCGCGGCCCAGCAGCATGTAATCGCCGTCGTCCCAGTAACTCCGGCCGTCGTCGGCGCCGGGGAACAGGGCGTAGACATACTCGTCCGGCGCGTCGGCGTAATCCCGACCGAACTGTACGAATTGCGGTGACGAAAGTCTGCCGACGAAAAACTCCTGCGGCGTGATGTCGACGTCCCACGTCTTTCCGAAATCCCGCGAGGTGATAATCCAGCCGTTGAGATTCTCCTGCCGGTTGAAATCCGGATGCTCCGCCATGTTCTTCACGTCGCTGATATTTTCGACGGCCATGTACAACACGCCGCCGATACTCAACAGCCCGGCCGGCTTGACGCCGTTATCCAGGTCCGTTCGAGGCCGCTGGGCGTACGTTTTCGGATCCACGGGCAGATTGTGCACGAGTTCCGGCGTGACGTGCGGACTCGGATTGTCGCGCACGCGCCAAAGGTTCATGGGCGACCAGTGCGGTTTCCCGCGAAAACCGGTGCCTTCGCCTTCACCGGGATCGTTATCGCCGGCCGCGGCGTAGATCGCGTCGTCGGCGGCCCACGTCACCGGCCACATGTCGCCGACACCATCGTGCACGGGTTCGGACACCTCCGCGTCGAGGATATAATCACTCTTCTCAAATGGTGGGGTCGGAGTTTTCATCTTTATTGATTCTCTTTTACTTCCTATATTCCTGTTCGATCAGCAAAACACTTCTGGCTGGGACAGTCGTTGTGATCTTTCCTGTTCGCATGATTTTTTCGGATAGTGATTTTTCACCTCGGCCGTCGCGAAGGACGCCCTTGCCTGCCTTTTTCACCAAAGATAACGTTACCTTCTCCGGTTTGTCCGTCCAGTTGATCAGGACGTATCCGGTCTTGCCGGCTGGCGATTCCCATACGCTGTGAAGAACTCGCGGCATATCCTCGTACCCCCGCCGGTATTTTCCTTGCGGGCCTTTCGGTCCGCTGGAGCCGGACTGCGAAAACAGGGGAACCGTCGTCGTCGCGACGTCAAGACGAGTGGGTTTGCGCATCCTGCCGAAGACGAGATATTCGTTGGCGTAGGTTCGCATGGCCCGGCAGGCGTTTTCCAGAAGTTTCATCGCGGGATGCGGCGGCTTGGCGTCCAGGTCGAATTCCGGCTTGCCGATCACGGTGAGAAACGAAACTCCGTCCCGCACCACCATCGCCAGCTTGATCGATTCCTGCTCCGGGTGCGAAAAATCCGTTTCGTCCTCGCCGCCGAATCCCACGAAATATTCATGGTACAGGTAGCTGTACAGCGGAATCCCCACGTTAGGCCGATACATCGCCACGTCCAGCTCCTGCAGGAGGGTTTCGCAGGGCGTTTCGATGCTGAGGGTGAACTCGGGATTGTGCTTCTTGATCCTCTGCCGCGATTTGTGCAACAGATCAAGCGAGGTTTTGTACATCCATTGGCCGTATCCGGGTTTGTGGCCGTGCTTCGTGCTGTAACACGGAACGTGCGGCTGTCCGCCGTGAAACACGTCGTACTGGATGATGGGAATCCCCGCGTCCAGCATCTTGTCGACGATTTTCAGGAACATCCGCCGGACATCCGCGCTGCCGTGACACAAATGGGCGAAGGTTTTCATCGGCCAGACGGCAAACCGGATGTTTCCCTTATCACCCAGGGATGCGAGTTGCTTGCCTTCCTTGGCGAAGCGGTCCCAACTGTTGTATCCGGTGCTGTCTTTTCGGTACGTCCAGTGCAACCCCGGGATCATCAGCAGGGCAGGGGCGTCCTGCCGCCACATTTGCGTCAGGGACGCTTTGAATTCCTTCCACGTTTCCGGCTTGATCCCGCCCTTGCCGTCCGGGAACATATCGTCCGGGCCGATGCAATCGCCCCATTTCTGCCAGGCGATCCAAAGGGGAATCACCGGTGTTTTCAGGGAGGTGGAGTATTGCTTCATCAGCGGCGCAAGTTTTTTCGACGGGAAATATCGCGAGTTGGGCAACTCCGCCGCCGTTCGCAACGGCCCGTACCATAATGTTCCCTGATGGCCGGTCTGCATGAACATGAGATACGGCCGTCCTTGCTTTGCCCAGCCGGGGATGTCCTTCCGCCGCGCGAGCGTTTTGGAACACCAGTGCTGTTGGGTTCCCCAGGCTTTGTACAGGTCGGCCCCGTCATGCCAGTCGCCGTGAAACACGCCCAGAACCGTGTCGTACGGCAACGAAAAATCCAGGCCGGGCGTTTCGTCGTAATTGTGCTCGAGGGAAACGTCGAGGCTGTCTTTCAGCCGGCGCATTCCGTAATGCTTAATGTTCCCCTGATCGTCATACGTCGCGAGATACAGTCCCGCCGTTTTGTTGTACAACATCTGAAGCTGGGCGCTGATCTTTCCGGGATATTGTTCCCGCACGGAAAACCCCGCGGAGTTGATGGAAGGGTCTTTGATAATCATTCCGCCCAAACGAGGCCAAACGAAACAATCTTCCTGATTGGCTTTGCCCAGCGTAAGCGGGGTTTGGACTATGGGATAGAAAACGGCCCGAATTCCGTGGGACGTGTTGTTTTTCACGGAAATCCGCCACCGGCAGATCGGGGATTTTTCTTCCAAAACAACCGTGCAGACAACGCGGAGGTCATGCGAACCATGCCTGCCGAACGTCAGTGTAATCGTTTGACAACCGGTGTCGGATTTTTGCTCCACCTTGCAGTCTTTGGCGTCCAGGGAAGTCAGTTCCATCGTCTCGCCCCCGCGTTTGGATAGCTGCATCCTGTACAGCGGCGCCCCGGAGGCGATAAACTCGCATCCTTTTTTCACATCCAGAAACGAACGCAAGCCCCAACCCGCCTCACGAGTGAGTGTCAGGCTCAGGTATTTGTTTGAAATTGAAATTACATTTCGATTTCGACGTTCGGATCGTGCCGTCTTCATGTGTCATTTCATCTTTTCGTAACCGGATACGAGGGATCCTTTCTTTTCCCGAGTTTTATTTCACGCTGAAAAACGCCAGTAAAAACAGGCCGCTTGCCGCCAGGACGATCCCCAGCCATTGCGGCCATGATAACGCGGACTTGAACAAAATCGCCAACGCGATCTGCGTCAGCATGAACGACACGCCGATGCCCAGGCCCATCGCGATATTCGCGTTCATCCGACGATACACCCAGATCAGGATGCACGTGCTGATCAGACCGACCCCGTTGCCGAGAATGAAAAACGGAATATAACGTCGCGGCGCGGTGCTGGCGTATTTCAACCCGAGGTGACACAGCACCTGCATGAAGATGAAAATCACCAGTCCCACCGGAACCAGAATCGCGTATTTGTCCATCACGGATCTTTCAAGCATGTGTGTTTTCAATCCCACAGAAAGCATTTTGTAAGCGAAGCATGACAACGTTATCCTTTGACGGAACTCATCTCATGGTAGTGACAAAGGATGTCATACATCGCCAAAGCGTTTTCGACCGGCACCCGGGGATGGATTTCCGAGGAGGAGCCCAGGAACACTCGGTGATTGTCCGCATCCTGCACCAGTTTTCGGGAGGCGTTTTGGATTTCTTCGATCGTTCCCATCGCCAGCAGATGCTGGCAGTCGATGACGCTTCCAATCGTGATGTCGGGATATCGCTTTTTGAATTCCCTCACCGTCATGCCCGCCAGTTCCTCGCAGGGATTGATCGAATCGACGCCCATCGCGATGATGTCGTCCAGGATGTCCCACCGGTTTCCGTCCGCGTGGAAGATCACCTTTTTCCCCGCCGCCTTCCAGGCATCGACGATCTTTCGGATGTTCGGCATTTGAAACTCACGGATAAAATCAGGCCGAAACAGCAACCCCGTGTTACTCGCCACCGCTTCGGACAGCATCGCGATGGGGGATTCCAGCTCCCGGCCGTACGTACGAATCTTCTCGGCTTCGTAATCCGTCAGCGCGTTGTAGAAGTCCCGCACCACCTGCGGATAATCCTGATACGTGAAAAAGAACCATTCAAAACCGTACCGCGCCAACGCGGTGTACATTCCCACTTCGGTTTCCGGACACACCGAAACCGTCGGCTGCAGCTTCCGGGCGACCCGATTGAACACCTCGCCGATTTCCTCGAACGTCTCGCATCGCTCCCCGGGCAGGTTCACGTGCACCTGCGCCTGACTGAGCACGCGGTGGTCTTCCGTCGCGCGACGGATGCGATCCGCGTCTTTTTTCATCTGGTCCCGCGCTTCTTCGGTTGACTGGACGGGACAATGGACGTACGCGCCGGTCCACCAGTTCTCCCGCAGGACGAACCCGTCCTCGTCCTCCCATTGCCGATCCTCGAACCATTCGGGATCGGGAACGGCAAAATGGCGGCAGAGGTCGAGTTTGGATCGAATTGCCTCGCAGCAGAGGTCTTCGGCGTTTCGCGACGTGAGTGTTTTTCCCGTCAGATGCTCGATGAGATCGACGTTGTGAAAAATATCCATCACCGGCAGACGATCCACTTGTTTTCCTGCCAGTGTGTTGAGAATTCGTTCGGTCGGCGTCATCGACATGTTGATTCCATCCCTTACAAAATGAACTTCCGTACATCCAGAAGGTCCGCCAGTTGTTTCAGTGGTTCGCGCAGGTCGCCGTAGACCATCGCGGCGTGGTGCGTCACGCCTTCGCGGCAGAGTTCCGCGAGGTATTCCATGACGGGTTTTTCCGTGCGGATCGTGAACTGCTCGCCCCAGTAAGGGCGAACCGGCACGTCGATCACCTCGCCGCCGGTAATGAGCATCTTCCAGCCGTCGCGGTCGCAGATCAGGCTCGCCAGCGTGACCGGCCCGGGCTTGCCGGTATACCGGAAGGACGCGCCCTGTCCCGTGAAGCCCCACTTCTCGCCGGTCGGCGTGATGCGAACGTCGTCGGGACTTTTGGCGAGCGTCGGACTGCCCGCCCCGTGATGCACGAACAGCATGGCGTTTCGCGGCACGTCGAACATGCCCCATTCCCCCTGGTAGGCGGCCTGGCCGGTCAGCCGATGGAGAATGCACATCGCCACGAGATTGCCCAGGTCGCCCTCGCACGTGACCATCACGCCTTTTTCCACCAGCCTGGTGTTGCCGTAGCAGGGTGTGGTTTCGGTTTCCACGTGGATCAGGTGCTGGCAAAGATGCGCCAGGCCGTCCAGGCGATACCGATCCGCCAGCGTTTCCATCGCCAAACCAAGTCGGCAGGCTTTGCAGACGTCCTGCCGATCCGGGCCGTCCAGTTGGTAGGTTTCGAGCATCCGGGCGGTTACTGTTTCGGACTCCTCGGACGATGTTTCCTTCCAGATCTCCAACAACTCATTCAGTTCAATGTACACCACCGTCGGACCGAGCACGGCCTTGAGCATGGTCTTGTCCAGTTCGAGATCATACATCCCCCGAAACGTATGGCCGATGATGCCCAGGTTCATAAACCGCAATTCGCGTTTCAGCGTGGCGAGTTTGGCGTAATCCTTCACACGATCCGGCAGGGACGGATCGTCCAGCGCACCGAGGAGCACCTCGAATTTCCTGCCCATCTTGCGGAACGCGCCCGTCAACTGCACCGCCCCGACGATGCCGAAGGAATGATGAATCGCGTCCTTGTAATCCATAGTCTCCGGCACGTGATCGTGCGGCTGGGTCATCAGCACCAGGATCGGAACGTCGGGCACGTACTCCGCCGTCTGGATGGGCATATAGTCCGGGAAATACGTTCCCTCGCAGATCACCAGCAGGTCGATGTTCTCGGCCTGGAATTTCTTCCCCGCCGCGTCGCATTTTTCCTCGGTGTCGGCGAAGCCGGACCACACGACGTCCATCGTCTCGCCCAGCGCCTTGGCGAGTTGCTTCATTTCCGTTTCGACTTCCCGCTCCAGGCCTTCGTACATCTTCCAGTACTCAAAGTACCCGCCGGTCAACAATCCGATTTTCGGTGTTCTCATGGTCGTGGTCCTTATTACGTTAACTAAGCATTTTTCGGAGAATGCGGGACGCTTCGGTTCCTTCGCCGCGCCGGATGACGGATTCGATTTCCTTCATGCCCACCTTTTCGACAGCCGCGAACAGCAACTCCAGCCACGCGAAGGATTCCGCGGCGGAGGCGATTTTTTCCTCGCGATACGGGAAAATATCCAGCGTCAGCCAGCCCTGGTAGTCCAGGCGCTTGAGCCAATAGACGAACTCCAGATACTCCGGAACGTGCACCGCCGAAACCAGCATGTCGTCGTCCCAGGAACGATAATTGTCGTTCAGGTGAATGTAGTCCAGCTTGCCGTACTCCGCCAGCAGGCAGGCGGCCTCGGCCATGTTTTCCCCCGCCGCCAGCGCATGACCCACGTCCAGAAGGCAACCGGTGTTCTCGATTCCCTCCAGAAGCAGCAACACCTTGGACGCGCTGTTGACGTAGCAATGCGTCCGCGGTTCCTTGAGTTTATATTCGACCAGCACCTTGACCTTCGGATTGTGCGCGGCGCACCGGGCGACGCCCTCGCGCAGCCATTTCATCGCGGCGGGGAAGTCGGCCTGGAAACAGTAGTCGTATCCGTCCTGTCCCGGCCAAACGTTCACGTACGCGCAATCGAGTCGCTCGGCCCAGTCCATGACCTTTTTGACTTCCTCGACCGCCGCGGCGCGGGTGGCCTTGTCGCCAGCCGCCAGACTCCCTTTGCCCCACTTGGCCTGCGTCCAGAGATCCGGCGTCAAGAGGCAGAGCTTCAGCTTTCGTTCACGAAGCATCCCCGCCACCTCGTCGATGTTCTCGTCATTCACGTGCCAGTTGCCCACCAGCTCCACGCCGTCCAGGGGTTTCACCTGGACGGCCAGGTCCAGAATTTCCTCCATCGTCTTTCCGCCCCCGCCGTAACCGGAGAGACAATAGCGATCCGCGCAGGAAGTAAACGTGGGCAAACAGGCCCCAAGGGGATACGGTCCCAACATGGTCGTTCTCCTTATTCGTCGATTAGAACGTCATCGGTTTGGGTTGATATTCCGGCGCGAGGCGCAGCCAGGGGGCTTTGGGACGTTCCATGTAACCCCACTTCTCCAGGGCGCCGCGCAGCGACTTGTTTTCCGGTTTCCGCGCCGCTTCGGGCAACGGAACGTTCGCCATGACAGCCGCGATCGCCTGCTGCCACGCCTCAGCCCCGGCGGTGTACCCGCCCGGATGCCCCAGCATACCACCACCGGCGGGAATGACAATATCCTTACCGTACTCGCCGATGATGACTTCCGCCAGTCCCGGATACACGCCCGCGCAGGGCATGGGGAACGTTTGCTTGATGTGTCCCCACGGCGCGAGCTTCACGAACGACGTGCGAAGCCCTTCTTCCATCGTCACCATGGGAATCGACGACCACATCGTGGGCGTGAGCATCAGGTCCGCCCCGCAGAGGCGGCAGAGCTTCGCCAGCACCGGCCAGGCGATCTGCTTCATCATCGCGATCATGTGCGAAGCGTGCAGCATCACCGGTACGTTGATCTCCGGATCGGACGTCAGTTCCCGCAACGCGCCCAGTCCCGCGGAGTACGTCACCAGCAGGCCGTTGGCGCCCAGTTCGACGGCGCGTTTGGCTTTGTCGCGCATTTTCGTCGGTTCGTCGGTGATGCTGCACAGGTAGATCATTTTCTTGCCGGTCTTGTCGGCATGGCGGTTGATCTCGTCCATCACCAGCGGGAGGCGCTGTTCCACGGTGTTGTTGTAGGCGTCACCGAGCATCTCGTCGTCTTTGCACATGTCCGCCCCGCCCAGGAGCGTCTGACGCACCTGGTTGGCGGTCTGCTCGGGCGTCATGCCCATCTTCGGCTTGATGATGTGCAGGCTTAAGGGGCGATCCCGCACGCCGGTCAACTCCCGGATGCCCGGAACGCCGAACTTCGGACCCTGGAACTTCGCGAGTAAATTCTTGCCGATGAACAGGTCCGTCAGCATGATGTTCCTGGAATACGCGAAGCAATTGCCCGCGATCGCCAGCAGCATCATGGGCACGTTGTCGCCCCAGGCGCGGATCGGAAACGCCAACTGCACGACGGCCGATTTCGTGTACGGATCATCACTGGGAATTTCGTGATAGCCCACCATCTTGCTGGACATCGCTTCGCGGACGGCCTGGGTGTCTTCCTCCACCTTCTCCCACGTGCCGGTGGATCCTTCCAGACCCATCGCCTGCACCAGCGCGAAGTGATCCAGGAATTTCTCGCCCTCCAGGCGATCCTTCAGGTAATACGAAGCCACCACGTGATCGTCCAGGTCGATCCCGTCCAGCATTTTGTGAAAAATCTCAAAATCATAGAAAGATTTCATCCGTCATTCCTTCGCTTTCTTCTTGTCGTGAAAAGCCTTAAGTTATCCATGAAATACGTCAGGCCGGTTTGGGTTACACGAGGTGAAACAACCAATCCGTTGAACACAAATGATCGAACAATGTTCATATTAGCTCATTATGAGCATATTACAAGATATAAAATGATTAATATGAGCATATTTATTTTGCGGAAAGGTAACCGTTCACGAAAAAAATTTCAATTCTCGGAATAATCCGATTGCGCCCGGCTTGAAAAGGTGTTATAGAATGAGGGATGGACGACAAGGATGTCATCATTGCTC
>JAFGJE010000041.1 GCA_016929245.1 Phycisphaerae bacterium
AGAGATCCGACAAGAAAAATTCGCCCCAGCCCCGAAATCCCCCGCCACAAAACGGTCAAAATCCCTCAAACCGCCAAACTCCAGGGCGCCTTCAAGCTCGAAGACGAGCTTGAAGGTGCCACGGCGCGGGTTGATTCCGGCTGGAGTTTGCTGTAAGACTAGCCGTCATGATCGGAAAACACATCGGATGGGTATTCGCCACCGCCCGGGACGCCCTGGCGCGGGGCTTGATCCGCCTGCACGTCACGCCCAACACGCTGACGATGATCGGCGCGCTGCTGACGATCGGAGCGGGCGTTTGTTTCGCGTTGAACATCAAGACCGGCTGTTGGGAATGGAGCCTGTCGGCGGCGGGATTTTTGTTCGGCAGCTTCGCCTGCGACATGCTCGACGGAACGGTCGCCCGTTTCGCCGGGTCGGGCACGAAATTCGGCGCCCTGCTGGACAGCACGATGGACCGGATCAGCGATTTCGCGATCTGGGCGGGACTGGGATTCGGATTCATCTGGCGCGAGCCGGCCAATTACACGTTCGCCGGCCTGTGCGCGCTGGGATTCCTGGAAGCGGTCATGATCTCCTACGTCAAGGCCCGCGCGGAGGATATCATCGAGGATTGTTCCGTGGGATACTGGCAGCGTCCGGAGCGCTGCGCCGCGACAATTATCGCCGCGTTCGCCTGCAACCTGCCCGCCTACGTCGTCGAACTGTCCCTCCTGCCGATCTTCACCCTTCTGCGCCGCGTGCTCCATGCCCGGGCGGTGATGGCCGGACACGCCCCGATAACTTCCGCGCGGCGGGGAACCTGGCGACATAAAATTCAGCCCTGGCTGTACCCCCGCGCGAGTTGGCCTTATGATATCATGACCGGCGCGTACATCGCCTGGCTGATCTGGGGACCGGTGGACCCGTCCCGGTGGGATATTCTGCGATGGTGGCTGGGGTAACCGTCCGATAAGATCAATTACTGCCCATGGTTTTGGAATTCCGATTGGCTGGGCGAATCCGGATGACAGGAATCCGCAATCGCTTTATACTATCCAGCCGGTAAGACGCGAAAAGGAGCGTGTATGGAATGATTCGTGCGGGATGGATACTTTTTGTCGTAGGGGGAGGGTTTCTGTCCGGCTGTGCCGCGCCGCCGGAACCGGTGAACGCTCCCTCCTCGCAACCGGCGCCGCCGGAAACCACGCTCCCGGTGGGGATCATCGGGCAGGTGGAGCCCATCGTGGTGTATCCCGCCCGCATTATCCTGGAGGCGCGGATCGACACGGGCGCGACGACGTCGTCCATCGACGCGTACGACGAGACCGTTTTCGAGCGGGACGGGAAGCGCTGGGTTCGCTTTTACCTGCTGGACCGCAAAACGAAGAAAAAGTACAAGTTCGAGAGACCCGTCACGCGGTTCGTTCGCATCGTGCAGCACGACAAGAAATCCCCGCGTCGACCGGTCGTGACGTTGACGATTTCCATGGGCGAGGTGGTGCTCAAACGGCAATTCACCCTGGCCAATCGTCATAATTTCGCGTACCAGATGCTGATCGGGCGCAATGTGCTCAACGGGCAGGCGGCGGTGGATGTGAGCGTCTCACGGACGCTCAATCCGGAGATAGTCAATGGCGACTAAACGCTTATCCCGCCTGCACATGTACGTGATTTGCGGACTCTTGACGGCGCTGGCCGTCGGGCGGGTGATCTATAAGACCACCGTTCTGAAATATTCGCTTCGTCCGGGAAAACAAACCTCGATCTGGCTGGTCGAAGCGCAGGTGACGTTCACCGCCAAGGGCGGACCGGTGCGGGTTTCCTTAGCGGCGCCGGACAAGTCTCCCGGCTTCAAGATTCTCGATCAGAACGCCGCCGCGGCGGGATACGGATTCGCGAAGGAAACCGTAAACGGCGATCTGCGCGCCATCTGGACCACGCGAAACGCCAAGGGACGCCAGACCCTGACGTATCGTCTCCAGGTGTATGACGTCTTCGGTTCCCGCGCGTATGAACCCGGTCCTGAACCGCCCAAGCCCACCTTCCCCGCCATGGAAAAACACCTGAAAACCGCCGCGAAAGAGGTGCTCGAAGAGGCGACGAAGCATTCCTCAAGCCGGCTGAGTTTCACGGGACAATTGTTGCGCATGATGAACCGCCAGACGCCCTCCCAGGCGATGCAGGTGTTGCTGGGGGAGACGGACTACGCGAAATCCCCCGTCAAACTCGCGATCGACCTGCTGGCGATGAAAGGCATCCCCGCCCGGCTGGCGCTGGGCGTGCAACTGGAAGACGGCAAGCGTCGTCAACCCCTGGAAGAACTGCTGGAAGTCTACACGAAGCGCGGCTGGACGCTCTTCGATCCCGTCACCGGAAAGCGAGGGTTGCCGCCTCGATTCGTCCTCTGGCAGCAGGGGGGCGAATCGCTGCTGGACATCGTGGGCGGCTCGAAATCGCGCATCAGCATTTCCGTCATTCGAAACGTCCTGCCGGAGGAGGACCTTCTGCGAATTCGCGCCGAGGAAGGACGATTCGGAACCCGATTTCTCTCGATCTATTCGCTGCCCGTCAGCGAACAGAACATGATCAAAAAGCTCCTGCTGGTTCCCCTGGGGGCGTTGATCGTGGTGCTGATGCGCAACGTGGTGGGACTGACGATGTCCGGAACGTTCATGCCCGTGCTGATCGCGCTGGCGTTCATGGAAACCCGGATCGTGACGGGATTGCTGATCTTCATCGTGATCGTCGTCGTCGGTTTGATGATCCGAAGTCACCTCAGCCGGTTGAATCTTCTGCTCGTTCCGCGCATCAGCGCGTGCGTGATCGTGGTGATTATCCTGATGACGCTGATGAGCGTGCTGAGTTATCGCCTGGGACTGCCCCAGGGAATGGCGGTGACGTTTTTCCCGATGATCATCATCGCGTGGACGATCGAGCGCATGTCGATCACGGCCGAGGAATCCGGCACGTGGGAGGCCGTCAAGCAGGTTTCGGCGAGTCTGTTCACCGCCGTGCTGGTGTATCTCGCCATCACCAACCATTACGTCGCGCACATCACCTTCGCGTTTCCGGAAGTGACGCTGATCGTGCTGGCGGCGATTCTGCTGCTGGGCACGTACACGGGATATCGCCTGCTGGAACTGCGACGGTTTGAACCCCTGGTGAGGAAATAGCATGATACGGCTGGGCAATCCGTTTCGACTTCGCCGGACCGGAACGTTGTGCATGAACGCCCGGAATCACGCCTATATCCACGCGTACAATCCCCGGCGCTTTTATCCCCGCGTGGACGATAAGCTTCAGACGAAGCTGCTCGCCCAGCGGTTGGGTCTGGCCGGCCCGCGCTTGATCGGCGTGGTGCGGTTCAACCGCCAGGTGCGCGACGTTCCGGCGCTCCTGAAAGACGAAACCGAATTCGTCATCAAGCCGACGAAGGGTTCGGGAGGAAAAGGGATCCTCGTGGTCGTCGGGCGAACCCAAAACGGCGAGTACATCAAACCCAGCGGGGAAACGCTGGACAATACCGATCTGTTCCGGCACGTGTCGAATATTCTCAGCGGGTTGTACAGCCTGGGCGGGCAGACGGATTGCGCGATGGTCGAACAGTACATTCATTTCACCGACGCCTTCGCGGGATACAGCTACCAGGGCGTGCCCGACGTGCGGGTGATCGTCTTTCAGGGATATCCCGTCCTGGCGATGATGCGCTGTTCGACAGCCGATTCGGACGGAAAGGCGAACCTGCACCAGGGCGCCGTCGGCGTGGGGATCGACATCGTCACCGGCCGATCGCGCGGAGCGGTGCAGTATGATCGTCCCGTGAAGCGCCACCCCGACACGGGCAGGGAATTCGACGACTTACGCGTGCCGGAGTGGGACAAGCACCTGCTCCTGGCGACGCGCTGTTACGAAATGACGCACCTGGGATATTTCGGCGCGGATATCGTTCTGGATCGCGACGCGGGACCGGTGCTTCTGGAACTCAACGCCCGCCCGGGCCTGGCGATTCAGATCGCCAACGGCATCGGCTTGGTACCCCGTTTGAAACGGATTGAAGCCCTGGACAACGAATTTCCACCGCCGCCGGAACAACGCGTAGCCTTCGCGAAAAACGCTTTCACGTCGTCAACGGATTGACATGATCTACGGAACCCTGGGAATGTGGCTGATTCTGATCCTCGTGGCGGGGATTGGAGTGTATCGCTACTGGACGCGCCGTCTCGGCGGGGCGGTGGTAGACTGGCTGATGCTCCCGGCGACGCTCGTGAGCGAGGCCGCCTATTCCGCGGGACGACTGATGACGGGACGCCCGGCCTTCGGCGGACTGATCAGCCCCCAGGACGTCAAGGAAGACGCCTGCCGATTCGCCATCAGCGGGAAACACGGATTTTTCGTGTCGATGCTTTCATCGTTTCTGGCGCTGGTGATGGGCTGTCTGGCGCTGGCGGCGACGACCAAATGGCTGGGGCGTGGGATGGTGCACTCGCTGATCCTGCCCAACGGCCTGCTGGACCTGACGTCCCTGCCGAAGGAACCGCCGCTGCAATGGGACGCCTTCTGGGATTTCCTGGTCTACCAGATCGTCCTGTTGCGCCGCTTCTGTGAAATGATCGGGAAGCAGGACTGGTTGAACTGGCGGGTGGGATTGTTCGTGTACCTTTCGGCGATTTTTTCCGTGCGCCTGGGTCCGGTGCGACACGACTGGCGCGCGACGCTGATTGTCGCCGTCATTCTGATGGCCCTGTTGGCCGCCGTCGCCGCGGCGGTTCCGGCGGTCGGTGAGTTCGTGGAAGGCACCTTGTGGTACGTATTGACGTACGTCTGGGCGCTGCTGCTGGGGTTGCTGGCGTTGACGCTGATCCTGACGGGCGTCGCGGCGCTGCTGTATCCGTTTCTCCCGGCCCACATACGGGCGAAATAGAATCAAGATATGAACGAGCGCATCGAAACAATACGCGCCCTGCTGGAGAAGGAACCCCGGGACGTGTTTTTGCACTACAGCCTGGGCAAGGAACTTACCGCGGCGGGAGATTTCGACGGCGCCCTGGAAGCGTTCGCCGAGTGCACGCGCCTGGAGGAGGATTATCTCCCCGCGCGCGTGGAGGCGGGAAAATGTCTTCGGGCGGCGGGGCGGTTGGGCGAAGCCCGTCGGATGTTCGAGGCGGCGTTGGCGGCCGCCGAAGCCCATGACGAACCACACACCGCCGACGCCGTCCGGCAGCAGCTGGAAGGTTTGTCAGACGGGAATCATAGCGGAAGAGGAGGCGCATGATGGAACCGAAACGAACGTGGCTTCATCGACGATGGTTTCCCGGATCCCGCCCGGCCTCCCTGCTGGTGAGCTTGTTCCTGCTGCTGGCGATCTATCCGCAGTTTGAAGAAATGGGCGGAACCGATTCGACCGATCATCAACTCGCCAGGCTCGCGCTGTATATCTGTTTTACCCTGATCCTTCTGGCGGGAGCGTGGTTAGTCCATGATCGTCCCGGAACTCTCCTGGTCGCGTGTCTGCTGGCGGCGCCCTGCCTGATCCTGGGGTGGCTGGATCACTCCCTGAAGATTTCCGATCCCGCGACATCCACGTCCTATTTCAAAGGAATCATTTCCCTGTTCTTCGCCGCCACGACGCTGTACGTGGCGTTGTCGCAGGTGGGATTCATTCTGCGGGCGAAAAAAATCAACGCGGATCTGCTCTGCCGGGCCGTTTCGGTGTATTTGCTGCTGGGCGTGGCGTGGATGGCGTTATACGGGGCGACGGAACAGTTCATGCCCGGTTCGTTTCAGGCGGACAAGAGCCTCCTGCACGGAATGAAGGACAATATCGGTTTCAGCGACCACCTGTATTACAGTTTCAGCACGCTGTCCACGCTGGGCATCGGCGATATCGTTCCGGTCTCGTCCGTCGCGCGATCGTTGACGCTGCTGGAGTGCGTCATCGGGCCTTTGTATCTGGCGATCCTGCTGGCGCGTCTGGTGGCGATGTACGGCAAGGAAAAATGATTGCGGTTTTGCCCTTCGGCGCGAGTTCGGTATAATCTTCGAGTATGGCGGAATCCAAAATCAACCTGATCGGCGTGGACGTGGGGGGCACGAACATCCAGGCGGCGGTGATTACCTCTTCCGGCGTCGTGCGGAAACGGCAGCGCGCCGAAACTCCGCGCGAAGGGGGCGCCGAAGCGATTCTATCGACGGTCACGGACGCCATCGCCCAGGTGCTGGACGAAGATAAAGTCGGCGACACGCTTGGCGGGATCGGCCTGGCGGTGCCCGGATTGCTGGATTACAAAAAGAATCGCGTGGACAACTCGCCCAACACCGACATCATGGGACTGGACTTAATCGCGCCGCTGCGAAAGAAATTCAACGTCCCCGTCGCCTTCGCCAACGACACCGACGCCTGCACGATCGGCGAGAAATGGGTCGGTTCGGCGCGGGAAGCGAACACGGCTGTCGGCGTGTTCGTCGGCACGGGCATCGGCGGGGGGATTCTCGTGAATCGAAAACTTCTGCGCGGCACGCGGTACTCCGCCGCGGAGGTCGGCCATATGGTGATGGACATCCACGGACCGATCTGCGGATGCGGGAATCGCGGATGTCTCGAAGCCATCGCGGCCCGCGTGGCGATGGAACGCGACATCCGCCGGGCGATCGCCGAGGGACAACCGACCGTCCTGGCCGACTGGATCGGCGGGCCTGACGAACCGATCCGCAGCGGTATGCTCCGCCGCGCGCTGGACGCGGGCGACGCGCTGACCACGACGATCCTGACTCGCGCCGGGGAAGTGATGGGGCAAGCCTGCCTGACGCTGCGACATATCTTCGAGCCGGACGTGATCATCTTCGGCGGCGGGGTGATGGAAGCCTGCGGCGACTTCCTCATGCCGATCCTCGAGGCGGCGATCTCCGCGGATCCCTATTTCGGCCCGCGCCCCGGCGGGCGGATCGTGCAAAGCGCCCTGGGCGACGACGCGGGGGTTCTCGGGGCGGCGGCGTTGGCGATGACCGAAGCGGGACTCGATCCCTTCGCCGGTGGGGAGAGGTCTTTCGATCATTATCCCGCGCTGAAGCTGACCGATGATCACACGATCCAGGCGGGGAAGAAGATATATCAGGAAGACATCCTCGTGCGCGTCAACGGGCGCGTGCGAAAACGCCAAAAAGGGGACGATACGACCAGGCTCGCGTCCGCGGCCGATGTCACCGAGAAGGATCTCGGCCGCGCCTGCCGCGGCGGACCGGAGATTCTCATTCTCGGCGTCGACAACGACGCGCCCTTGCGCGCCGCCGCCCAGGCGTTTCTCCGACGACGCGACATCGCCGTGGAAATGCTTCCCCGGAAAAAAGCCCTCAAACGCTTCGACGCTCTGAAGGCTCGCAAAGCTCTGCTTCTGTTGATGGGATAGCGGGTTTGACGATTTCGCCTTCCGGAAGGCTTCCGGTGAGTTTCAGTCCCATGCGCCAGCCGTCCGCACCCGGCCCGTAGTATTCCGGGAGGGGATGGAGTTTCTGGAATCCCATGGATTCATAGAGTGTAACGGCGGGGGTGTTGTCCCGGCGGACTTCCAGGGACAGCGTACCGACGCCTTCCTCGAGGAGGGAGGAGACGCATTGTTTCATCAGCATCCGTCCGAACCCGCGTCGACGATGGGACGGCGCGACGGCCATGCTGTATAAACGCGCGTGAATCCCGCGACTCGTCCGTCGGCGGGCGACGATCGCCGCGGCGGCGACCTGTCCTTCGGCGCGCACCAGGTACGTCGTGACGCGCGGGCAGCGGAGCAGATACCGCATCTGCCGACGATTGAACGTCTCATCCGCGGGGAAGCAATACGATTCCAGGCGCAGCAGGTCCGGAAGATCTTCCAGCCGTCCCGTGTCGAGGATCGTATCGGAAACCTCCCGGCTGACTTCGGGCGTCGGGATCGAGGGAACCGAAAGGAAGCGTGCGGGGACCTTCGGCCAGACCACCCACTTGTTCAGACGGGCGGCGGGCTGATAACTTTGCTTGGTCCAGGCGAGGGAGGGCATGTCCCAGTCGTCGCCGGCGTTGCACCAGGCGGTGTCGGCCCAGTATTGGCGGCAGAACTCGCTGAAGATGTAGTTGGCCGACCCGCGAAACTCCCGGTTGGTCTTCTCGATGAGGATGCTGCACGTCTGTTCGTCGTGCAGGCGCTCGCCGAGGGTGAATCCCACGAGTTCCTCGCCCGACCAGAGCAGCATCCCCGACAATCCCAGCGCCTGGTAATTCGCCAGGGCGTCGCGCGTGGCGGCTGTCTCCTTGGTTCGTTTATTCCGAATGCCGGTTTGTTCCGGGTCGTCGGGCTCGGTGGATTCCTCCGCCTGGTGGGTCCATCGTTCCAGCAGCGCCAGGCACGCCGGAACGTCATCGGGCCGCAAGGGCGTGGTATACGGGTTGTGGTGGCGGAGGAACCAGCTTCGTCCTTTGCGTTTCGCGCCCAGGTCCGGACCGTCCAGGTCGATCATCCGTCGGGTCGAGTAGATATAGTCACCGCTCATCGGCTTGACGATGCTTTCGTCGGTGAACTTCGCCAGGAGGGACTGGCTGACGTACTCGACGCGCGGAGTCTGCTCGACGCCCATGCGGGCATTGAACTCCCGGCAGATGGCGACCGCCTCGGCGAGAGCGGACTGGAAGTTTCCCTCTCCGAGAGGGGGAAACAGCAGGGACAATCCATCCTGGCCGTTGGCGAAGACGCAAAGACACCCGTGGAAAATCTGCCGGCGGAGGTGAATGGCGTCGCGCCAGATGTAGGTGTTGGCGAAGGTGTAATCGGACAATTGGGGGTGGGTCGTGGCGAAGGCGTGATCGAACAGCGCCTTGTCCGACAGGTTCATTCGGCCCAGACCGAGTGAACCGAAAACATCGGTTTCATCCATGGAGGGTATGTAGCCTCCGGCGAAGTCGCCGCTCGTCCGGTTCAGAGGCTACCCTTGCAGCCAGGGGGGCGGCTTGGCGAAAACTTCCCATGCGCGCAATATCGTCGATTTTTCCCCACAGTCAAGAGGGATTCCGCCCAAATTGAAAATTATTTTTCGCGGGACGAAGCGGGGGTTTCTTCCCGAACCGGAGGCGTCCTTCCGTTTTTCACGGATCGGCGTTCCCGTTCTTGTTTTCTCGCGCTATTGGGTGTACAGTTCTGTGCGTTCAGCGGGTTGTTTGGTTCCGCGGATTGGATATTTACTTACCAGGGAAAGGATAAACCCATGCATTACAAAAAACATCTGTGGAGTCTGGCGGCGTTTGGTTTGATGACCGTTCTGGGCGGCTGTTTGCCCGTGGAGCTGAGCGTTTCGCCGCGGGGCGACGTTCTGATTCCCCGCCAGGAAGGATTCGTCGTGTACAAACCGGCGGACGGTTCCGTGAAGGTGTGGAACAAGCCGGCGGACGGCCAGGCGGCCTTCGCGCTGTACGCGCCGGACGGAAACAGCGCCCTGGTGTTCGTGCAGGCTTCCGGCGGGATGGGCCCGTCGTTCAAGGTCATGCTGCTGGACGCCGCGGGACAAACGAAGGAACTGTTCTCCCGAAGCAACATCACCTACGCCCAGTGGAGCCCGGACGGGAAGTACGCCACGGTGACGCGCGTGGCGGACCAGAAAGTCGCGCCCCTGGACCAGAACATGCCCGAACTGATTCTCATCAACGTCGCGGAGGGAACCACCAAGCCCCTCGCGAGCAACATCGCGGGCATTCATCGATGGATGCCGGACGGGAAGAACGTGGTGATCTTCCAGATCGAAAGCAAGATCGAAAAAACCAGTCAATACGCCGGCAAATTAGTGTTGATGAACGTCGTCGACGGAAAGACCCAGCCCATCGCCGGGATGGTGGGAGAAAGCGGCGCCTTTTTCGACGTCTCCCCGGACGGGAAGACGGCGATGCTGACGGCATTGAAAGTCGCCGCCGCCGACGCGAAATTCGCGGAAAAAGTGGACGGGAAAAGCAAGCTGTTCTCCCTGGACCTGGGCTCCGGGGCGTCCAAGGAAATCAGCGACGACGCCGGATACGCCGTCTATTCCCCCAAGGGAACCAAGGTGCTGATCGGCAGTTCCCAGGAAAAGGACGGCGCGATCACGCTGAACGTCGCCCCGGCGGACGCCTCGGCGATGAAACCCATCGCCACCGACGCCGCCAAGCAGACCGGAGGCGGGATGGGTTCCCAGGCGACGATCTACCCCGTCTGGCTGGACGACGAAACGGTGCTGTACCTCAGCAAGTACGCCGTCTTCGGGACGGCCGGCACGAACCTGATGCTCACGAGCGTCAAAGCCGACGGCACGGGCAGGACCATTCACCAGGGAAAAATCGACGCCGCGCTGATCGGCAAGTAGAAGTATTATCGTGTGCGGAATCGCCGGAGCTATTCGATTCGACGGACGACCGCTGGAGACGGACCGCTTCAGGGCGATGGTCGAGGCCATCGCCCATCGCGGCCCGGACGACGCGGGATATCTCGCCTTCCAGAGCGGACAGGGCGCGGGTGCGGGGTTGTCCTGCGGCCTGCTGCTGACGGACAGCCGGTTCGCCCACCTGCATCCGCAGATGCCCGTCATCGACTCCCCCGCCGGTCGCGGGGAACTGGCCGGCGGTTCGTGGGACGTGTTCCTGGGGCACCGGCGGTTGTCCATCGTCGATTTATCCGCGCGAGGCCATCAGCCCATGACCGACGCGAGCGGACGCCTGTGGATCACCTATAACGGGGAAATCTACAACTTCCTCGAACTGCGAGAGCAGCTCGAAGCGCTCGGCCATCGCTTCATCAGCCGCACCGACACGGAGGTGCTGCTGGCGGCCTACCGTCAGTGGGGTTTGGCGATGGTGGAAAAACTCAACGGCATGTTCGCCTTCGGGCTGTGGGACGCCGACACGCGACAACTGCACATCGTGCGGGACCGGTTCGGCATCAAGCCCGTGTACGTCCGAGAAGGCGACGGGATGCTGCTGTTCGCCTCGGAGATCAAGTCGATCCTGGCGTACCTGCCCCAACGGACGGGGTTGGATTACCTGGCGCTGAACGAATACCTTTCATTCCAGAACATCCTCTCGGATCGAACGCTGTTCGCGGGAATTCGACTCCTGCCGCCGGCGACGATTCTGACCGTCGGCGCCGACGGCGACGCGCGAACCCGGACGTACTGGGATTTCCGCTTTCGCGACGAAGACCCGCGCCCGCCGGAGGAAATTCAGGAAGACCTCGCGGAGCGCATTCGCACGGCGGTCGAACGGCAGTGCATGGGCGACGTGCCGATCGGAAGTTACCTTTCCGGCGGCATGGATTCGGGCACCGTCACGATGCTGACCGCCCGGCGGCTCGGACGCATCTTCACCTTCACCGGCGGATTCGACCTTTCCGAAGCCAACCAGCGCGAACAGCGCTTCGATGAACGCGAACTGGCGGAGAAGATGTCCAGCCGCTTCCAGACGGAGCATTACGAGTGCGTGATGCACTCCGGCGACATGGAAGCCGCGATGTTCGCCCTGGTGCATCACCTGGAGGATCTGCGCCTCGGGCAAAGCTACCCGAACTACTACATGTGCCGACTGGCCAGTCGTTTCGTGAAGGTGGTTCTCAGCGGCGCCGGCGGGGATGAGCTGTTCGGCGGATATCCCTGGCGGTACGCGGCGGCGGTCGGTCCGGGCGAGGAAGAATTCGTCGCCAATTACTACCACTACTGGCAGCGGCTGGTGAGCAACCAGGAAAAACAGACGCTGTACACGTCTCAAACGGCGGAACGCTTGCGGGCTCTCGGCACGGACGAGTTCATGCCCTTTAAAAACCACACGCTGAACGTTTTCCGGTCGGTGTTAAGCGGTCTGGACGGCCCGAACCCCGACACGCTGACGCAACAGGTCAACACCTCGCTGTACTTCGAGTGCAAGACGTTCCTGCACGGGTTATTGGTGCTGGACGACAAACTCGCGATGGCCCATTCGCTCGAACAGAGAATTCCCTTCCTCGACAACGACCTGGTGGATTTGGCGTGTCGCATTCCCGTGCGCTACAAGGTCGCGGGGATCGAGCATCTCGAACGGCTGGACGAGAACCTCCAGCGGAAAAAAAGCTATTACCAGGACCAGATGCACACCGGAAAGACCGTGCTGCGGGCGGCGATGGAAAAACACTTACCGCCGGAGATCGTCGCGGCGCGCAAGCAGGGGTTCAGCGCCCCGGACGAAAGCTGGTTTCGAGGACGAAGCGAACAATTCGTGCGAAACATGCTCCTGGGGGACGATTCGCGCCTTGGCGAGCTGATTCACCGGACGTACATCGCCGGCGTGCTGGACGCCCATTGCACCGGCCAAAAGAACAAGCGACTGCTCATCTGGAGCCTGCTGTCCCTGGAAGCCTGGCTGCGCATCTTTCAGCCGACCGGCACGGCGTCATAAGTCCGTCGCGGGAGGACGACGGTTCATCAGAATCATCGCGGCGCAGGAGGCGAGGATCATACCCGATCCGATCAACCCCGTCGGGGACAAGGGTTCCCGGAAGAGCAACACCCCGATCACCAGGTTGAACACCGGAAACGACAGCTCCAGCAGGGACGCCAGCGAAACCGGGAGATGTCGATATCCTTCCGTGCCGATCAGTTGCCCCAGCGCCCCCAAAGCGCCGACACCCAGAAGTAGAATCCCTCCCCAAATACCAATCCGGCAGGGAATCAGGTTGGCCGGGACGACCACGACCCAAATCCCCATCGCGCACATGGAAAAAAAGATGGAATACGACGTGTCCGTGGCGTGCAGCTTTTTGATCATGCACTTGATCAATCCGGACATCATTCCGCCCACGATGGCCAATAGTTCATAAAAACCAAAACTCGTCCAGGACACCCCTTCGGTTTTACTGGTTCCGACGAGATAGATCCCCGCCATCGCCGCCCCGATCGCCAGCCATTTCAAAGGGGAAATCCGTTCCTTCAACAGCAGCGCGCTGAAAAGACTGGCGAAAATCGTCGAGGTGAACATCAACACCGTTCCCTTGGCGACGCCGATTTTGGAGAGGGTCGCGAAAAAGATCAGCACGCAACCGCCGCCGATCAGACCTCGAACGAACAGCAACCAGCCTTTGTTGAACACCAGTTGAATTTTCCCGAACAGCGCCGCCGTCGACAGCAGCGCCAGACCGATGACGAATCGAAACAGGGTGGTTTTATAGGAATCGATTCCCATCGCCGTGATCTGTTTGATCAGCACGCTCATCCCCGCGTAGGCCACGCTCGAACCCACGATCAGGGCGGCGCCCTTGAAAATTCCGCTTCGCGTCACGAGATTGCTCCTTGTCGCCGAGGGAAAAACGTTTCGTCGGCGTCAAGGGAGTAGTAACTATCATGCCCGCCCCCGGAAATCCACCTTTAATCGGCCGGGAAAATCCGGTATCGGGTATTGGGTTTTGCCGACGGTTGGAGTATCTTATGCGTACCTTGCACGCCCGATCCCACCCGAGCGGGGGACGTTCGGACGGCGGGTTCGGGCGAGGTGTCTTCTGTCGGAGAGGTGAAGGAGTTTTGTATGTCCACCGGGATTTCGACGAAACAGCGTCTGGAGGGACGGACGCTCTGGGTGCCGCGCATGACGTATGTCGGGGCGCGGTTGTTCTCGGCCGTCTTTCGATCCATCGGCGTCGACGCGCGTCCCTGTCCGGAATCCGACCATCGAACCCTCGAATTGGGGGGGTTGTACACCTCCGGCGAGGAATGCTACCCGGGGAAGATCACCATCGGCGATTTCCTGCGGGTGATGGATGACGACGATTTCGACCCGAAGCGGACGGCGTTCTTCATGCCGACGGCGGAAGGCCCTTGCCGGTTCGGACAATACGCCCCATACCTCGAACACGTCCTTCGCGAGCGCGGTTTCGCGGAGATTCCGGTCGTCAGTCCCACCAGCAAGGACAGCTACGACGGCTTCGGTCAGGCGATGGTCCGTTCGCTCTGGCGGGGATTGATCGCCGGCGACATTCTCCGCAAGATGCTCCTGAAGACCCGGCCTTACGAAACGCAAGCCGGCGCCGCGGACGCCGCCTTCCAGCGCGGGATCGAGCGGGTGGAGCAGGTGCTCGAACATCCGTCGTTGGGCGCCAAGGACCGCATGGCGGAACTCGTCGAGGCGCTGAAAGAGGCGCGGGAGTATTTCCACGCCGTCCCGGCCCGGTACGTGCGACACAAACCCTTGATCGGCGTGGTGGGCGAAATCTTCTGCCGCTTGAACACGTTCAGCAACTACGACGCGGTCCGGAAGATCGAAGCCCACGGCGGGGAGTGCTGGATCAGCGACATCGGGGAGTGGGTCTGGTACACCAACTGGTCGCAGAAATGCACGCTGAAGCGGCACGGGAAAGGATTTTCCGCCAAGATGCTCGGGGCGCTGATTAAAAACAAGGTCCAGCGTCTCGACGAGGAGAAGCTCCTCGCGCCGTTTCGTGACGATTTCGTCGGGTACGAGGAACCGCACGACGTCTATCACGAGGTGCTTCAGCCGGCTTGGCCTTACCTGCCTGCCGACGGGGCGCTGGGCGAAATGGTGCTCTCGGTCGGAAAGAGCCTGTTCCTGTATCGCAAGGGCGCCGACGGTATCGTGGACATCAGTCCCTTTTCGTGCATGAACGGCATCGTGACCGAATCGGTCTACCACGACGTGTCCGCGGACCACGAGAATATCCCCATTCGCAATTTTTACTTCGACGCGACCAGCTCGAACATGGCCCGCGATCTGGATATTTTCATGGAACTGGCCGATACCTATCGAGGGCGAAAGACGCATCGACGCGCGTACCCGGCGTTCTTCGAAGCGTAACCGGGAGTATTCTTTTTCGAGAATGGTTTGCCGAAAAGACGTTTGCGGAATGGAGAATGCGGAATGATTGAACGTGTGGCCGAGGTGCAAGAGGCTGTCGGTTCGTCGGCGTCGGCGAACCGGAACCCCTGGGGGCCGCTTCGTGAAAAGCGTCGGGAGATGCGCCGCTTCGCGGATCGCTGGGCGCAGTTGCCCGTCGAGACGCGGGCGACCTGCCCCCGCTGCGGTGAGGTGCGCCCCGCGCGGTTCGAGCGCCGCGGCGAGCAGGTGGTGCTGACCATCGACTGTCCTGCCTGCGACGTGCCGCCCATCGTGCATCACGACGCGATCTGGACGCCTCTTGCGCCCGACTGGCCCGGCAGCGCCGCGGAAACCTTTCACGGCTCGCGCATTCACCCCGTGATTCGCCGCCTGCCGTGCACGGTCGAAACCCTCTGCCCCGAATGCGGCGCGATCGTCGTCGGGCGATATTTCGTCCGCGACGGCGCGGTGTTCATGGAAAAAACCTGCCCCGAACACGGATACGCGCGGGACCGCATCAGCCCGTCGGTCGCGCTGTTCACCAAGGCCGCCTGGTGGAACTTCGAGGAACACCCCGGGCAAAAGTATCCGCAGGTCAAGGGCGCGAAACACTGCCCCAGCGATTGCGGCCTGTGCAACCAGCATCTTTCGGCGCCCGTCCTGGCGCAGATCGACCTGACCAACCGGTGCAACATGCGCTGCCCGATCTGCTTCGCCAACGCCAACGCGTCGGGATACGTCTACGAACCGGACTACGACGAAATCGTCCGCGAAATGCGGGTTTTGCGCGACATGCGCCCGACCGTCACCACGGCGATCCAATTCACCGGCGGCGAGCCGACGATCCACCCGGATTTCCTGAAGATCGTCGCCAAAGCGAAGGAAATGGGCTTCAGCCACATCCAGATCGCCACGAACGGCATTCGGATGGCGGATCCCGAATTCGCCCGACAGGCCGCCCAGGCCGGGCTGCACACGCTGTACCTGCAGTTCGACGGCGTGGGCGACGACGCTTATCAGGCGACGCGGAATTACCCCGGCATCTGGGAGAAGAAGCTGGCGGCTTTGGAGAGCTGTCGCGCCAACGACATGAAAGTCTGCCTCGTGCCGACGATCGTCCGCGGCGTCAACGACGAGCAGATTCCGAAAATTTTCCAGTTCGCGATCGACAATATCGACGTCGTTTCGGGGATCAGTTGGCAGCCGGTGTCTTTCTCCGGCCGCATCAACTGGGAAGAACGCGAAAAGAAGCGCTTCACGCTGGGCGACCTGGCGCTGGCGCTGGGCAAGATCGAAGGCCTGGACGCGATGCGCGACATGTATCCCATCGGGCTGACCGTGCCGATCTCGAACCTTCTGGAAGCCATGACGGGCGATCCGAAAATCCGCGCCAGCGCGCATCCGATCTGCGCGTTCGGCACGTACATCCTGGTGAGTCCCGAAGGCAAACCCTATCCGTTCCCCAAGGTCGTCAACGTCGAGGGGATGTTCTGGGAGATGAACCGCCACGCCGAGCGCATCCGCAAAAAAGGCAAGGTGACGCTGCTGGATAAGCTGCGGTTGTTCCGGATGTTCAAAAAAGTCTGGAAGAAGGACGGCGCGCCGCCGGATTTATCCGTCCGGAAGTTCATCCGTTCGATCATGGGCATGGTGGACAAGAAAGTCGGCCGCGGCAGGGCCGGGCAAAAAACCTACCGTTCGCTGCTGTGCGCGGGGATGCACTTCCAGGACCGCTACAACTTCGACGTCGAGCGCGTCAAACGCTGCGTGATCCTCTATTCCACACCCGCGGGCGTGTTCCCCTTCTGCACGCATAACTGCGGGCCGGAGTATCGGTATCTCTCCCAGGCGGGGTTCGTCCGCGAACTGAAGGATGAAGAATACGCGCCGACAATCCCACAGGAAGCGAAATCATGAAACGCACAATTCCATGGATCCTGCCGACGGTGTTGGTTGTTCTGGCAAGCGGCTGCGGTGAACAGAGAATTTACCCGTCTCCGCCGTCTTCGGTCAGCCAGGCAGCCGTAGCCAGTGCGGAAGGCAAGGACCTGGCCGTCACGCTTCGCCTGCCGAAAAGCCAGTTCGCGCCCGGTGAGGAAGTTCCCATCACCATCCTGGCGACCAATCGAGGCCGGGACGGTTTGCGCTTCAGCGCCTCGAACAGCGCGCCGTATCAGATTCGCCTGGAAAAATACACCCCGCTTGGGTGGGAGGTGGTCAAAACCTACCCGGAAGCCTCCGCGATCGTGCTGGCGGAGTGGGTTCTCCAGCCCGGCGAGAAGCGCACCATCGGCACGAAGCTGCTCGTCGAGCCCGATTGGCCGACCTACGAAAACCTCCGCCTCCGCGTGAACCTGCCCGGCAGAACGGACGTGGCTCCGTTCGTGCAGATCGAAGTGACTCCGGAGAAATAGAATTCCTTCGTTTCGCCTGAAAGGCGAAGGGAACATAGCCCAGGGCAACGCCCTGGGTAAGAAAAGGTTGAATAAAACCGGAGCCCTGTAAGGGCGAAACAACTTTATCACGCCCTTGCAGGGCTTTTTTATCAAGAATCCTATTCACCCAAGGCGTTGCCTTGGGCTATGCTCTTTCAGCCCGTTGGGCTGTGATAAAACGATGACGCCTCTTCAATCCAACACCGACAGTTCCTACACCGCCGCGGCGGAGCATATGACGGCTGCCGCCATCGGGAAACAGTATGACCACGAGTTTCCCCCTTCCACGAATTCTGACAAGAGCGCCCACCGTCCGCACGACGGCGAATTGACCAGTGGCCGATATGTCGAGGGGGCGCACAATCTGCATGACGAGACGACAAACCGCGCGCTGCAACTGGACTATCACCACCCGCTGGAAGACTGGTTGGGCAAGCGCCCCATCCGCCGGCTGCTGCGATTCCTCTCGCGCCGGGCGAAGGACAACACCACCCCGCTGGAGCGCATGCTGCGAAGTTATCGCAATCCCGACGCGCCGGGTTCGCACAAATTCAAATACCGGCTGATGCACATACTCATGGATCGGCTGGTAACGAAAGACGGATGGGAGAAATTCCGCTTCCGCGACAAGCAGTTCGGCGCGACGGTGCGCGGGATCAATATCGTCACGCGCAGCATCGCCGAGTTCGGGCTGACCGTTCCGCAGAAATTCGTCGCGCCGCTGATGATCGTCTGGAACTTCACCAACCGCTGCAACCTCAAGTGCAAACACTGCTACCAGGATTCCGAGCACAACTGCCTCGACGACGAACTGTCGCTCGAGGAAAAACTCGAACTGGTCGACCAGATGGGGCGGCTGAACGTGCCGATGCTGGCGATCTCCGGGGGCGAGCCGACGCTCAGCGACCACCTGGTCCCCGTGATCCGCCGGGCGCGGAAATACGAGATGCACCTCTCGCTGGCGACGAACGGCACGACGCTCACGCCGAAGCGCTGTCAGGAACTGCGCGACGCCGGCCTGCGGTACGTCGAAGTGTCGCTCGATTCCACGGATCCCGCCCGACACGACGCGTTTCGCGGGATTCCCGGCATGTGGGAAAAAGCCGTCGCCGGAGCGCGGAACGTCGTCGCCACCGAAGGTCTGCGACTCGGCGTGGCGATGTGCGTCCACCAGGGAAACTATCACGAGGCCGCCGACATGCTGCACTTCGCCGAACACGATCTCAAGGCGAGTTGTTTCGCGCATTTCAATTTCATTCCCGTCGGACGGGGATTGAAAATGGTCAGCGGCGACATCACCCCGAAGCAGCGCGAGGAGCTGCTGTCGCTGCTGAACCGGAAGATGCAGGAAAACACCATCGGGATCATTTCGACGGCCCCGCAACTGGGGCGCGTGTGTCTCGCGGGAGCGGCGCTGGATTCCGGGCGCGTCGTGTGCAGCCACGCCGGGGGCGGATCGGGCACGAAGGCCCGCGTGATCGCGAAATATCTCGGCGGCTGCGGCGCGGGGCGCTGTTACGCGGCCGTCGAACCCAACGGGAATATCACCCCCTGCGTGTACCTGCCGCACCGCGTGATGGGCAACCTCCGCGAAAAATCGCTGGATCGCCTCTTCCGCGACAGCGTGTTCTGGGATATTTTGAATGACCGCGACCACCGCCTGCACCATTGCGAGGTGTGCACGTTCAAGCAGTATTGCGGCGGCTGTCGCGCCCGGGCCGACGCCTACTTCGGCCAGTTGCACGCCGGCGATCCGGGGTGCCTGTTCAACGAGAAGCACTGGCGGAAACTGATCGACGACGGAGTGGCGGTGGTGGAAGAAAAGGCGTAGTACCCGAAGAGCATAATTGGAATGTATCAAGAAACACCGCCGAACGGCCAGCCGGATTGAATTTCGGCTTGCCGTTCGGCGGTGTTTCTTATGCCGCGATATTCAGGGCGAATTTTATCCTGGATGGGTATTAATCCCCGAATCCCGCCTCCGCCACTTCGATGGCGCGGAGGAGGGCTTTGGCTTTGTTGATGGTTTCCTGGTATTCCGTGGGGGGATCGGAATCGGCGACCACGCCTCCCCCGGCCTGGATGTACACCTTCCCGCCGGCGATCACCATCGTCCGCAGGGCGATGCAGGTGTCCATGTTCCCCGAAAAATCCACGTATCCCACGGCCCCGGCGTACGGGCCGCGGCGGGTCGGCTCGAATTCGTCGATGATTTCCATCGCGCGAATTTTGGGGGCGCCGCTGACCGTGCCGACCGGCAGCGCCGTCCGCAGCGCGTCGAAAGCGTTCATTCCCTCGGCGAGTTTGCCCTTCACGTCCGAGACGATGTGCATGACGTGGCTGTAGCGCTCGACGGACATGATGTCGCTCAAGTCGATGGTCTTGGGTTCCGCGACGCGCCCCACGTCGTTGCGCGCCAGGTCCACCAGCATGATGTGCTCCGCGCGTTCTTTCGGATCGGCGAGTAAGTCTTTTTCCAGGGCGAGGTCTTCCTCTTCCGTCTTGCCGCGAGGGCGCGTCCCGGCGAGAGGCCGATTCGTCACGATGCCGTTTTCGACGCGACAGAGGATTTCCGGACTGGAGCCCACGAGCGTCACGTCGGGGGTGTTGAGCAGGAACATGAACGGCGAGGGGTTCACCACGCGCAGGGCGCGGTAGATGTTGAACGGCGAGGCGCCGGTTTCCACGCACAGCCGCTGGCTGGGCACGACCTGGAAGATGTCGCCGGCTTTGATGTATTCCTTGCACGCCTCGACGACC
>JAFGJE010000042.1 GCA_016929245.1 Phycisphaerae bacterium
AGTTGTCCCGGGTTTAACGAGGCCACCGGGAACCTCGGCACGCGACCAACGCCTCACCCGTCCGGTCGAATCCAATTCGCCCCCGGAACAAACGTGCGTTCTGTCTTTTTTGTCATCCTGAGCGAAGCACAGCGAAGTCGAAGGATCCTACGGGTAGCTACGCGTGAGGTCCTTCGACTTCGCTGCGCTTCGCTCAGGATGACAGCCTATAGTATATCGGAAAATCCCCCATCCGACAACGGCTTGACGAAAGATTCGCCTCCCCGACGCCGATTCATGTTTCAGCCTTGTCGAATCAGTTCTTGCTTGCGTTTTGACGCCTGGGTTTGCATTCTATTAGGTCCTACAGGAACGGAGCACCATGAGCGACACCTACTACGTAACGACGCCGATTTACTACGTCAACGACGTGCCGCATATCGGACACTCGTACACGACCATCGCCGCGGACGTGCTGGCGCGGTTTTTCCGCGCTGCCGGGCGGGACGTGCACTTCCTGACCGGCACGGACGAGCACGGGATCAAGATCGTCAAAGCCGCTACGGAAAAAGGCACGACCCCCCAGGCGCTGGCGGACGATGTCGTGACGCATTTCCGGCGGCTTTGGGTGGACCTGAACATCTCCAACGACGATTTCATCCGCACCACCGAACCGCGCCACGAAAACCGCGTCCAGACGCTGATCCGCGAACTGGTCGCCCGCGATGAGATTTACCTCGCCACCTACGAAGGCTGGTACGACGAAACCCAGGAGGAATACGTCACCGAATCGACCGCCCGCGCCAACGATTACAAAAGCGAGATCAGCGGAAAACCCCTCGTCCGCTATAGCGAGGAGAACTGGTTCTTCCGCCTGAAAAAATGGGTTCCCAAACTCATCGAACACATCGAGAAGGTGAACCCGAAATTCGTGCAGCCGGACGCGCGCCGCAACGAAGTCCTCAGCAAACTCCGCATGGGAATGGAGAGCGGTGAACTGGCGGACCTGTGCATCTCCCGCAACAAGGAAAAGCTCCCCTGGGGCGTGGAAATGCCCAACGACCCCAACCACGTGGTCTACGTCTGGATCGACGCGCTGAGCAATTACTATTCCGCCCTGGGCCTGCCGGCGATCGGCGACGAATTCGACAACCGCGACGCGAAATACTGGCCGGCCGACGTGCACCTGATCGGAAAGGACATTCTCTGGTTCCACGCGGTGTACTGGCCTTGCTTCCTGATGGCGCTGGACATCCCCATGCCGAAGTGCGTTTTCGCGCACGGCTGGTGGACCAGCGAAGGGCAAAAGATGTCCAAAAGCCTCGGTAACTTCGTCAGCCGGGAGAAAATCGCCGAATATTGCGAAGAATATTCGCGCGACGTCTATCGCTATTACCTGCTGCGCGCGGTGACGTTCGGCTCGGACGGCGACTTCGCCCACGACATGGTGCAGCAGGTGTACAATTCCGACCTCGCCAACGGTGTGGGCAACCTGCTGAGTCGCACCTTGAAAATGATTTCAAAGTATTTTGACGGTGAAATACCCGCGCCGGAGGAGGACGTGGAAGACGTCCGCTGGGTGAAGACAGCCGCCGAGGCGCTGCACGACAACGCCGTCGGATGGATGGACGCCTTCGCGTTCAGTAAGTATCTCGAAGCGATCAACGCGCTGATCGGCGCGACGAATAAGTTTATTGACGACACCGAGCCGTTCAAACTCGCCAAGGACGAAGCCCAGCGCAGCCGGCTGGCGACGGTGTTGTACACCTGCGCCGAAGCCGTGCGGATCGTGCTGCTGTACCTCGCGCCGGTCATGCCGGACAAGACGACTGCCGGTCTGGAACGGCTGGGTTTGACGACAACGGATGAGAATCTTACCGACGCGGGACGTTGGGGCGGTTTACAGCCCGGCGGAAAAGTAACCCCCGGCGATCCCCTGTTCCCGCGCGCCCAGAATTAGTCCACGAATTTCACGAATTTCACGAAAAGATTTTTTGACCACAGAGACACAGAGAACTCAGAGAAAGAGTAATATTTTAACTCTGTGCCCTCTGTGCCTCTGTGGTAAATATTTTTGTTATGTTTATTTCTATTCGTGATATTCGTGCAATTCGTGGATAAGAGACGTTGTATGGACAAGAGCGAAGAACAACCCGCAAAGACGATTGAAGAAGTGATCGTCGAGGATGGGCGGTATCGTGTGGAAGGATTCGGTTTTCTACACGAAGGCCTGTCCCGTGCCGTCAAGGACGTGTATGAAGAGCCCGAAGGGCCCGGCCATCACGTCACCGGACAGCAGCTTTGCCAATCCCTGCGCGACCTGGCGCTGGAACGCTACGGCCTGATGGCCCCGGCGGTGCTGCGGTCGTGGGGCGTGCGCGAGAGCATCGACTTCGGGAACATGGTCTACCTGCTGATCGAACACGGCATGATGCGAAAGACGGAGGAGGATTCCGTCGAGGATTTCCGTGACGTGTTCAACCTGGAGCGGGATTTCGACGCCTCCGATTCGATTCGGTTGAAAAAAGAATGAAAAAGAACCCCCCAAAACCCGCCGCCGCGAAATCGGCCGACAAAAAAACGCCCCCGCCGCCGCAACCCGTCAACGTCGTGGACGGCGTGCCCGACGCCGCGGAGAATCCCTCCCGTTGGCGCCTGCCGCTGATACTGGCGATTTTCGCCGGGTGGGCGGCGTTCCTGATCTACTGCCTCCTGGCGGCGCGAGCCTGACGCATCATGTTGCATCGAAGCCCGTTCATTCCGATGGCGTTTCTTCTGTTCGGCGCGCTCGTCGCCGGCTGCCAGCAGCAGGAAGCCAAGACCGCGCAGTATACGGTTTCCTCCGACGACGAAGTGATCCGGGCCGCCGTGATGGCCGAGTCGCTGGGGTTGCGCCTCGACCGCACCGGCGGGGGAATGTCACGGCTGAGCAATTCCTCGAACACCGTCCTGCTGTTCCCCGCGGCTGGGGGGGCGTACGTCAACGGAACCAAAGTCGGCAACCCCGAAGAGGTGATGGTCTTCACGGGTGAAACCTACGTCACCCGACGCCTGGCGAAGCAGATTCGCGACGAGTTGCGCCCCGCCAAACCGCCGACATCTCCGCCGACGGTCTCTCGTCAAAACGATTCTCCCCCGCCCCCGGAGGCGAAACTGGGCGTGGTGCTCCTGGACGCCGGGCACGGCGGGGACGACCCCGGCGCGATTGCCCGGACGGGCCGGCGGGAAAAGGATCTCGTGCTGGCCGTCACGCTGGAATCGGCCCGGCGACTTGCCTCCCGGGGCGTGGACGTGAAATTCACGCGATCTTCGGACGTGTTCGTCCCGCTGGACGACCGCGTCGCGAAGGCCAATCAACTCCAGCCGGACCTGTTCCTGAGCATCCACGCCGACGCCAGCCCGAACCGCTCCGCGCGCGGTTCGACGGTATTCGTCCCGCGACGCGAACGGCGAACGTCCCGCTCCCACCAGGCCGGGCGGGCCATCGTCCAGGCGCTGTCGAGTCTGCAAACCCACAGCCGGGGGTTGCGCACGCATGAAAAAAATCTTCGCGTACTGGAGAACACCACCTGCCCAGCCGTCCTGGTGGAACTGGGATTCCTGACCCATCCCGCCGAAGAACAACTCCTCGCCTCCCCCGACTACCAACAACGCCTCGCCGAAGCCATCAGCCAAGCCGTCCTGCAATATCTGCAGAAATAACGCTGCATAGGATCGTGGTTGAAACTTTTCCGGATTTGGGGATAATCTTGGTGGAGATGTTGTTGTTCCATCTCCCCAAAGGAGAATTCGCATGAAAACGTATTGGATGATCCTGGCTGTGACGGCCTGTTGCATAGGATCGATCGCCGGCTGCAATAAAAAATCCCCCCAGCCGCATGAACCTTCGGATTCGGACGGCCTGCCGGTGATCCACGATATCCTGGCGGTGGACGTGGAGGAAAAAATCGCTCCCCCGCCGAGCGACGTTAAACCGGCGCCGCCGCTATCGACCGCCGAACCCGCGAAGAAGGATGCTCCCCCCGCGGCGCCCCAGCCGGCGGCCAATCCCGCGCCGCGGCCCGAACCGAAAACCGTCGCCACCGCCAAACCCAATCCGCTCAAGGCGGCTTTCAACAAAAAGGACGTGCTCGCCGTCGCCGAAGACACCCCGCGTCGTCCGGCGCCGAAAACCGGCCCAACCACCCCCAAACCCGCCGACAAACCGAAGGACACTTCGCCCTCGAAAGAAACGGCCGCCAAAACTCAAAAAACCGCCGGCGCTTCCGACGACAAAAACGCCGATCCCGAACTTAAAGCGGCTCAGGAGGTTGTGGTGGCGTTGTATCAGGCCGTGGAAACCGCCAATCCCAAGGCATACGAGGCGAATCTCACTTTCAGCAACGCCGACAAGCCGATGGTCGGTATTATGTGGTCGCTGGTGAAGGAGATGAATGGTTTCGAAAAAGACATGAAAAAAACCTACGGACAGGCCGGTGTCGATGCGGTGAAAAAAAGTCAACTCGCCAGAATGGGAATGGCGCCGCCGTCCCTGGACGATATTAAAAGCAAGATGGCTGTCAAGATTACCGGAAATAAAGCCAAAGCCACCCTCCCCGGACAATCCCAACCGATACCGCTGGTGAAAGTGAACGGGAAGTGGAAAGTGCAGCTGGCTATGCCGGACCTGATGCGAACTCCACAGGGGCAAATGGTCGCCAAATCCATTGTGAACGGTGTGAAAAACGCGCGAAAAAATATCGGCAAACCCGGATACACCCCCCAAAAAATCATGGCAATGGTCAATTCCTCCCTGATGCCCGGACCGGGCGCGATTCCCGCCAATATGAAATTGCCCAAAGGCGGCAAGCGATAACGTTATAAAGACATTCCGATGCTGAATCCCGACATTAAAGCGTACCTGAAAGACCACCGCGAAGAGCACCTTTCCACGTTGTGCGAAATGCTGCGATTCGCTTCGATTTCAGCGGTGAACGATCCCGACGGATGCCGGCCTTGCGCGGAATGGATCGCCGAACATCTCCGCCGCCTGGGTCTGACAGCCGAGGTGCTGCCCACCGACGGGCAGCCTTGCGTCTTCGGCGAGTTGCACGTCTCCGACGACGCGCCGACGCTGCTGATCTACTGTCATTACGACGTGCAGCCGCCCGATCCGCTGGACGAATGGATCACCCCGCCGTTCGACCCGCGGGTGCGAGACGGCTGGTTGTACGCCCGCGGCGCCAGCGACGACAAGGGGCAGCTCATGATGCACCTGGCGGCCATCGACGCCTACCGGAAAACCGGCGGCGGCGTGCCGATCAATCTCAAGCTGCTCGTTGAGGGCGAGGAGGAAGTCGGTTCGCCGAACATCGAGCCGTTCCTCGTGAAACACAAGGATCGCCTGCAGGCCGACGCGCTGGTCATCAGCGACGTGGGTTTTTTCGCGGACGGCTGTCCGTCGATCATGTACGCCCTGCGAGGCTTATGCGCGTTCGACGTGACGTACCACGGCCCGAATCGCGACGTGCACAGCGGCCTGGAGGGTGGCGTGATTACCAACCCCTTAAACGCCCTGGCGCGACTGACGGCGGCGTTTCACAACGACGACGGCTCGGTGGCGATTCCCGGTTTTTACGACGACGTGATCCCCGTCAGCGAAGCGGAACGCGAAAGCTGGAACTCCCTCCCGCACGACGACGAAGCCCGCGCGAAATCCCTCGGCCTGGAGCACCTCGCCGGGGGCGAGCGGGGATACCACACGCTCGAGCGCAACTGGGTGCGCCCGACGCTGGAATGCAACGGCCTGTCGGGCGGATACGCGGGACCGGGCGCTAAAACCGTCATCCCCGCCAAGGCGACGGGAAAATTCTCGCTACGCCTGGTCGCCAACCAGGATCCCGACAAAATCCAGGCCGCCATCGATACATTCATTCACGAACGAACCCCCAAGGGTATCCGCGCGGAAATCACGGTCCACGCCTCCAACCGCCCGGTCCGCCTGCCGACCGACACCCCCGCGATGCGGGCGGGCAAGGCAGCGATGGCAGAAGCCTTCGGCGCGGAACCGAAACTCATCTGCTGCGGCGCGTCGATCCCGATCACGGAAATCCTCCAGCGCTTGTTAGGCCTGGACGCCGTGATGCTCGGAATCACCCTGCCCGAAGACAACCTCCACTCCCCCAACGAACGATTAAAACTCACCCAGCTTTACCAGGGAGCGGAAATGGCAGCCAGTTTCTACGACAATCTTCGAGTGTTGAAGTAGACAGTAGTCGGTAGTCAGGAGGAAGAAAAAACTAGTTGTTTTTCCTCCTGACTACCGACTACTGACTACTGACTACAACCGTCCCACTTCCCCCCTCCCTGCCCTCACCCCCGGTTTGTTACTTGGCAGCAAGTCAAATCACGTCCAAAGAACATGGTTATGCCAATCCTGCGTTAACCCCATTTGCTGAAAAGCATTGGTTGTCGATGGAGGATTTGCAAAAAGTGCCTGAACTCGTGTGCGCCATTCCGCCGCGTATGATGTGATGGTTGGGCAACGAACCATCAGGTAATTCAAAATCAACAGCGTGACATAAAGCCGATGATTTCCGGGCAGATGAGGCGGTTTCCAGACTTTCGCGGCGGGAAGTTGTGGTTTTATAGACCAGATGCGATCCCAAAGCCGTGAGTGATGCGCACATAAATTACGCACATACGTTAAATGATGCAGCCAGGATACCCAATCACAAGGTTGTAATCCATATTTACGCGCGATTGCTTTTTGATCCCCCTTCAGCATCCCCGCTCCCATGAAGGACAACGCGCCAAACGACATGATCTCCATAATCACCCATACGGGCAAATCGGGAAACTCCCTGTAGGTGATTTTAAAATGAGAAACGAATATCTCACTGGAACGTTTTGCTTCCGTATGTAGTTTTTCCAACCAATGTTTATGATCGAATTTGTGAAAGAAGTTGTTTCGATTCGTGTGGGCAAAAGCGCCGTATCGTTCCCCGAAGTGATAGGCAATAGCGGCCCGGAAATCCAATTCCACGATTTCCAGCGCCTCGGTGAGAAGGTCTCGTAAGGAACGATCAAACAGATACGCATCCTGTATCTGCTGAAACGAAACACCCGCGGAAAATTGGTGGCGGGACGATTCAAACGCCAAACAATATCCGCTGAATCGGTAATAATTGACATGTTGCAGAAATTCAACGGCTTTTTGAACGTCGTCAATGATTACGCCGCGCGATTGAAGAAGGGAAACCTGATCCTGATACGATAGCCAAGGTTTCCGGTAGGAAGGCCTTTGGGATGTTCTTTTACCCATATATCACCCCATGGAATCGCGCAAAAAAAAACCTGCCCTTGATGCGCGTCACCCTAACGGGAGAGAGGCGCGGCAGGTATGTTAATTAATTATATACATTAATGAAAGGGCAAAAACAACAGAAAAATTTAAATAAACATCCTTATCTCCCTCCTCTATCCTCCCTCCTTTGGAGAGGAGTTTGTTGCTTGACAGTCTCCCGCCGGACGCCTAGCTTATTGGGGTCGTCTTTGACGGCCTTTGGGAGGTTGGTTATGGCGAAATTGTTGAGCGATTCTACGTATGCCGTGCGCGGCCGGCTTGTGGCGGTTGACAATTCCGGACTTGTCGGGCCCATGTTCACGCTTCGCCTGCCGCCCAACACCGCCGACCTGAACCGCCCGGGCAGCTACATGGACTTAACGCTCCTGGACGTCGGCAGAAAAACGCTCCAGAAGCGCATCGGCCTGGACGATGAACTGGAGGTCATCCTCCTGGCTGCCACCAGCAAAATCGACGCCGGGACGCGCAACGAGCAGACGTTCCAGACCTTCCCCCGCAATCAGTGTCAGCGCGTCAGCCACGCGCGGCGGTCCTTCGAGGGCCTGACGCCCATCAACGGAAAGGTCCTCGCCAACGACGAGCGCAACACCCTCGTCGTGGACGCCGGGTGTCCCGTCGGCGTGACGCTGCTGGACCACAAACCCACGCAGACGAAGCTCGTGAAGATCAATTCCTGGGTCGCCTTCTGGCCGGTCCCGCCGACGCACGGTATTATCCTGGGGAAGGTGTAAACTCCCGAATGGCTGTCCAACTCAAATTCGCCGTCACCGTCGGCGTGATTATCCTCTCCACGCTGGCGGGGTATCTCTTTCGCCGTCGGGGCTTGCTCGCGGAAACCGCGGCCCGGCCGATCATGACCGTCGTGACGCTGGCGGGGTATCCGGTGGTGGGGTTCCTGGCGATCTGGGAGATTCATCTCCACCCCGCCGACGCCTGGCTGCCTGTGCTGGGATTCATCCAGGCGGGGATACTGGCGGTCGTCGCGCTGATGTTGGCGCGGGCGGTGAAACTCGCTCCTCTCGACCGCGGCTTGTTCAGTCTTTCCTGCACGGGCGGGAATCACGGGATCACGATGGCGGGGTTCGTCATCTTCCTGCTGTACGGCGAGGAAGGGCTGGGGCATTCGACGGTTCTGGCGATGTACACCTTCCTCGGCCTGGTGCTGGTGATGTATCCCATCGGCAAACACTACACCCCGGACGCGGTGAAGCGCCCTCTGCTGCGACTGCTCACGTCGAGCCTGTTCGATTACCGCTCCATCGGCCTGTTCACCTGCGGCGCGGCGCTGGTGCTGAACCTGTGGGGCGTGAAGCGCCCGGTGATCGTCTCCGACTGGAACCTGGTGGAAATCTGGGTATACGCGCTGATCGTGGCGGCTTACGTGTCGATCGGCCTGCGGCTGCATATGGGGGACGTGTGGCGACTGGGGCGAATGATCGTCAGCGTGCTGGCGGTGCGACACCTTCTGGCGCCGCTGCTCGGTGTGAGTTTATTGTTGCTGACGCGGCTGACCCCCTGGCCGATGCGGGATCAGATCGCCAACATCTTTCTGATCCAGTCATCCGTATCCGTGGCGGTGATGTGCCCGATCGTGGCGAACATGTTTCACATACGGCCTCGCGAAGCGTCGGTGATTTTCGTCGTCAGTTCCGCGTTTTACCTGGCGGTCCTCCTGCCGTTGGTGTGCTGGATTTTCGGATAAAACCAATTCAACTCAATAATGGCCGATACGATTTCTTGTCATTTCTTTGTTAGTAGCCACGGGCGCAAGCCCCCACCTTTGCCCACATTTTCTAAAAAGAAATTCACGGTTTTTGCTGATATGGAAGAAACCATCGTATTTGTTTCTATCGCCTGAAAGGCGATGATATACCAGCCCGTTGGGCTCAAGAAAGGACGAAATCCCCTCCCTACCCTCCCCCGGTGGGGGAGGGATTCCCAGTTCCCCGTTTTTCGGCGCACTTCTCGCACAGGCCGAAGATCACGATCCGGTGCGTTCGCTGGTGGAAGTTGTGCTTGCGGCAGGCGTGGTCGAGTTGTTCGGCGATGTCGGCGTCGGAAAATTCGATGAACCTTCCGCACCGGTCGCAGACCATGTGTTCGTGATGCTCCCTTCCGACGGTGACTTCGTAGTGCACGTGCACGTCACCGTCGCGGATTTCCCGCAGCAGCCCCGCTTCCACGAGCAGCCCCAGCGTCCGGTAGACCGTCCCCCGGCTGACGGGACGATCGGCCTGGGCGAGAGCGGCGGCCAGTTCTTCGGCGCGGAAATGATCCCTGCATTGCAAGGCGCGTTGGAGGATGATGCGTCGCGGCTGGGTGATCCGCTCCCCGCGCCGGCGGAGAAATTGCTGGAATTCCACCCAGGCGTCATGGTCGTCCGTCGCGTCAGGCAGAGGGTTCATGGTTTTCGTCTCCGAAAAAGGAAAAAAACCATTGAATCGCCCCCGCCGAAATTTGTATAAGATGGGCGCATCGTGACTTTTTCCACGACAGTAGCATAACCAAGCCGCCCGGCGGCTACAATGGATTAGGCTCTGGAAAAACACAGTTGTTGGGAATATCAGATATTCCGTCAATATAACCAGGCCGTTTCAACGGCCGCAGCATAAAGGATAGAAGACTATGGCGTATGTGATTACCGATGCCTGCACCATGTGCGGTTCGTGCAAGGATGTCTGCCCCGTCGAGGCGATCAAGGAAGGCGACCCGCAATACACGATCGATGCCGACGAATGCATCGACTGCGGCGCCTGCGTGGGCGAGTGCCCCGTGGAAGCCATCAAGGAAGGCGACTGATCGCTCCCGGGTTCCCCGCCGGGGAACGTATCAATACGATTGTCGCGCAACAACCGTTTCGGCGACGTAGTTTCGCACGAAACCGATGCAAGCGAAGACAACTCGTATGCAGATGATAAAAACTCCGCTTCGCGTTTTGTGACGTGAAGCGGAGTTTTTGTATGCTTCCCGCCGCTGGAATAGTCTGAAACTGTTCAAAAACGCCTCAAAACAATTCCCCGCGTGAATTGACTCGGCTAATCCAAACTCATGGACATTTCGTCAGAAAATCCGCACTACCATATGTACATTGGGAATTTTGTAATTGACTTAAATAAAAGCGGTTATCGTTTTTCCTCGCGGAGGAGTTTTCTTTGGCAGGCATGGTTTTTCATAGAAAAAACCCGAAATGGAGGAGGAAAAATGCAATTAATCGCTGGACATCGCGTTAAGATGTATTATAATATTACAATAAGGAACCCGCAGGCAAAATATAGGTTATCGTGGAGATTATAGATTATCGGATCGGATTATAGAGACAATCCCATCCCCCAAACTGACGCCACGAAACGTGGATGCGGGTGGTATATATAGCCGGGGATGGGACGGTCAAAGGTTTGCTTCCGGGCTTTGGGTTGAGAACGCATCGCTTTCCAACGATAATGGAACGCACCGTCCCCGCCATACATTGTAACATCAGGAGAAGATCATGATTCTCCAAAATCGAAGCAACCATAAACGACAAAACACAGCCTTTACGCTGATCGAGCTGTTAGTCGTCATCGCCATCATATCACTGTTGGTAGCCATTCTCCTGCCGAGTCTTCAAAAGGCCAAGGATCTGGCGAAGTCGTCGGTTTGCACGACACAGTTACACGCTCAGCACCTTGCCTTTATGTTTTATGGCGATGATAACGCGGAGAAAATTTTTGACGGATACAGGCAAAATGAAAGTCCTTACAATTATGACGGCGACTGGCCAAGGTATTTGGCTAAATATTTTGATTTGCCGCCGAGAGACTATAACGCGCCTGATGCGCCTTCCTGGGGTTCGACGTGGACAAGAACATCAACGTACAGCGCCTTTACCTGTCCAGGGGTGGATAATCCGGCGAAATCAACCAGTTATTCCATCAATTACAATCTTCTTGGCAACTACAGCGGCGTCGACTATGACACCTGGCGCAGGCTGTATTGGCATATGCTGAATGATGAAGGCGCCCACAGCAGTCAAACCCTGCGAATGGGAGATACGGGCGACTTTGTCTATATCGACGTGGGCCTTTGCCGATACTACAATTCTTCCGATCAGGAACATGCGTACAAAATGATGAGCAGGCGCCATATGGACGGCGGAAATTATCTTTTCTGTGACGGCCACATCGAGTTGGTGTCCGGAGAATGGGGGAATTGGATATGGACATGGACGAATTCAAACAACAGCCTCTCCCTCGATTCCACGAAGTGGAATAACTGATCCAACCGCATGACATTCATTTTATCATGACGGATAAGACATTCAATTGGATAACTTTATTATTCCTGCGCGGTATCGAGTGTATTTGATTTACATTTTTTAATTCAATGAAATATTTTCATATTATATGCGTATTACATAATATGAATTATAATCTATACCCGGAAAGATAATGTAATTGAAATGAATGCATAATACGACGAATTATAAATTTCCATAACTATTATCATATTATGCGATTGTTTGGATGATTCATAAATATTCACCTGATGAAATATAATGATATTGGAGTCGGATATGAGTAAATACATATATATCATTCCCGCGTTTTTCCCTTTTCTGTTTTGCTTTGCCTCGCGGGCAACCGAGCAGGTTCCGGCGGATGTTCTGGGATTGAGTGTATCGCTTCGAGCGAAAGAATCCCCGGAACATAAACCGCGCGTGTTGCCGAAGGGACAGGCCGTCGCGTTTTCGTTGAAGGATACCCCGGCGGGAGCGTATCGGCTGGCTGTCGAGGTTCTCTCGGCGGATGAGACCGGCGAAGACGGGAAACATATTCTCGGCGGGTTCAATTATCTGCTTCCCAGGCCGTCGTATACGATGTCGCTCAACGGTAAGGACATCCCGATGAATCTGAGCTGCCGTTCACCGATACGACTCGAAGACGACCCGCGCACGAAAAAGCCCGTGTACGTCGGATGGATGATTTCCAGGGGTTTTTTAGACCTTAAGCCCGGCAGCCGTCTTACGATTCAATGCAAAAAACACGGTGGATTCGTCCGGCGCATCACGCTGCTGGATGACACGATGTGGGAGGCGGAGAAGATTCGCTCCTCGGACCTCCCGCCGGCGCGCAGTGACATGGGTTGGGGGCCGACGTTGTTCACCCGCCCGCCTTATACCCGCTGGTACGAAATTAAACGCCTCGACGACACGATCAAAGCGATGGAGTATTTCTCCGACGGTTTCGCCAAACCCTACCTGAAGGAGAATCCCTACGCGTCGCTCATCGAGGAAGGAAAAACGTTCCGCGGGAAAGTCCAGACCTACCGCGACGCCTCCGCCAATAAAGCCTTCGCCATCGACGAGGGCGCGAACCTGGCGAAGCAATGGCAGGATTATTATGCGAATGTCAATAAGACGCTTCATAAGACAATCCCGCCGGTTCTTGAGAGTCTTCGTACAAAGTTAGATTTCGAAAAGAGCGGCATCAAATTAAACGAATCCTGCTGGCCGGGCCGCGAGGCGATGTACAGCCGCGACGTGGCACGGGAATATATCAACGGCGCGGAGAAGGAACTCCAGCAACTCAACGATCCGAACGACCACCGCAAACGGCACATCCTCAACCTGATCACCTTCACGGACAACGCGGCCGAGTTCGCCGAAAATGCTCTTGGAGAAGCATCCAAACCGCAAACGACCGTCGAGTTCCCGGATTATTTCGTGGCGGCCCAGAAGGATGATCCCACCCCCATCCTGCCGGCGACGAAGGCGCCGCGCGGTGAAATCTGCCTCAACGGCGTGTGGGATTTCGCGATCAACAAAGGTCCGGACAACCCTCCCAAGCCCAACGAATGGCCTCGCGAACAACAGGTTCCGCACGGCGAGTGGGGATTCTCCATCAACAAAGCCGGCATCCCCGTCGAGAAATGGCTGAAGCAATCCCGCGCCTACTGGGAATGGTATGAAACCAACGTGTGGTATCACACGGAGTTCGACGTCCCGTCCGACTGGACGGAACGACGAATGGTCATCGCCTTCGAGGAGGTCGTCTCCTATATTGAAATCTTCGTCAACGGCAGGTACGCCGGCCTGCATCGCACGGGATTGATTCCCTTCGAGATCGACGTGACGAAACACCTCGTTCCCGGCGCGAGGAACAACATCCTCGTCTATGTCGTCAACGACACCAAGACAGCCCGTCCCGGTTCGCACTATCGATACCAGACGCGTCCCAATCTCCATCCCACGCGAACGGAGGAGGGATACTTCGGCGGCATCAACGGCGACGTGTACCTTCGCGCCACCCCCAAAACGCGCATCGCCGAGACGTACGTGCGCACCTGGGCGGACAAGCGCATTCGCGTCGAAACGACGGTCAGAAACGACACGGACAAACCGGTGGACTCATCGGTGACGAACGTCATTCGCCAAGCCGGCAAGGATCTCTTTTCCCTGCCGCCGCAAAAGATTCACCTCCAGCCGGGCGAGGAAAAAACCGTCGTCACGGAGGCGACCTGGCCCGAGGCGAAACTCTGGGGCGTCGGCGGTCAATTTGGGAGCCCGGAGAATCTCTATTATCTTGTTTCCCGGATCGGGGAGATTGACACATCTTACACGGAATTCGGATTCCGTGAATTAACCATTCAAGAACCGAACTTTTATCTCAATGGAATACGGTTTCCGCTCCAGGGGGACAATTTCACGGCTGTCAAACGATATCCCGAACGCCGATGCCATTGGTACATCTATCAGTTATTCCGATTGAATCGCGAAGCGAACATCAATTTCACCCGCGCCCATCAAAGCTGCGTGTTTCCGGATCACGCGGAAATCGCCAATCGAATCGGCATTCTGTTGGAACCGGAAGGCCCATGGTGGACGCTGAATCCACCCAGCGACATCATCGATCAGCGTAACACGGCCGAAAGACCCCATGGACAATGGTCGCCATATGAAAACCGCTCCTATGACGATCCCGTCTGGCGGAAGAATTGTCGCGCGTATTATCGGGAGATCGTCAAACGATATCGGAACAATCCGAGCGTCGCCATTTTCTCCACGGAAAACGAGTGTCTGGCCGGCGAAAACGCGGACACGATTTACCAATTCAATCAATGGATCAAGCAAGTCGCTCCGCACCTGATCGTCGATTGTCATTCCAATTGCTCCGTCTGGGACGACCGGTTCGAGATCGCCAATTTCCACGACTATGACGTGTACGTCGCGCGAATGCTGGAATGGGCGGAGGCGTCCGGGCCGAACCACAAACCCGTCATCATCGGCGAATTCTATAATTACTCTCTGCCCAAAGTCGTCTTTCACAGTCCCCCCGGCCAGGCGAAGGCGGCCGAATGGGCAATGGCCAAGTGGGTTGAACGACGGTTCGCCGAATACATCGAGAAACTCAACGCCGGTCCGATGTATTTCACCTTCGAGGACAATTCCGGCGCGCTGTGGTGCAACGCCTCCCCCGAAACGGACGGTCCCTGGGCGGATCGGGACGGCACGAAAGACTACAACGGCGTGATCTACCCCGATTGGCCCAGCACGTCAGGCCGGGGAGGTTTCAAAGTCGAGCGATTTCTCACGTCGCCGAACGTCACGGCGATCAATTTCTGCGATCCCGCGCGGATCGCGGCGACGACCACGAAAGTCTTCGACGCCTTCCAAAAGGCGTACAAGGAAATCCCCGGCTGGTCGAACCGACGCCAGCCGGAACTGATCGTGACGGTTCTTCAAAGCGGTAAACCCGTCCCCGGCGTGAACGTGTTCCTCGTTCCAAAAGACAACCAGGCGACGGAGCCTGTCGGCGTGGAAGCCGACGCCGAGGGAAAGGCGTGGTTCATCGCGCGCGAGTCGGGCAAATACGCCGTGCAGGTCGGCTACAACGGTAAAGTGGCCGACAATGAAGTGACGCTCGATACGACGGAGATCGAGAATCGCGGCGGATTCGACTACATCCCCCGCGCGACGATCGACCTGGATCATCCCGATAAAATGACGGTCGCCTTGCCGGAGAATACTCCGCTGATTCGCCCGAAAGCGTCCCAGGCGGCGAAGAGTCTCCCGCCGGTTCCGAATCTGCAACAGGGAACCGAATCCGTCAGCGCCGAAGGATTCATCCGCGACTGGCTGGTGTGCGGGCCCTTTCCCGGCGGCGGCAGGGACGTGGAAGATCAAACCCTCGGATGGAACGTGGATTCTCTCGCCCCCACCGGCGGTGAACTCCAAACGACTCCGAAACCCGGAACGACATATCCCGCGGAGTTCCAGGAAACCCAATACGCCTACTGGGAGCCGGCCAAAATCGACGTCGCCTGGCGGCGGTACGTCTCGCCCGAAGATTTCGTCGATCTGGGAAAGGTGTTTCAGCGGAACGACGTGAAGGGGCTGGATTTCGCGCCCGTGCAGTTCGTCGTCGGATACGCCGCCTGCACGATCGACAGCCCGACGGAACGAGACGCGATCATTTCCCTCGGAAGCGACGACGGATACAAGCTGTACCTGAATCACGAGCGGATCAAGGCCGATCGCGTCTACCGCGGCGCGAAAAAGGACGAGGATAAAATTCCCGTCCACCTGAAAAAGGGAAAAAACCTCCTGATGCTCAAGGTGGAACAGGACGTCGGCGGATACGGTTTTTTTCTGCGCCTGCTGGAGGATCAACCGCTTCGTCTTCCGATCGTCCATGAAACGTCGCGTACGAAACTACAAAAGGACGGCTGGATTCGTGACTGGCTGCTCTGCGGACCTTTCGCCAATCCGGGACGGGGGTTGAACGAGAAAACCTGGGCGTTCGATTACCTCGCCTCCGACGGCGGGGAAGCGAAAATCCAACCCGCGGCGGGGATGAAGTACGTCGCGGAATTCGCCGAGGATTCGACCGTCAGTTGGACGCCGGGCAAGGCCGACATCTCCTGGCGCGAGGCGGAAGCGCGGAAGGATGGATTCGTCAATCTCTCCGAAGAATTCGTGACGAAGCAAATCCAGGGACTCGACTTCCCGCCCGTGGAAAACGTCCTGGGATACGCCGCCGTGTACGTGTATTGCGATCAACCGACGCGGGGACGCCTCGAAATCGACACGGACAACGGTGTGAAGGTCCGGCTGAATCAAAAACAAATCTTCGACAAGCACGTGCATCGATACAACACCGACCCGGCTTCCCCGAACAAAATGATTTTCGAGGAAGGAAATTATTATCAGAACGTCGAGTTGAAACAGGGCGTGAACGTTCTGCTGCTGAAGCTCGACGTCGCCGGCGGGCCGTTCCGGTTCCGCTGCCGATTCATCGACGAAAAAGGCGAGTCGATCCCGAATCTGCATGTCGGTACGGAGGCGCCTGAAAACCGAACTCCTGAGGGAATAAAAAACGAAAAATCATAATCGCCTTTATTACAATTGGTTGCGTCACGAAAACGCTTCCAAAAACTGATCTTTTCCGTTTTACTATGGTTTAGGTTTGCAATAGGATGACTCCTCCGGCGTTTTCAATACAACTTCAGAAAGGAAAATGGGCAAGCTTGGTTTCTGCGCCCGTGAAGGCATGGATTGGTTTGGAAAGGAACGCGAGCGTGAAAACACGCGGACATGTGAAAACGGTTTGGTTCATTTCTTTCTGGGTTGTTTGTGGATGGTGCCTCTCGGCGTCGGCTGCCGACGCGGGTCGGGAATCGTCCACTTCTCCGGTGACGCTTCGGTTGTGGAACATCCCGTTGAAGGGTTCCACCAATCCGTTGCAACTGGCGACGCGGCGCGTGTTCGAGGCCTTCTGCCGCAAGAATCCCGACATTCACGTCAAGGCGCTCATCCCGCTGAAGATTGAAGGCCAAGCCGACGAGGGTCGGGAATTTCTCGCCATCGCCGGCGGGGTCGCGCCGGACGTGTTTTACCTGTACGGCAGGAAGATCGGCGATTATTACGACCAGGGATTCCTCGAACCGCTGGATTCGTACCTGGAGGCGTACAAGAAGCATAACGGTCGGTCGTATCAGGGAATCAACGCGCCGTCGAAAGTCTGGGAGCTTTGCCAGATCGACGGGCGGATTTACTGCGTCCCGACGCTGTATTATTCCATGGCGTTGATGTGTCGGCGGGACTTGTTCGCCCGGGCCGGCCTGCCGATGCGCAGTCCGAAGGACTGGGACGAATTTTATCATTTCGCGCGTCGTCTGACGTGGAATCCTTCCAAGGAACCCGACGCGAGACCCGGCGATCCGAACATTTACGGCCTGCAGATGACGACGGGCGTTTCGGCGGGGTGGCACTTTCTGCAATATACCTGGAGCGCCGGGGGGGAGATTGTGCGCTCCTTTTATCCCAAACCCGGGGACGAAAGCACCGAGCTGATCGAAGTGCCCCCGCCGCCGGTGGATTATCGCGAGCATCACGTGAACATCAGCGACGCGGATCGATATTACCCCCGGCTGGAGGAAACTCGAAAATCGCTTCAGGAGAAAGGGATTCCCTCCCAGTATAGCATGACCGACCTGAAATGGCGGCTGGTGGTCAACCAGGCCGGGGGAGTGGAGGCGTTGGAGTTTTATCGTCGCCTGATTCACCAAGCCTGGGTTCGCTGTCCGAAGAAGCACGAGAACCGCGAATTCGACCTGACTCCGGAGGACCTGAAGCGCGGCTGGGTGAAATGTCCCGTCTGCGGGGAGAAAATCAACCTGTCGTCCCGCGAAGGAAAAAAGCGGATTTACCGCGGCGTCGTGCAGGCCGGGCAACCGACGGACCGGCAGACGCGGACGGTCTACGCGATGCAGATCGGCACGCTGCAGGAAATCCCGTCGAATTCGGACATGAAAGTCCTCGTGACCGTGCCGTTCCCCAGCATGCGGGAGGACATCCCCGCGGTGGCGTTCATCGCGGGACATTACCTGGCGATCAACGCCACCCAGAAGGACCCCCGCGTTCGCGAAGCCGCGTGGAAATACATTCAATTCGTCACCGGACCGGAGGCCCAGGCGATCCGCGTGCGAACGTACATCGAGAACGGCCTGGCGGAATATATCCGCCCCGCCACGCTCCAGGCGCTGGGATACGAACTGGAGCTGTCGCGCATTCCGCCCGAACGGCGGGAATTGTGGAAGCGTCTGCGGGAGAATCCGAAAGTCGAACCGTACTGCAAGGGTTTTCAGCACGTGATGACGCGGCAGTTGTCCATGCCCATCGAGGCGATCATCCTCGACCCGCCGGATGAAGACGGGCGATATCAGCGCGACCCGCGACAACTTCTCGACGCGATCGCGCACGACGCCAACACGCTGAAACTCGACAAACCTCCCGCGGAAGTGATGGCCAGGCGGGAACGCATCGGATGGATCATCGGCGTTCTCGTCGTGGGATTCCTGATCTTCGCGGTGTGGTTCACGATCCGCTTCGCGGTGCAGATGGCCCGGAAGGCCGCCGACCTGGAAGGCTTCGGCGTGCAGGGAACCACGATGCGTCGGTTGTTTATCGTCGTGCTGTTTCTGCTGCCCGCGGTCGGGTCGGTGCTGCTGTGGGGATACTATCCCCTGGCGCGCGGGACGATCATGGCGTTCCAGGATTACAAGATCATGACCGGATCGAAATGGGTCGGGCTGGAGAACTTCATCCTGACCGCCGGTTCGGTGGATTTCTGGCGCTACGTGCTCCAGACGTTCCAATACATGCTGATGAGCCTGGCGATGGGATTTTTCGCGCCGATCCTCCTGGCGATCCTCCTGACGGAAGTTCCCAAGGGCAAGGTGCTGTATCGCACGCTGTATTACCTGCCGGCCGTCACGACGGGCCTGGTCGTCATGTTCATGTGGAAAAACCTCCTGTACGATTCGTCGGACACGGGGCTGATCAACCAGATGATCCTGACGTTCAACGATCGTCCGCCCGGTACGATGATCCTGCTGAAACTGCTTCTGGTGGGTATTTTGTCCCTGACGATGTACCTTCTCGTCCGGGCGGTGTTCAGTCCCGGCACGACGAAGCTGGGCCGCCTGATCCCCATGATCCTCGCCGTGCCGCTGGCGGTCTATCTCGCGGCGCAATTGTGGACCATCGTCACCGGTCCGGGATTGTTCGCCTGGTTCCAGGAACCCTGGGAATTTCAGCCGCAGAAATTTTTGGGCGATCCGAACCTGGCGATGTTCTGGATCATTGTTCCGGGACTCTGGGCCGGGGTCGGTCCGGGCTGCCTGATTTACCTGGCCGCGTTGAAGGGCGTACCCCACGAGCAGTACGAAGCGGCGGACCTGGACGGCGCGGGAATCTGGTCGAAGGTCGTCAACGTCACCTTCCCCAATCTGTCGGCCTTGATGATTATCAACCTTGTCGGCGCGGTCGTCGGGGCGATGAAGGCTTCGCAGCAAATCTTCGTCATGACCGGCGGTGGACCCGAGGATGTCACCATGACCGTGGGTTTGAATATCTGGTTTAACGCGTTCATGTTCCTGAATTTCGGCCTGGCGACGTCGCAGGCGTGGATCTTAGGAGCGATGCTGATCGGATTTACCCTCTATCAGCTCCGACTGATGAACAAGATGCAGTTCTCCACCGCCTCGGCGAAAGGAGGGAAATAATCATGCCGATTATCCCCACCGTCGGACGAAAATCCCCTACCATTCGCGCGCTGATCTTCCTGCTGTTCCTGGTCCTGACCCTCGGGGCGGTGACCATGGTCTATCCGTTCGCGCTGATGCTCTCGACCGCCACCACCGGAAACGCCGACTGGCAGGAATTTAACCTGATCCCGCGCTATTGGCACGACGACCAGGAACTGTTCCGTAAGTACATCTACGACAAAGCGGACCTTTCGACCCTCGCGTTCGAGTACGGCCGGGAGAACTGGTACGCCGTGCAGGACATTCGCCCGGAAGACTTCGACGAACTGACGCGAGTTCCGAAGGACGCGCTCGCGAGAATCGACGAAGACTGGCGGGAATTCCTCGCCGCGGCGCCGGACGACGTGAAACAACTGCACTTCCTGGCGCACGGGGATTCCGACTACACGACTCTGGGATTGCAGCCGGCGTATTTTGAATGGCTTCGGGGAAAATACCAGGACGATATCAACAAGGTTAACCGCCTGTATGACGACACCGCCGAGGAATGGAAGGAATTCGGACTGCCGCGCGGTTCCGGGGGCGGGCTGGAACTGGAACCCCAAAACCCCCGGCACCGGGACTGGCGCGAGTTCGTTCTCTCCCGGCCGCACTCTCGTCAACGCGTCATCTCGCTGGATCAAATCACGCTGGGTGAATTGCGGAACCTGTTCGGCACCGTCGAGGGACTGAACAGGCAAAAGGGAACGTCCTACGGGAGTCTTCTGGACGTGACGTGGGGGGAACTGTCCAAAACCGACTGGGGCCGGGATATTCAGGACAAACTCCTCCGCACGGATTGGCCGATCGAACAGCTTCGCCTGACGGACGCCGCGAAAGAACCGTTTGAAACCTTCGCCGCGGAATGGAAAACGCCCTTTCACGGCGCCCCGCCGACCGAAACCATAACACGCGGCGTCTGGGTGCAGTTCCTGCGCTCCGGGGATTGCAAGCTGGAATACCTTGAACCCCTCGATCCGCTGACGATGTGGCGGGCGTTTCTGGAGAAGAAATACGGCACGCCGGAACGGCTGAATGAAGCCCACGACATGCACTACGACTCGTTCGTCGATGTCCCCCTGCCGAATCGATACGTGGATTATCACACGTTCCTGCAGCAGAAACGTTCCCTGCGATGGAAATATCTCCTGGGCAACTTCGGCATGGTGCTGGACTTCATCGTTCTGCACGGCGATTCGCTGATCAACACGCTGATCCTGATCGTTTGCACGGTCGCGACGGCGCTGACGTTCAATCCGATGGCGGCCTACGTGCTGAGCCGCTTCCGCCTGCGCTACGCGCATCACATCCTGATCTTCCTGCTGGTGACGATGGCGTTTCCCGCGGAAGTGTGCATGATCCCGGGATTTTTGCTGGTCAAGAGTTTCCCCATCGGCGCGATCTGCGTCGGCGCCGCGGTGCTGCTGTTTTATGTCCTGACGCGCATGTTCATCGTCAAGGTGCGCCTGCCGATGTTCCTGAACATCACGCTGGCCGCCGTCGTGACGGGCCTGGCGGCCTACTACCTGCCGCCCTTACTCGCCCGCGCGATGGGCAGGGAAGACCTGAACGTCACGCTGATGAACACGTTCTTCGCCCTGGTCTTACCGGGGATCGCCAACGGATTTTCGATCTTCCTGCTGAAGGGATTTTTCGACTCCCTCCCGCCGGAACTCTACGAAGCCGCGATGCTCGACGGCGCCGGCGAGGTGCGCATCTTCCTGCGCATCACCATGCCGTTGTGCAAACCCGTGCTGGCGGTCATCGCCCTGGGCGCGTACACCTCCGCGTACGGCACGTTCATGTTCGCGTTCCTGACCTGCCAGGATCCAAGCATGTGGACGCTGATGGTCTTCCTGTACCAGTTCCAGCAGACGTATTCGATTCCGCTGGTGATGGCGTCGCTGGTGATCACCGCGATCCCCACGCTGCTGGTGTTTATTTTCTGTCAGGGAATCATCCTGCGCGGTATCGTGATACCGACGTTTAAATAATACTCCGTAACGGGAAAAAATATGATCGTTGTCATCCTGAGCGGAGCGCAGCGAAGTCGAAGGACCTTCCGGGTTTGATGGCGTAAGGTCCTTCGACTTCGCTGCGCTCCGCTCAGGATGACAGAATCCAACACCATCGTTACAGAATAGTATTTAAGGAACACCCTTTGACGCCCGGACGACATTGCATCTGGTCGGCGTCGCCGACGACGGAATGGAACGAGGGATATCCCATCGGCAACGGCCGACTGGGGGCGATGATCCTGGGCGATCCGCTCGCCGAGCGCGTCGCGCTGAATCACGATCGTCTCTGGCGGCGATTCTGGAACTATCAGCCGCCGGACACTCTCAAGGATCTGCCCGAACTGCGACGGCTGTACCGCCAGGGGCGCTGGGACGAGGCGCTCGAGCTGCTGCACCGGACCATTCCCGTCAGTGGCCGAACGCTGTACGTCAATCCCTTCGTGCCCGTCGGCGATCTGTGTATATTTCCCGCCCACAACGAAACCATCGAAAACTACCGACGCCGCCTCGATATGGACACGGGCATCGTAACCGTTTCCTATCGCGTAGACGGCGTCGACTTCCGGCGCGAATATTTCTCCTCCTGGCCGGCGGGGGTTATGGCGGTTCGACTGTCGGCGTCGCGGGAAGCGAGTCTGTCCGGGGAGGTGAGTCTTTCGCGCCTTCTCGATCCCGATTGCGTCGTGACGGGAAGCGCCCAGCCGGGTGAAGTCGTCCTGGAAGGTCGATTCGAGGAAGGCGTGCGATTCGCCGCCGTCGTGAAGGTGCATTCGCGCGGCGGCTGCCTGACCGAAGGCCGACGGGAATACGTCCCCTTGCCCGGCGACATCCCCCCCAAAGATGAAAACGTCATAACGTTCGCTTTCCGAAAGGAGGAAGTGATTCCCGGTAACGTCGGAGTTTCGACGTGTTACGAATCCGCCGACGAGGTGCTGCTGCTGGTCGCCGTCGCGACGGAGGATGAATCGGCCGATCCCGTTTGCTGGTGCCGGGAAAAACTCGCCGCCGTACCGACGAATTTTGAAGCGCTTCGCGCGGAGCATGTGGAGGATCATCAGCGGTTTTACCGTCGCGTGTCGCTTTCCCTGACGAACGCTTCCAAGAATCCTCCCGCCGAGGAATTGATCCCCCGATGTTCCGCGGAATTATACGAAAAGCAGTTCAACCTGGGGCGTTACCTGGCGATCACGAGCGGGCGACCCGCGCCGGCCGGCGAACCGGCCGGCGCGCCGATCAATCTGCAAGGCCTATGGAACCAGGACCGCCGTCCCGCGTGGGACTGCGATTATCACCTCGACCTGAACCTCCAGATGTGCTACTGGCCCTTACCGATGGTGAACCTGCCCGAACTGACGGCGCCGGTGATGGACTGGCTGGATTCTCTCCTGCCGCGGGCCCGACAACTGGCGAAAGATTTGTTCGGTGCGCGGGGAATCCTGCTCAGCGGTTCCTGCGACCTTCGCGACCTCGGCACGATCGACGATCTCGGATTCGGCTGGCCGGGGGCGGCCGCCTGGGTGGCGCAGTTTTTGTGGCATCACTGGGAGTACACGCGCGACGAAGCGTTCCTGCGCGACCGGCTGTACCCGCTGCTCAGGGAAATCGCCTTGTTCCTGAAGGACATGCTCATCGAGGACCGGCAGGGACGATGGGTTTTCCTCCCCGGTATTTCGCCCGAGATGCGAATCAAAACCCCCAAAGGCATAAGTTCCCAGGCGACGATGTCTTCGATGGATATGGAATTGACGCGCGAAGTGTTTTCGCGTCTGCTGGAAGCCTCCGAGCGTTTCGGTATCGACGCCGATCAGCGGGACGGCTGGCGCGAGATTCTCCACCGCGTCCCCCTGCCGACCATCGACGAGAACGGCGTGCTCCAGGAATGGCTGGAACCGCACGAACCGGACGATATCGGCCATCGCCATCGCTCGCCGTTCGTGGGCTTCAGTCCGGGCGACCGCGTCACGCGGGAGGAAACGCCCGAATACGCCGCCGCGACCCGCAAGCTGCTGGCGGTGCGTCAATCGACCGGCGGGAAAACCAGTTCCGCGTTCGCGATGATTCTCGACGCCCAGATGCACGCGCGATTCTTCGAGGGCGACGCGGCGCTGGCGTGTCTGGATTTCGTCGCGGAAAACTGGATGATGTGCAACCTGCTGCTCTCGCATATCGACTGGAGGCCGGAACGGAAAACCTTAAGCTGGTTCCCCGGGCAAAAGATTTTCCAGATCGAAGCCTGTATCGGCGTGGTAGCCGCCGTCTCGGAGATGCTGCTCCAGGACCGCCGCGGGTTGATCACTCTCCTGCCGGCGCTGCCCGGCGCCTGGCCCGACGGAACCGTAACGGGTCTGCGCACCCGCGGCGGATTTGAAGTGGACGTCACGTGGAAAAATGGATCCTTGCAGGAAGCCCGGATCACGTCGATTCGCGGAGAAACCTGTCGCTTACGGCTAATGGAAAAGGGATTCCCGATTACGATTCATACCGAAGGCCGGAATTCCGCCGTCGTGCAAGGCGAAGGGATTTTGGAATTTCCGACCCAGGCGGGAGAAACCTATATCATCCACCCGCGAGGATGACTTCAAACGTGAACGGTTTGAAGTTCCTCAGCGTCACTCGCATTCCCCGCTCGCCCGGCTGGGTTGGGAGGAATTCCCGTCGGTTGTCCATCGAAATTTTTTTGAATGTTTTCGCGTTGGAGCGGATGCTGATGTCCACCTGCTCGTAGGTGTCGCTGCTCCAGTTCATTAAACCGATGACAAACTCTCCGCTCTTTCGGCGTCGCACCCACGAGGCGATCCGGGCCATGGTGTGAATCGTCAGCGGCATGTGGTTGTCGCTGAGCGCATCACAGATCGCCTGGATTTGATAGCGTTTTTCGGATCCCTGGTTGAGCGTCCAGGGATAATAGCTCATCACCGCGACGCGCCCGCCCAGTTGATTTTTGTGCAGCGTGGTCGAGGCGCCGCGATCCCGGCCTTGATAGTCCTGCAACCGCGACAAGACCGCGACGGTTTCATCGGCGGGGATCAATTCCCGCGCGGGGATCGTCCAGAACGTGAACGACTGCCGGCAGTCGCGGATCGTTCCCGTCATCGGGCCGTTGAGGGGATGATCGGTGATCCGCTCGACGGTGTCCTGTTCGTACGTCGCGCCGAGGGATACGCCCGTCAATTCGCCGAGTCCCATTTCGTGAAGCGTTTCGGCCGCTTCGGCGTCCAGCAACACACCGCCGGCGAGGAGTTGTTCCATGCGTTGTTTTCCCAACGCGCGCGGCATCACGCCGGAAAGAACCGTCACCATGGCGCCGTTGGGATGAAAACATACGGGAATCCCCAGGTCGCCCGGCGAATACGGCTGATGCATGTCCCGGCTGACGTCGTTGAAAAAATGATCGACTTGTCCCGCGCGCCCGGCGGCGATCTGCATTCCGTCCCACGCGGGCCAAACACCGGTCAGTTGACTGTCGCGCAACAACTCCTTGAGATCATTCCAGAACGACACGAAGCGTTTCAGATACTCGTGCAACGGTTGGTGTTCTTCCAGGCGGCGTGGATCCTGGCCTAGGGTGTTCCAGGCGCTTCCCGAACAGCCGCTGAAGAGATACGCCGTCGCCTCCAGCGCGTTGGACCGGGCGGATTTCCGCAACGGCTGATAGGGGAAATTTTCGATTTCGCTCTGAACGACCGTGACGAATTCCGGTAGCACCGCCGCCTGCCTGCCGATGTCGCAGGCCTTGCCGTACAGGTCGCGCGGGCGCTCGTCGGTGTAAAATCCCCCGCCAGGCCGCCAGCGAACGGGCAGGTTCGTCTCGCCGCGCAGCGCCTCGGCCCATTGCGCGAAACCGTATCCTTCCCAGAACCGGTCGCCCGTCATGAAGCCAAGTTCCGTTTGCGGACTGATTTCATGGACGGTTTTTTCGATCCGCGAAAGGAGATTGCGGATCACGTCGGTGTTTCGCTCCATGAACGCCCGGCGTACCGCGGCGCGACGGTTAACGTCGGGATCGTCGAAAGCCGCCACCAGACTGGCGTGGCTGAATGTTTCTCCGAACCGGCACGAGAAATCCTCGATGCAAGATTCGCACAGGCAACAGCCGCGCGTCGGCAAATGTCCGCCGAGGCGCACGTCGTCATCCACCCAGAGAATATCCGCCTTCAAGGCCGCCAGAATTTTGTAGCACCGTCGGACATATTCCAGCACCTCCGGATCGGCGGGACACGGCGCCCCGCGGCACACCTTCCCGTCCAGTCCCACCTGGCGGCGCAGGTTCGCGTCGGCCATCGCTTCGAGATTCTCCTCGTGATGCCCCGTCGTCGTGAGATGATTCACGCCCACGCGATATCCCGCCGCCCGGAGTTTCGGCATGACACGGGCGATCTTCTCCGCCACCCGCGTCAGGTCCTCTTCCCGGCCGGCGCAATGGTACTGGCTGGTGAAGAAGACGATTTCCTCCACCAACCGCGGCGAGGAATCGAGCATCCGCAGAAGCGCATCGAGATATTCCTCCCGATCCAAAAACGCGTGTCCGACGCGAACGCAGTCCATGATGAATCCTTCCGATACAATCAAAACATCCGAATTTTTCCCAGGCGAACGGGCCCGAGTTCTTTGGGTTGCCGATTCGGCGGCGGCGTCAGGTGCACTTCGTCCCATTGTTCCACAAGGTCAACCGACGGACCGATGAGATAACTTTCACCGGCTTTCGTATCCATCCGCACACATCCGTCCGCATCCACGTGTATACTTTCCGTTGGCGTTTTGGTCGGCGGTTGATCCTTCTCCACACGCCGAACGTACAGTTCCTTCGCGTCGGACCAAGGGGACTCCAGCACCAGTTCTTCGCCGAATTCGCTTTCGATCCACACCCATCCGATGTATCCTTCGCGCTGTTCGGCGCTGATGAGAAATCCACCTCTTGCCTTGAGCGTAAAAGCAGCCTCCACGCTTTCGTGCAGCGCCGGCGCGACTCGGATCACGCCTTCGTGACTCTGAAGCAGCATTTCGTTGATCCCCGTCGCGACGATAGGCATGGCTTCATTCGAGAAGTGTCGAAAACCCCATGCCGGAAAGTGGAATTTGTCTTCCTCATTCTCCGCGTTGCGCACCAGGTTGTAACTGTGGTATCGGTCGCGGTCCCTCGTGAAGACGCTGTACGGGCCGTAGTGGCCGAATCCCTGCGGGTAGAATTGCCAGAGCTTCACGTGGTTCCGGAGCATCGTGAGGGTTTCCTCCTTCAGGCCCAGCCGCGCGCAGACGACGGCGATGGGACACCAACCCATGCACACGTCCTGCTCGCCTTCGCCGGTCATCGTCGATTCGTCCTTGACCTTCACGTCGTCCCCAAGGGGATGAAACCGCGCGATCGTCGCGATACCGTTATACATCTTACCGCCGCGATCCTTCAATCCGACCGCGCCGGAAGGGAACACCATCTGGAGTTCCACATCGGGCATGCCGTAATACTCCGGCACGGGCTGACATCCGAGGCGCGTGCGGAGATTCCGGTTCTTTTCCGGCCAATATCCCGCGATCGGCACGTCACGCGACAGAAGCTCCCTGCCTTCTCCCGTGCCCGGACCATGCACCGCTCCGCCGTTTTCAATGCGGTATTCCGATTCGTCCAGCTGCACCCAGGTCGGTTCGGTGAGGCGTTGCACGATGTCAAGCAACCGGGCGGCGTCCAGGTCGTCGGCGCGGAGAATCTCCATCGCCTCGACGACCGCGGGGAACAGCACGCGGATCATCGCCAGGTCGCTGATGACGTCCGGGCAGAGTCCCGATCCTTCCAGCGGCGAGCCGGGTTCGACGTGGTATTTTCCATCCTCGCCGAGGGAAATGAGGCTCAGGAGAAAACGCGTGACTTCCCGCATGACGGGGTAGGCTTTGGCTCGCAGGAATGTCTCGTCGCGAGTGAACTGCCAGTGTCGCCAGAAGTCCATCGCGATCTGCGCCGACGGGGTGTGGTTCTCGTTGACCTTCTGGTCCTGCCAGCCGCGTCGCTCGGACACGTCGGCGTAGAACGCGCCGGGACGTCCCAGCACGCGGGCGTAGTCCATCGCCAGCGGTAATTGCCCGGCGCGGAATTTCAGATACGGCAGCGCCAGCTCCGCGTGATTCGCCGCGTGCAGCGGCCAGGCGTGCCATTGCATATTCCAGTGGAAATAAAAGGTCCAGGGGACGAAATCATGGTTCCATCCCCAGATGCCGTTGCAGAAGTGCGGCGGGTACGCGCCGCGACACGAGGAGCCGGCGAAGTACAGAACCACGTGCCAGAGGTTCGCGAGGTAATCTTCCGACAGGTGCACCGTCGAACGCGACCAGAACTCGCGCCAATCCTTGGCGTGGTCGGCCGCGATGGCTTTTTCGCCCTTTTTCGTCGCGTCGGAAAGACGGCGGAGGACTTTCGCCCGCGGATCCGGATGGTTTTCGCTCGTGACAGCCGCGATGTAGATCGTGTAACCGAGCTTCGCTGACGGCGAAACGTTCGCCCGTCCCGCGCGGCTGTGCAGGCGCTCGACGGCCGATGCGTTGCCGGCGTCGGGCACGAGCTTCATACCAACGACGAGATTCAGCGTGCGGAATTTCTGGTGGATGACCACGCAATCATCTTCCATGCTCATTTCCGTACCGTCGATATGCAGCGTCGGATCGCGCCGCACGAGGCTGTACCAGTGTCCGAACTCCCGGCTGCCGAATCGGGCGAACTCCGCGGACTGCGCGACCGGTTCCGTCGCTTCGGTTTCCACGCGCAGAACCATCGCCTGGTCTGGGTGACTGGCGTACGCGCGAATCGAAACGCCGCCGAAAACGCTGTCGGCTTGCAGGTACGCGGTCGCGTCGGCGAGGCTCACGCGGCCCTGGAAATCCTTCAGATAGATCGTCTCCATCAGCGGCAAACCAAGGTCCACCGTCAGCCGCCCGCAACTGCGCAGTGCGGTCTGAAGGTCTTCTTCCTTCGCGCCCCAGTTGCGGACATGACCGTCCGGGCCGTCGTCCCAGGCGTCCACCTTATTCACCGACAGGCACAGCCGGTTGTTTTCCACCCACAGCAAGCCGCCCAAGTCGCCGTTGCCGATGGGCAAACCTTCCATCGGGTCGTTCGGCGGCGAAAGATAAACGATGTCATGCCGCGAAACACGTTGCGGGAAGGGAAGATTCCAGCGACGCTCCTTCAAATTCCATGCACTTTTCATAGACAAAACGTCTCCATCGCATCAGGCTATTTTGAACTCCCCGTAGGGGGATTGTTTGCGTTACTATTTATACCATTTCATACCAATAAAAGGCCGCCGAGCGCGCTTCAGGCAGATTCACGCGCAGGCCTTTTACCCGCATGTCCTTTCCGGACGGATTCAGGCGTAGCTTCCCATTCGAGGAGCGAATCTTATATCGCGCGTTGTCCCGCAGATCAAAAAGTTTCAGATCCGCGAAGGGATACGGGCATCGCTCGCGGCGATAGACCACGACCGCGCCGCGGTTTTCCTTCGGCAGGTGAAGCTGATAGGCCATGTATACGTCTTCCGCGAGGCTGTGACTGGTTAAGGGATAGAAATCGCCGTAATGGTAAGGGCGCAGGTCGAACGCTTCCCGCATCCGGTCGCGCAGCCATTCGATGGGGAACGTTTTTCCCTCCACGCCGTTGTGGCTGGAGACGAATCCGCTCGCGACGGCGCTTTGCGCGTCGTAAGTGTCGCCGCCCTTGATCGCGCCGGTGCTGTGCAGCGGAATCCACCGCGACAATCCCAGGTGCTGCGCCTGCGTGCCGACGGGATCGTACGCCGGACTGCACTGCAGGTCGCTCTGCCAGAGCGGAACGCTCCGTAAGGTCGTTTCCAGGTCGATTCGCCTGCCGCCGCTGCAGCAGTTGTCGATGATCAATCCCGGATGCCGCCGGAGCAATTCGTCCCAGAACGCGTACAGGCCTTCAATGTGGCGGATTTCCGACATGCCGACGCGGTCGGGTTTGTCCACCTTCCGCCAGTAGGGCAGCGGGTCGATGTTCGAGTCGTGCCGGTACAGGTCGATCCCTTCCTCGGCGATCATGTTCGAGATCGTGTCGGTGACCCACCGGCGGGCGCGGGGATTTCCGAAGTCCACCAGCCGGGTGTCATTTCCGCCCAGGCGAATCTGCCAGCCGGGATGCGCGCGATCCAGATCGCTTCCGCGGATCGACCGTTCCGGATCGAACCACAGCAGCAGTTTCTTGCCCAGCGTGTGCAGATGATCCCTCAGCGGACGCAGGCCGTTGGGATACAGTTTGCGGTTCAAACGCCAGTTGCCGGCCTCCTTCACCCAGTCGCTCATTTCCACGCAGTCGCCGTACCAGCCGGCGTCGATCCAGAAATAATCATACGGAACCTTGTATTTCCGGAGTCGTTCGATTTTTTTGAAATGCACCTCCTCCGCGACCATTCCCCAGTTGCCGACGGAAATGGGCGAAAGGAGTTGCTTTCCGTTCGGACACGGCGTGTAGTGCTTCAGGATCAACCGACGCAATAGATTCTGCGCCCGCGTGCGCTCGCCGCGCCAGAACATCATCAGAATGCGCGGCGTGCGGATCGATTCTCCGGGGTGCAGGCGCAGGCGCGTTGTTTCCATCCCCGCCGTGACGCGCACAGAGGTTTTTTCGTCCCTCCGGAACGTCGCCGCCCATTGTCCGCTCCAGCCGACGGCGAGGATCACGCCGCTTTCCTGGGCTTGCAGGTTCATAAAGGGAAGGCTTCGCGTGGACGATCTTCCTTGCGTGCCGGAGAGTTGAAATTGCCGATTCGGCGAAAGCGGCGTTTCGAGGGGAGCGAAATCGTCCACCGCGCAGTCGCTGCCCCTGGCGTGAAAGAGGGTGAATTCCTCCTCCCTGCCCGCCCGGGCGAAGGCGGCGTCCAGCGCCTGGATCTGCCGAAGGAGGGGCGTGTCCTTTTTACCGCGATTCTCGAAATGCAGCATCCACTCGACGGCGGGGAAATCGTTGTAGACGATCGCGTCGCACCGGATATGCAGGCGCGTTTTGGGATCGTCGAACGTCAGCGTGCAGGCGGTTCGATGTTTGTCGAGTGTTTTTCGCGTACAACGTCGTTTCCAGCCGCGAAGGAACGAATCGCTTGTGGCGTTTCCATAGACGAAGGAAAACGGCGGGGAGGATTGTTTCCCGATGTGCAACCCGGACGCGGGCAGCGTGTCCAGCCGGACGCATCGGCCGTCCCGGAGCACCGCGCGGGCGTCGGCCCAGTCGGCGTGGCTGAAATCGGGGGAACCGACGACTTCCAAAATAAAATTTGCGGCGCCGTGCAAGGGAACGCGAATTTCACGCGGTTCTTCCCCTCCGTGGAACGGTCCGAAGCGCCGGTCTTTCCGGCCGTTCACTTTGACGATAAAGGTCATGTCCGTCCGCTGGTTGGCGACGGCGGGGTTCTGGTCCCGCCCGATCCGGGCGAGAAATTGTTTTCCCGGCGCGGGTAGCGTCACCGTCATGCGGAACGGCGCATGCACCGCCAGCCCGCGGCGAAAGGTGCGCCGGCCGATCGTCATGGGGCCGTTTTCGATGGACGCGTTCCGCGTCAACCTGCCCCAGCCGTGCCGTTGCACCTCCAGGCTGCCGATCGCGGAATCACCTTGAGAATGTTGATTCGATATGCCGAAGGCTTTTTTCAACCAGTCGGCCCGGAAAGCAAATTCTTCGCGCGTGGGTTTGTTCATGTCCGTTCTCTCAACTCACATAGTCTATCTTCTTCAACATCGTGTTGAATTTCTTCGGAAGCGGTTTAACCGGTCCTTTGGCGAGTCTCGCGGCGTAGTTGATCATATTCAGCAGCAGCCGGTCGGCGGCTGGGTGCGCATCGACGTTTTCCAGGATGTTCAGCGAATTCGTGATGAATTTTCCCTTCCCGAAGGGGTATTGAGCCATCATCACGCCCGATGCGTATCCACCAGGACAGCAGTAACCGGTGGCGAAGGCGGCGACGATCACGTCTTCGGGTTCGTCCTGCTTCTCGAACAGCGCGCGGGAAATGACCGGACCGTAGTACTCCCAATCCATGATTCCCTTCGCCTGCAGGCCTTCAAAAATCGGATGGGCTTTCGCGACGCATTCCTTGTGATACAACCAGTCGCCGAACTGGTAGACGCGTCCTTTGTTTTCCAGCGGCAGCCAACCCAGCGCCTGCCGGCCGGCCTTCAGGGCGGTGTCCTCCAGGACGACGTTTCCCTTCGCGTCGAATATTCGCACGCGGCTGACGGAAGGCGCGTTGATTTTCCCGAAGCAGAAACGGATGTCGATCTTTCCCTTCGATGCGGAAACGTTGAATGTCTTCAGGACGGCTCGATGAGGCCCGCCGGCTTCGGCGAGAATGTCGAAATCCCGCAGGACGTGCCGGTCGTTGATCTTCACGTCAAACAATCGCTGGTCTTTGGCGTTGCAGAAACCTTCGCACATGCCCAGTTCGACTTCGTACTCTCCCCGCGGCAGGTCGGACAAGGCGTAATGAATGCTGCCGTAGAATTCCTTGGAGAAGACAGCCTCTTCTTCTTTCGGCACGTTCGGCACGTCGAATTCCCGCCAGGAGACACCGTAATTTCCCCACAATCCACCGCCGCTTTTTCGCTCGAAGGTTCCGAGTTTCGCCTGGGCGGACGTGTTGGTGAACGCCCTGGGCGATAAAAAGACCGCGACGCTTCCCCGGGCGAGCTTCTCCGCCAGCACGCGCCAACCATCCGTGTCCTTGTTCAGGGCGATGGAATCGCCGACGAGAATCACTTCACGGTTCTTCGATTTCGTCCTGCCGAACGGCTTGCGCTTGACGCCTTGTTTCGTGAGCCATTTCTCAATATTGGAATCCAGGCCCCAGATCGCAATCGCGAATTTCACCTTCGGAAGGTCGGCCGGGTCGGCGATGTGGAATTTCAGCTTACCGCCGAACGGCGCTCCGCCGCGTTCCATGTACGCGCCGAACTCATACTCACCCGCCGGACCGCTCAGCTTCACCTCGCCGCAAAAGACGCTTACCGCCAGCGGCCCGTCCCGGCCGTCGGAAACGGCGGGGATATTCGCGGTGACTTTCTTCTCCCAGATCGTTCCGGATTTCCCGCTGACGCGCAGCGTCACGGGATATTCGCCCGGCGGGAGCGCGTCTTCATTGGCGAGGACGGCTTCGAGCTTGAATTTCCGTCCGGAATATCCGTGCGTCGGATCGACGAACAGGCACCATCGCAGCGGCGCCCAGCCGTCACACAGCGCTTCGGCGGCGCCGGGTTTCCATTCCCGGAAAAACGTCCATAAGCCTTCGCCCGTAATCGCGTGATCGAGCATACCCGTCAAGTTGAATCCGCAGATCTTCGGATTCGAGCGGATCAGGTCGAAACCCAACAACCGCCGGCGGATGTGCAGCCGTTGACTGTCCTGCAGCATGTCTTGCAGGAAGGGATAAACGCCGTCAAATCCCCAGCGTTTCCAGTCCGCCTGGAGTTTTTCCGCTATGGAACGAAACAGCTTCACGTCGGACAAGTCCTCTCGCGCGTGCATCTGCTCGTACCAGCGACAGCCGCGAACCACGTCCAGCAGGCTGCCCACGCCGTATTCCGAGAGGAACACCGGCTTGGTGTCCCTGCCGAGGTTCCGCAGGAAATCGATCGTCATCGGCGGATGCGGCGTGCCGGGGTAGACATGCACGTCGCCGGCGTATTTGAAGTATCCGCCGTGATTGGCGTCGCCGGCGTTGGGTTCGCCCACCGTGTCGGGAGCGTCCTGGCCCCATTCGTATTCCCACGTGTCGCCGCCGGGATTGCTCAACGAGCCGATTTCAGGATGGCAGTCCCATCGCCCGCTCGACAGCAGCACCAGGCGCGTGTCGTCCAGCTCGCGCACCATCGTCAGCGCGTCGACCGCCCGGCGGAAGACCGGGCCGTCGGACGTTTCGTTCAGCAGGCCCCAAATCGTGATCGAGGGATGATTGCGGTCGCGCAGGATCATCTCGCGGATCGAACGGTCGAACCTTTCCGCCATGCAGGGCGAATCCGCGAGACACCAGCCGGCGAAACATTCTTCGTAGACCATCAAGCCGATTTCATCGCAGAAATCCATCTGCTCCGAATAGCCCATCCCCGCGATGAAGCGCACGCAGTTGTACCCGGAAGCCTTGGTCATCAGCAGGTCGCGGCGTATCAGATCCGGATCCACCGGCACGAGCTGGCCGACGGGCATGTGGTTTCCGGTGTGCGTCGAACGCAGAAGGATCCGCCTGCCGTTCAGCCGGAAGTATCCCCGCTCCACGCGAAAATCGCGGAATCCGCAACGGACCATGTGCTCGTGGGAACCTTTTCCCGTTTCCAGTTTCGCGATCACGCGATAGAGATACGGATCGTCCAGGTTCCACAGGTGCGGCGGATCAACCTTCAGGACATGTTCATATATGCTTTGGCCGACTGGAAAATCCGATTCGACGCGCAGGGATTTTAGGATATCCCCACCGTTTGCCGGTCCGATGGAAACCGCGAGGCTTCCTCGAACCGACTCGTTCGTATCGTTTCGCGCCGTCACGGAAATGCGCACGTCCCCCGTTGTAGCGCAAGGCCGGACGAAGACATCCGAAATGCGCACCGCCGGGACGACGTGCAGCGTGACGTGGGTCGGAATTCCGCCGGCGTTGTACGATCGGCCGGGCTGATACTCTCTCGCTTCTTTGTTGCGGTGCGGGATTTCCGTCAGCTTGAACCCGTCGATCGGTTCATCCGTCGGATTCAGCACGCGAACCGCCAGCAGGTTGTCGCCCGACTTGACCGCCGAGGTGATATCCAGCGTGAAAGGCGTCTCCCCGCCTTCGTGCCCGCCGACGTGCCGGCCGTTGACCCACACGTCGGCAAGGTAATCGACCATGCCGAACGTCAGCAGACACCGTTGCTCCACGCCGGCGATTTCCGCGGGACGAAACGTCCGCCAGTACCACGCGACCCCGAAATAATCAGGATACACCTGCTGAATGATCCCCGGCACGGGAGCGCCCCGGGCGTCGAGGTGAATGGTTCGCTCCCAATGTTCCTCCCGGCCTATATTTTTTGCGTCACGCGCGATACGCCAGGTTCCGTTCAGACATTGCATACATGTCTCCGATTCGAAAGATTTCCTTGCACGTTTTTTTGCACGTGTTACTTAAAGGCATGATGGTTTCGACATGTTATCGCCGCACGCGTCCGCCGCCGGCGCCCTGAACAAGAGTCTGGACTTCCGCTTCGGAAACCAGCGCGAAATCGCCGGGGATCGTGTGTTTCAGGCAGGCGCAGGCGGCCGCGAATTCCACGCCTTCGCTGACGGGCATGTTTTTTTGAAACGCGTAAATCAATCCTGCCGTCAGGGCGTCCCCGCCGCCGACGCGGTCCACCACGTGAATCGTATACTCCCGGCTGATGCAACAGGTTTCACCGTCGAAAAGCATCGCGGCGATGGTCGTTTCCGAGGCGCTGTCGCCGGAGCGCAACGTGACGGCCACCTGCTTCAGGTTGTAACGGCGATGCAGGTCCCGTGCGACCGCTTCGGCGCGGGCTGGTTCCGATGCGCCTTGCTCCGGTTCCGCGGCGCCGAGGATCAAACGGCCATGCTCTTCGTTGGCGATTAACACGTCCACGGAATCCATCAGCGGACAGAGCACTTCCCGCGCCCGTGCGACAGGCCACATTTGGCTTCGATAATTCACGTCGCAACTGACGGTCAAGCCGAAATCCTTGGCGGCGGCGCAGGCTTCGCGGACGACGGCCGGGAGGTGCTCGCCCAGCGCGGGCGCCGTTCCACATACGTGAAACCAACTCTTTCCGGGGAGAATTCTCTTCCAGTCGATATCGCCGGGACGCAGTTCGGCGAACGAACTACCCGCCCGATCATACACAACCTTGGAGGATCGCTGCGACGCGCCGGTTTCGACATACAAAAGCCCCAACCGATTGCCCCGGCGAAGTACATAATCCGTATTCGGCCCGAACTGGCGAATAAATCCAAGGCACGCCAGGCCGATCTCGTGATCCGGTACAGCCGAGACCACGTGCGTCGGAACCCCCAGGCCCGACAAACAAACCGCGACGTTCGCTTCCGCGCCGGTATACCCCGCGACGTACTCGCGCGCCTGGACGAATCGCTCGTGTCGCTTCGTGTCCAGCCGAAGCAGCAATTCCCCGAAGCAAACCACGCCGCCGTTTTTCCGACTGACCTTTGGTTTGTTCGATGTCGTTCGTTTTGCCATCATGAAACACTCCCGGATCGGTTGAGTTTATGTCCCGCGGAAATCCCGGACGGCTTGGACGTACTGTTTCGCGATCTTCGTGATCCCCTCGAACCTGCCCCTCGCGAAGCCTTCGGCGTCCATGTTCTGCCCCGCGAGAGTGACGACCTTCGCGCCGGCGGTGAAATACTCTTTCATCACGTCGGTCGTGATCCCGCCGCACGCGGCGAGGAATTTCACCCGCGGGAACGGCGCGATAAGGTCCGCGAAGTAGGCCATGTTCACATTGGACGGGAAAACCTTGATCAAGTCCACGCCGAATCGCAGCGCCTCCATGATTTCCGTGGGCGTCACCGCGCCGGGCACGACCGGCACGCCGTAGCGATGTCCGACTTCGATGACCTCCGTCGCCAGGCCGGGCGAGACGAGAAACTGCGCGCCGGCGAGAATCGCCGCCCGCGCCGTTTCGGCGTCGAGCACGGTTCCCGCGCCCAGCAGCGCCTCGGCAGGCAGTTCCGCGCGTCCTTTTTCGATCAGCTTCAGCGCCCCGGGCATGGTCATGGTGTATTCCACCACGTCCAGGCCGCCTTCGATCAACGCCAGACTCGCGGGAATCAGGTTCTCCACCAGGTCCGTCCGGAACACCGGCAGCACGCCGCGGTCGATCACACGTTGCACGATTTGATTTTTTTCCATGATTCTCTCGATTCAACGCCGAAAATGTTACCGATTCGCCAATTCGGAATTCACTTCCCCCAAATCCAGTCCGTACGTCTCCGCGATCTCGGTGAGACTCTTGATGATGTCCTCCGTCAGCGGAATGCCGTTGGCTTCGTAATCTACCCGCTTGTCCCATTCCATTTCCCCGGGCAGGTAAATCCGCTCGGATCCCTTGGCCTTGGGCGCCCGACGAATGGAGCGGATCATGTCGTCCGCGCGACGGCGATACACGTCCATCGGTGCGATCACGCCGACGTTGATTGCGATAAACGCATGTCCATGCCCGGTGGGCCGTTCGGTTTTATCGAACAGCCAACTGCCGACTTCCGTCAGACAATTCGCACCGCTGACCAGCGCAGAGAGCGTTTCAATCATCAGCGCCAAACCGTATCCCTTATGTCCCGCCATCGGCAGCAGCGACGCGGAGTGCGGATACACGCTCGTGTCGGTCGTCGGAATCCCCTCACCGTCCACGATCCAGTTGTCGGGAATGCCCTTGCCCCGCGCCAAGGCCTGGTAAATTTTACTTCCCGCGACGGTGCTCATCGCGACGTCCAGGAGGATCGGTTTTTCCTCGCCGGCGGGAATCGCCACCGCCAGCGGATTCGTGCCCGTGATGTGACTCCGCGCGCCCGGGGCGGTCATGCTCGGAATGTCGTTGCTCATCGACAGGCCGATCATGCCTTCCTCGGCCGCCATCAGGGCGTAGAATCCCGCGGCCCCGAAGTGGCAACTGTTCCGCGCACCCGCGTAAGCAATGCCGACCTGCCCGGCTTTGTCGATGGCGGTTTGCATCGCCAGATACGCCGACGGCATGGCCATTCCGTTGTGCCCGTCCACAATCGCCCAGCCCGGACCTTCCGAAACGATTTCCGGCCTGGCGTGGGGATCGAGTCCTTTCGTCGCGATGCGTTTGAGATAGTTGTGCAGGTTTCGCACGCCGTGCGTGGAGACGCCCATCAGATCGGTCGTCACCAGAACCTTCGTCGTGATTTCGGCCGCGTCTCGCCCCATACCCGCTTCCATGAGGGCCTGGACGCAAAATGCCGATAAATCACTCGCCGAAACGCGAATCGGATTTTTCTGTTCCGCCATGTGTGTGTCTTTCTGATCTGTGGACGCGATATACGTCGCCAAGGTTGGTCTCTCTGTCCGGATGGGAATCGTTGTCACGATTTTGGTTTGATTCGCCCCAGCGTCTCGCCCAGCGCGACGACGGTGTCCACCCCGGCGGTGATTTCCACCAGCGTGCCGTCGCGCGGGGCTTCCACCTCCAGAACTGCTTTGTCGGTTTCCACCTCCACCACGCAGTCGCCCTTCACGAAACTCTCGCCCACCCGCCTGACCCAGCGGACGACTTTCGCCTCGGTGATCGTCAAATCCACGTTGGGCATCAGCAACGGAATCGTGCCGTTCGTGGGGGCGGGTTTTGGCGTCGTGGATATCACAGCCGTGGATTTGGTTGTCGGCGGGGGCGTCGTAGGAACGGCGGTGATCGGTGAAACCGATGTCGCAGTTTGGCCGGTGACTTTGATTCGATACGGTACAGGAGCGATGCCGGTGATGACGTTCTCCACACCGGCGATGATTTTGTTCGCGTCGACGCGCATGGCGTCTTCCAGAACCGTGGCGAAGGGATACGGCACGGGCTCGAAGTTCAGCCGCCCGATCGGCGCGTCGAGTTCGTCGAACGCCAGTTCCATCATGGCGGCTGTCAGCTCCGCGCCCACGCCGAACGGCGCCCAGTCCTCGTCCACGATCAACAGGCGATGCGTTTTGGCGAGACTCGCGGCGACCGTGTCCACATCGAGCGGCATGATGGTTCGCAGGTCGATCACTTCACAGGAGATGCATCGCCCCTGAAGCAGTTCCGCGGCCTCCAGGCAGCGATGCACCATCAGGCTGCACGCGACCAGCGTCATGTCAGCGCCTTCGCGTACAATTCTCGCTTTTCCAAAAGGTACGAGGGCGTCGCCATCGGGCACGTCGCCTTTGGTCGAAAAGAGCACCTTGTGCTCCATGAACAGCACGGGATCGGACGCGCGAAGGGCGTTTTTCATCATGCCCTTGGCGTCGGCGGGGGTGGAGGGAACCGCGACGATCAGGCCCGGAACATGGCTCCACATCGAGTAATACGCGCCGCTGTGATGCGCCCCGGAATTTTTCACCACGCCGATCGGCGCCCGCAGCACCATCGGAACGGACACTTTCCCGTTGCTGAGGTATCGCAGTTTCGTCGCCTGGTGGACGATCTGGCTGCCGGCCTCGAAAAGAAAATCCGCGAACATCAAATCCGCGATCGCCCGGCAGCCGGTCGCCGACGCGCCGACGGACGCGCCGGTAAACGCCAGTTCGGAAATCGGCGTGTCGATCACCCTTTCGCCGCCGAATTCCTGCCAGAGGTTTTTCGTGTGCGCGAAACACCCGCCCCGCTCGCCCACGCCTTCGCCCAGGTAGACGATGTTCGGATCGCGGCGCATCTCCTCGGCGATCCCGTCGCGCACGGCTTCGATCCAGTTTTGTGTCTTCGTCGCCGACGTCGTGACCGCCGGTGTGGGGGGATTCAGCGGCGTCGCCAGCAGGTAATCGTGCAGCGTCGCGGGATCGGGATGTGGCGAGGCTTCGGCGAACTCGACCGCCTCCGCCACTTCCTTGCGAACGGATTCCTCGACGGCGTTGAGTTCCCCCGCGGTGGCGATTTTCTCTTTCAGCAGCAGGGATCGAAACGCCCGCACGGCGTCGCGCTTCCGCCAGGATTCCACTTCGTCCATCGTGCGATAGTGCCCGGCGATGGGTTCGCCCTCGCCGTGGCCGCAGAGACGGTAGGTTTTGAGCTCCAGAAAGGTCGGTCCTTCGCCGCGTCGTGCGCGATCCACGGCGTCTTTGGCCGCCTGCCAGACGGCCAATACGTCATACCCTTCCACCGCCTGACCCGATACGCCCAGGCCTACCGCGCGTTGGTAGATATCCGTCTCAACCGTCGCGACGGAAATCGGCGTGGACGTGGCGTAGAGATTGTTTTCGCAGACGAACACGACGGGCAGCTTCCGCGCCCCGGCGAAGTTGATGCTCTCCAGCACCGCGCCGTGATTGGACGCGCCGTCGCCGAAGAACGCGACGGCGACGTTGTCCGTGCCGCGGAGTTTGGCGCTCAAGGCCGCTCCCGTCGCCAACGGCGCGCCGGCGGCGACGATCCCGTTGGTGCCCAGCAAGCCCGCCTCCGGCGCGATGACATGCATACTCCCGCCCCGCCCGCCGCCGGGACCGTCCGCCCGACCGTTCAGTTCCGCCAGCAGGTTCTTCGCGGGAACTCCCTTCGCCAGCGCGTGTCCGTCGCCGCGATGCGTCGAGGCGACCCAGTCGTCCCGCCGCAGATGGGCGCACACGCCGACGGCGGAGGCTTCCTCGCCGACGTACATGTGCACGAACCCCGGCAAGCGGCTGTCGCGGTAGAGTTCCTGCACCGTCTCCTCGAAGCGTCGCACGAGATACAATTTCTCATACAACCCCAGGAGTCGCGGTTTGTCGAGTTCTTTCGGGATGCGGGACATCAAAATATTCTTCTCTCACGTCTTCACGCCGTTGACGACATACGGCTGAACCTGCCCTTGCAGGCAACGGACGACCGTTTTGGCGGCGTCTTCCCGCAGTTTCTTCACCGCGCGAGGACTGGCGGAGGCGATATGGTTCGTGATGATCACGTTGTCCATCTTCAGCAGCGGGGAATCGGCGGGGATCGGTTCGGGATTCGTCACGTCCAGCGCCGCGCCGGCGACCTTCCCGGCCCGCAACGCCGCCACGAGATCGTCGGTCTGAACCAGATCGCCGCGTGACAGATTCACGATCAGCACGCGATCCTTCATCTTCGCGATGGTTCCGGAGTTGATCATTCCCCGGGTTTGATCCGTGCTCGGACAATGCAGCGTGATTAAATCGCTTTGCGCGTAAATCTCCTCCAGCGTCGCGGGGGTCGCGCCGCGTTTCTGGATCTCGTCCGATTCGGCGACGGGATCGAACACGAGCACTTCAGGCCGAAACGCCGTCAGCCGCGCGACGACTTCCCGACCGATTCGCCCGAAACCGACCACGCCGATCGTCATGTCCTTCAGGGCCCAGAGACGATTCAGGTCGACGGGAACTTTCCACGTGCCCTCCTTCACATGACGAAGGATGAAATACAGGTCGCGCGTCAACGCGAGAATCATCGCCAGCGTGTGGTCGGCTACCTCGTCGATGCAGTAGTCCGGAATGTTGCAGACGGGGATGCTTTTCTTCGCCGCCGCCCGCAGGTCCACGTTGTCCACGCCGATGCCGTAACGGACGATCACGCGGTTCTTTTCCATCGCGTCGATCACGTCGGCGTTGACGCGGGCGAACTGCGTGATCACGCAATCGGCGTCCCGCGTGAGATCGATCAACTCCTCGGTCGTCCCGCACTGTCCCCCTTCCACGGCGCAGCCGAGGGGTTCGAGGATCCCCTTTTCAATCTCGATGTCCGAAAACGCGTAATCGGTAATGACAACTTTGGGCATATTCTCTACTCCGTATCCTTGTTTGGGCGCCGTGGTTCGCGAAGCGCGGCGCAGCAACCACATTCCTCGTATATTTTTTTATTCCTTCACAAACGAATTCCGCAGCGTCCCGATCCCTTCGATTTCCACCTCGTACGTGTCGCCGGGTTGCAGCCAGACCGGCGGTTCCTGCGCGAAACCGCATCCCGCGGGCGTGCCGGTAAATAAAACCGTACCCGGCAGGAGCGTCATCGAACGCGACAGGTAGCTGATGAGATACGGTACGGAGAAAATCAAAAGACTCGTGCGGGCCTGCTGCATCACCTTGCCGTTGAGTCTGCCGGTGATCCGGATGTCCGACGGATCCAGGTCCGTCTCGATCCACGGGCCGATCGGCCCGAAGGTGTCGAACGATTTACCGCGCGCCCATTGACCGTCCCCGTTCTGGCAGTCGCGGGCGCTGACGTCGTGCCCGCAGGTGTACCCCAGCACGTGCTGAAGCGCTTCGGTTTCGGAGACATGCCGGGCCGCCTTCTTGAGCACCACGACCAACTCGGCTTCGTAATCCACCCGTTTCGGCGCGACCGCCGGGATCACGACCGGGTCTTCCGGATTCGCCAGGCAGCTGGTCGCCTTGATGAAGAGCAACGGTTTTTCCGGCAGGTCCGCGCCGCCTTCCTCCGCGTGGGCTTTGTAATTCCTGCCGATGCAGAGAATATTCGGCGGTTCGACGGGGGCAAGAAGTTTTACCTGCGCCGCGGGAAAGGAATTGCCTATTTCCTTCCACTGGCGTAAGATGTCGCCGGTAATCGGGAAAAACGATTCGTCCCGAAGACAGCCGTGGGTAATACTGCCGTCGGGCAGTTTTGCTCTGGCGATACGCATGTGGGTTACTCCGTATTCGTCGAAAATGGCAGGTGGGAACCTGGGCTACGCATATATGTGTAAGTAATCGAAAGAATTAGCAATTCGATAAGCAGGTTGATGTATTCATTCGCCGTAAAAACAAGTTGTAAGTTTCTTGACTTTTGATAATATAATAATACAATATGAATGATAAAACTGTCAAGCGGAAAAATCTGAGTGAGGAAGTCGCTTCTCGGATCAAGAGTTACATCATCGAGAATTCGCTCCGTATGGGGGACCGTTTGCCCACGGAGTTTGAATTCGCGGAGTTGTTCGGCGTCAGCCGGGTGATTATTCGAGAAGCGACCAAGGCGCTTGGGTTTTTAGGCATACTGAATTCCGCCCCGAAGCGAGGACTGACCGTCGGGGAAGTGGACATGAAGCGTGTGACGCAGTACCTGGGATTCCACTTCGCCCTGAACGATTATCCCCGCGAGAAACTTCTCAAAACGCGGATGATTCTGGAAGTCGGCGCGTTGGGCGAAGTGATCGAGAAAATGGCGCGGGATCCGGAGATTTATTCGCGCTTTCGCGGAATCATTTCCACCCTGGAAACCTCCCGTGACGCGGACGAGTTTATCCGTCACGATATGGAGTTTCACCGGGCGCTCATAGAAGCGAGTGACATTGATCCGCTGGTGGCGTTTAATGATTTACTGGACGTGTTTTTCCGTCGCTTCCGCGAGGAGATTCTGGAAGTGCAGGGCGACTGGAAGGTAAACGTTCAGGGACATCGGAACATTATCGACGCGCTGCGGGACGGCAAGCTAACGGAAGCGCAGGAATTGATCCGCCTGCATCTGTCAAATTATAAGAAGGCTGACTAACCCAAACGGACCGGAATACGTCCACGAATTACACGAATTTTTCGAAGGAGAAAATAATACGAAAAAGCCACTTCGTGTAATTCGTGAAATTCGTGGACTCTTTTTGAATCAATAAGGATTTGTTTTCATGATGCAGGTGGATTTATCGGGCAAGGTCGCGTTGGTCACGGGGGCGGCGAGGAACATCGGCAAATCCATCGCGGATCTGTTCGCCGGCAGCGGCGCGACGGTGTATTACGCCGATCTCGACCTTCCGGCGCTCCAATCCGCCGCGGCGGGGCAGTCCAACGCGCGGGCCGTCGAAATGGACATCACCCGCCAGGATCAGATCGACGCCGCCATCCGGACGATCCTTTCCGAATCGGGACGGCTGGATATTCTCGTGAACAACGCCGGGGTGAACACCGCCAAATATCGCGTACCCATCGACGAATTTCCGAAGGAGGAATGGGATCGCCTCCTGGAGGTGGACTTGACGGGCCTGTACATGGTCTCCAAATCCGCCGCCCAGCCGATGCTTCGGCAGGGATCGGGACGGATCATCAATATCACCTCCGTCGTGGGACTGGTACCGCTTCGCCTGCAATGCGCCTTCGCCGCCGCCAAGGCCGGGGTGGTGAACCTCACCAAAGCGATGGCGCTGGAACTGGCGCCCCGCGGGGTGCTCGTCAACGCCATCGCGCCGGGATCGATCCTCACCGAAGGCACGAAATCGCTGTTTTACGGCCAAAACGGGCAGTTCAACGACCGCATGCGGGAGATGCTCTCGCACATTCCCCTCGGGAAACCGGGTGAATCGAATGACATCGGGTACGCGGCCTTGTTCCTGGCGGCCCCGGAAAGCAAGTACATCAACGGCCACGTCCTGACCGTCGACGGCGGATGGACGGCTGGATATACGAGAGATTTTTAAGGTTCGCACATGCAACCCATCCATCCTGACGATCTCAAGAACACCGTAGTTCCCGCCGGTGCGATTACCCTCTGGTGGCTGGGACAGGGAAGTTTCCTGTGTAAAAGTCCGGGTGGAAAGATTGTCGCCGTCGATCCGTATCTGAGCAATTCCTGCAAAGCCATCGGCGATAAGGCCGGGTACGACATGGACCGTCGGATTCCCCCGCCGCTGGCGCCGTCGGACCTCGCGGGGATCGACCTGTACGCGATCACGCACAGTCACCAGGATCATCTCGATCCTGAAACGCTGCAAGGTTATCGCGCCGCCGGCGGATCAGGCCCGTATCTCGCCCCCGCGGAGACGCGCGAAAAACTGCAATCCCTCGGTGTCCCAGCCGAACAAATCGTGATGACCTGGCCGAACCACGTGCATCGCGTCGGCGACGTTTCGCTGCGGGCGACGTTCGCCATTCCCCTCGGCGGCGACGACCTGACGCACGTGGGGTATCTGATCTCCATCGACAACGGGCCCACGATCTGGATTTCCGGGGACACGGGATATCATGAACTGATCGCCGCGACGGTCGCGGAACAACGGCCTGACGTTATTTTCCCGGTGATCAACGGCACGTTCCGCAACATGACCCCCGCCGACGCGGCGAGGCTGACGGAGGTCATTCAGCCGAAGATCGTCATCCCCTGCCATTACGATTTATTCCCCGCCAACGCCGTGTCGCCGGAACTGCTGCGAAGCAACCTGCGCCTGCTGGGTTTGGCGGATCGATATCAAACGCTCGAACAGGGCGAACCGTTTACCTATCAACGCGCGTGAGGAGTTTCTTCTATGTCGGATATGCGAATGCGGGACAAGCGGGTGTTGGTCGTCGGGTCGGGCACGGGCATCGGCAGGGGAATCGCCGATCGGTTCGTGCGGGAAGGCGCCGAGGTTGTATATCACTACGGCCGCAGCGCCGACGGCGCCAAGGCGTCCGTCGAAACCGCGCGGCAGGCGGGTCGGCGCGCCGAAGCCTTCCAGGCCGACCTGCGCGACGCACAACAGGCGAAAGACCTGGCCGCCAGGGCCCTCGATTTCCTCGGCGGGATGGACGTGCTGGTCTACAACGCCGGGATCACGATGAACCGCCCGTTCGAGAACGTCACCGTCGAACAGTTCGACGCGCTCTACGCCGTGAACGTCCGTAGCCCGTTTTTCGTCACGCAGGCGGTCGTGCCGACGATGATCGCCCAGGGGACGGGGAGTATCATCAACATCACGTCGATTCACGCCCTGGCGGGTTTGCAGGAGCATTCCGTCTACGCAGGAACGCGCGGGGCGATCGTGTCGTACACGCGGTCGCTGGCGATGGAGTTGGCGCCCAAGGGGGTTCGCGTCAACGCCGTCGCGCCGGGTTCCATCGCCGTGGAAAACTACGCCGTCGTCGTGCCGGATTTCGACCCCAAGGCCGCCGGGAAAAATATTCCCGTCGGCAGGATCGGATCCCCCGCGGACATCGCCGGGGCGGTGGTGTTCCTGGCGTCCGACGAAGCGAAGTTCATCGTCGGGCAGACGCTGGTCGTCGACGGTGGAACGACCTCCTTCATGGCCATCGGCCTGGGCGTCGGCGAACCCATGAACGCGGAGTTCGGAAAAGGATACGTACCGGGGGTGTAACTTTTGCACACCTACTATCTGTCATCCTGAGCCCCTAAAGGATAAACTTCGCTCGAAGACTCGCGAAGTTTATCCTTTAGGGGCTCAGGATGACGGTTATCAATCTCCCGCGCAGATCGAAAAGTATTGTTCTTGCATTGTTTTTCGGGTATATTAGTATATGGAGGAGCGTGTACGAGTCGTATGTGCGTGACTTGCCCGGCCAAGCGAGGCCAACCGGAGTACCCGTCATGACGACCCTCGGAACCAGCGCGTTGGACAGCCATGTTCTGGTGCTGAACAAGCACTACGCGGCCGTCCGTGTCGTCGCGGCTCGCCGGGCGCTGACGCTGTTGTATCGGCAGATCGCCGAAATCGTTTCCGTGGAAGACGATTCGTGGCAAAGCTACGATTTCGAGTCCTGGCGGGAAATCAGCGAATTTCGCAGCCAATACGAGCGCGACCGCCATGAGTGGATTCGCTGCGTGCGTTTCGAGATCGCCGTGCCGCGCATCGTGCGGCTGCTGTTCTACGACCGCCTGCCCAAACGCCCCGTGAAATTCAACCGGCGCAACATTTTCGCCCGCGATCACAATCGATGCCAGTACTGCGGGAAAAAATACCCCGTTTCGGAACTCAGCCTCGACCACATTATTCCGCGCAGCCGGGGCGGACACGCCGACTGGGACAACATCGTCTGCTGCTGCGTGACGTGCAACGTGAAAAAAGGCGGAAGAACCCCCTCCGAAGCGCACATGAAACTCATCACCCCGCCGCTTCGCCCGAAGCGATCTCCGCAGATCACGCTGCGACTGACCAGCGAGAAATACGCGTCCTGGCGGCAGTTCCTCGACGCGGCCTACTGGAACGTCGAGCTGCGCGATTCGTGAAAGCCTTCCTCCTCTTTTTGAAAACAATCCTGCTCCGGGAATTTATTCCGAAACGGACTGCGCCACGGAATTCGCTTGCCTCTGCCGGTCGGCGGACAGGTATTTCCGGAGAATCCGGATCAATTGCTCCCGGTCAATGGGTTTCGGAAGAAACCCGCGGGCGCCGGCTTGGTAGCATTTCTCCGGATCCCCGACCATCGCGTTGGCGGTCAGCGCGATGACGGGCATATCCGGTTTGACGTCCCGAATGCGTCGGGTGGCTTCGTACCCGTTCATCACCGGCATCTGGATATCCATGAACACCAGGTCAAAATGACGGTCCCGCGCCGCGGCGAGCGCTTCCTGTCCGTTTTGCGTCAGGGTCACCCGCATTCCCATATGTTCGAGCAAAGCCTTGATCAGCACCTGATTGGTCGGGCTGTCTTCCGCGACGAGAATGTCCGCGTCAAAGACCGAATTCGCCTCATTTTCTTTTGGATATTCCGTCAACTCGACCCGGCTGGGGGAGGAATCCGCTTGCGACGTTCCTTCGAAATCAACCGGCAGGAGGATGCTGAACGTCGAACCTTCCCCCGGCCGACTGGTCACGCTGATGGTCCCGCCGAGTAATCCGACCAGTTGCCGCGTGATCGCCAGTCCCAGACCCGTCCCTCCGAATTTCCGCGTCGTCTCCGCGTCGGCCTGGGCGAAGGCTTCGAAAATCCGTTCGAGTTTCTCCTGCTCGATCCCGATGCCCGTGTCTTCCACGTCAAAACGCACGCTCCGGGGGATTTCCGTATCGTCCTCGACCAGGGAGATTTTTATGGTAATCCGTCCGGTTTCCGTGAATTTAATCGCGTTGTTCACCAGATTAATCAGGCATTGCCGGACACGAATCGGATCGGTTTGCATGGCTGCGGGAAGGTTGTCGGCGGTAATGACTTCAAACGTAATTCCCTTGCTTTGCGCCGACGGACGCAGGAGCAGGTTCAGATTCTCAATCATCTCCCGCATGGAACATTCGACGATCTTCACGTGGAGTTTTCCGGCTTCGATCCGGGAGAAATCGAGAAGATCATCCATGATCGTCAGAAGATTTTTGCCGGCCATGCAAATGATGTCCATGTACTGCTTTTGCGTCGGGGTGAACTCGGCTTCGGCGGAGAGCATTTCTCCAAACCCGATGATCGCGTTCATCGGCGTTCGGATTTCATGGCTCATATTCGCCAGGAATCGGCCTTTCGCTTCATTGGCGCTTCTGGCTTCTTCCAAAGCCTGTCGAAGTCGAAGGGTCTGTTTCTCGACGAGGGATTCCAACTCTTCCTGTTTCATCCGCGCCCGCCGGGAAAGAGACCATTTTTCCGTGATGGCGATGGCGAGTTGATACACCTCGATCGCGTCGAAGGGTTTTTTGAGGATCAGCAGTTTTTCCGTCTTCCCCAGCTTCTTTAATATCTCCTTTAAGGAATAGTCCGAATAGGCGGTGCAAATCACCATCTGAAGTTCGGGATCGACCTGCCAGATGCGCTGGATCGTTTCGATGCCGTCCCATCCGGGGGGCATGCGAACGTCCACGAACGCCATCGCGTAAGGCCTATGTTCCTTCAGCGCCCGTTGAACCATTTCCAGCCCTTCCTGCCCCTGGAAGGCGAAATCCAGTTCAAAGGCTTCCTTGTATTCCACCGTCGGGGTTCTGCCCAGGATCACCGCCTCGGCCTGATCCAGCGCATCGGTATCCAGGAGCCTGGAATTCCCGTCGAGGACGGAACGAAAATCCTTGTGAATCATTTCCGTATCGTCAAGGATCAGGATGCGCCGATTTTTTTCCTGTGGGAATGGAATCATTGCAGAACCTTTTCGGCAAGAAAGGGGATTTCCAGGACAAACGTCGCGCCCCGTCCCGGACCGTCGCTGTGAACACTCAGGGTTCCCCCCAGTTCCTTGGCGACCAGCGCTCCGCTATGCAGGCCGAATCCGTGGCCGTCTTCCCGCGTGGTAAAACCTCGCGTGAAGATTTTGGTCAGGTGTTCCCCGGGAATTCCGATCCCGTTGTCCGTCACTTCCATACACAATCGTTCTTCGTCCTTGGGGTAACACCGTAGGGTCAAATGCTTTTCCCGGTCGTGGTTTTCCACCATGGCCTGCTTGGCGTTGTTGATGAAATTCACGAGAATCTGCAGAATCCGCTGCCGATCGGAACAGATTTCCGGCAGATCCGCCAGATCAAGATGCACATTCACATGATGCCTTTCCAGCGCCTGCCTGCAGATTTCCACCGCGTCGCGGATGACATCCCGGATATCCATGGAAACCCTCACGCCGCCGCTCTTGGCGTACACCTGCTGCGTTCGGACGATTTCCTTAATATGATTGATGCTCTTGGTTAAAAAATCGACTTCCCGCGTGACTTCTTCCCGTTCGGCGTCGATGCACCGGGCCGCTTCCGAGAGATACAGGGGGATTTTCATTCCCCTCTCGTCCCGGGTGATAAAATCTCCCAGGTCGTCAAGATGCTCTTCGACGATATCGGCCACCCGACGCAATCCCTGCGCCTTGGAATTCGAGGTGGTTTCCTTGATCCCGCCCAGGGAGATATTGATGCTGTTCAGGATGTTTCCGACATTATGGAGAATATCGGTCGCCACTTCCGCCATGCCCGCGCGACGCGAGGCGGCGATCAACTGCACGTGCAGATCGCGAAGCTCTTTTTCCTTCTGGATTCGCTCCGTGACGTCCTGCCCGATGGACAGCAGTCCCGTGACGTTCCCGTCGTTATCCGTCAGCGTCTTATCATACCATTCAATATCAATCAGCCGGCCGTCCTTGGCGACGATCGGATTGATCGCGCCGTGCGTCTGCGTACCGCCGATCGCTTTTTCAAACAAATGGCGGATAGGGTCTCTGCTTCGGGAAGGTAGAAACAGGGAAAACCAATCCTGTCCCTTGACTTCTTCCAGGCAATATCCGGAGAGTTCTTCCATATAGGGATTGAAACTGACGATCTTTCCTTCGGAATCCAACACCAGCATGATCGCCTGGGCCGTCTCAATAATGCTCTGGGAAAAATTCCGCTCCTGCTTCAACTGATCCTCGGCCCTTTTCTTCTCCGTAAAATCCTCCACCATCTCGATAAATCCCGCCAGTTTTTTGTCCGGGCCGAAATACGGAACGGCGCGGTTTCGGGCGTTAAATCGAGAGCCGTCGTCGAGCACGCCTTCGGTTTCCACCTCCGCCATTCTGCCCGTTTCCATCGCCGGGATTCCCGGACAATGCGGACAGATCGCGTCCCGTTTTTCAAATTCATGATAGCAGGGAAGACCGACGAACGATTCGACCGTCCGTTTGAACAGTCGGGCGAACGTCGCGTTGACGTGAATGATCCTGTGGTTCGTGTCCATCACGGCGATCCCCAGGGACGTATTTTCCATCAACGCCTCCAGCGCTTCATACGGCTTTTTCCGTTCGGACGTTTGTTCCGTGTCCATAACACATTCCTTCCCAGGAAAAAAGGATGGATTGTGGTACTGTACTTCCCGCACGGCAGGATCGACCCGAAAAAACCACACATAAACAAACCACCGTACATAACCTTATCGAACTTCGATATAAGATCGGAACCTAATAAGGGTTACGCATCCTTCGGGTAATGATGCCGTATATATTGTATCCCAATGAAAGTGTCCCGCGACCCCGAGGATACACACCCGTAACGATTTATCGGAAAAAGGAATAAGAATATTCAAATGCGAATTGGTGAAAACGCCTGTCCTGCAAGACGCATCGCCGAATGAGTATCCGGGTGGAGACAGATGGGGGATTGGGAATCAGGAGAAATTACGTCCTCTTGACGGCGATGGCGGTCAGGTCGTCCGCCTGCGGAAGACCGGCGGAAAAGCGGGTGACCGTGGCCTGGAGATCGTCGATCATGTCGCGCGTCGAGCGATCGCGGCCGGCGCGAATCGCTTCGAGCATCCTGTCGACGCCGAACATGTTTCGCTCTTCGTCCATCGCCTCGAACACCCCGTCGGTGGTGACCACCGCCATGTCCCCCGGGGAAAACCGGAACTGGAGGACGTCGTCAAACTCGGCCTCTTCCATCACGCCCAGCGGCAGGCCCGTCGCGGCGATCTGGTCGAACGCATCCTCGGCGCGACGATAAAACAGCAAAGGCCCGTGCCCCGCGGAGGCGTACGTCAGAATCCCAGCCGCGGGATCGAGTATGCCCAAAAAGCAGGTCACGAACGTCCCGCCGCCCAAGTCATGGGCCAGCAACTGGTTGGCGGTTCGCAAAATGCCCGCCACGCTGGTCGAGTCGGCCTGGGTCAGTTGCGCGCTGGCGCGGAGCATCGCGCGGGTTTCGGCGATGACCAGCGCCGGACCGATCCCGTGCCCCGTCGCGTCAGCCACCACAAACGCCCAATGCCCGTTGGGCAGCGGAATGAAGTCGAACGTGTCGCCGCCGGTTTCGTCGGCAGGTTCGCTTAATCCCGCCACGTCGAAACCGGGAATGTCCGGAGCTTTTTCAGGCAGCAGGCTTCGTTGAATGTCGCGGGCAATCTGCATCGCCCGTTCCATTTTCTGCTTCTGCAGGTAATGCTCGATCAGCCTCGCCCGCTGAAGAACCACCCCCGCCTGGGCGCCGAGCATCTCCGCGAGTTCCACGTCGTACAGCAGAAAATCACCCTTTCGCTTGTTGAGCACCTGCAAAACGCCGACGAGTTTCCCCTCATATCCCCGCAGCGGGACGGACATGATATTGCGCGTCCGGAATCCGGTGTCCTTGTCCACCTGCGGGTTGAATCGAGGATCGGCGTAGGCGTCGGGCACGAGGAGGGTCTGTCCCGTGCGGACCGTCTCGCCGCAGAATCCCTTGTCGGCAGGGACGCGCAGCTCCTTCACGCCCGTGGCGATCCGCGCGACCAGCTCATTGCGGGTTTCCTCGTAGAGAAACAACGTCGCCCGCTCGACATCCAGCAGTTCCAGCGAGTGGTGGATAATCAGCGGCAGCAGGTCGTCCAGCTCGTGCGTGGCGACCATCGCCCGACTGATCTGGAGCACCTTCTGAAGGTCCCGCAGGGTTTTATCATTGGAATCGTTCATGAATTTGTATGGGAAGCACCCAAACGAACCTTTTCCTTTCAACGAATGGTTTCATACACCCACAAAGGCGAAGCTGTCAAGTCTCAGCACCAAAATACGTAACCGCGATGTTCCCAACAGCGCCGAGCGGCAAGCCGACGCCCGTGTCGGCTTGCCGTTCGGCGCTGTTTTCCCAAATGCATATCACTCGCAAAACCGTCAGAAAGACGATAACCAGTCCGCGGGAAAATCGCGGAGTTTTTCTTGATCGGTCAGGCTGATCCGCAACGGCGTGACGGTGATGTATCCCTCGCGCAGCAGCACCACGTCGGAGGAATGGTGCGGTTCGTGGAAATCATACTCCTCGCCGATGCGATATCGATCCCCCGCCGGGGTGGATTCCTCCAGCACGTACCGATCCAGCACCTCGGCGTCCGACTGCTCGCAGACGCGAACGCCGCGCGGGGCGCCGTCACGAAGCAAGGGGATATTCACGTTCACCAGTTCCCCCGGAGGCAACCCGCGCTGAAGCAACCCGTCGAGAACCCTACGACAATGTTTCGCCGCCTCCTGAAACGCCTCCGGGTTCCCCCGCCCGTTCTCCATCGCCAGGGAAAACGCCACCGACGGAATCCCGAACATCGCTCCCTCGGCAGCCGCCGCGACGGTACCGGAATAAAACACGTTCACGCCCACGTTCGCGCCGGCGTTGATTCCGCTGAGCACCACGTCGGGTGTTTGGGGTAAGAGATTTCGCACCGCCAGGCGCACGCAGTCGGCGGGCCTGCCGTCGATCGCCATCCCCTCGATTCCGCCGACATTCATAAGAGCGACGCGCTTCACCGTCAACGGCTGATGCAGCGTGATCGAATGCGCCATCGCCGACTGCGGCGAATCCGGCGCCGCGATCGCGACATCGCCCAGATCACGCACCGCGCCCACCAACGCGGACAATCCCGGCGCGGTGATCCCGTCATCATTGCTCAACAAAAGAAACATGTCTGAAAGTGTACCCGTAAAGGAATCCAGGAAAAAGAAGCAACTCGAATCCCCTAAAGAAGATCGTTCCTCTCTCCCATGAGGGGCTGTCACTTCCGTGACGGGCAATTCCTATCATCTCAATTCCCCCGATCCAGGAATTCCCAAATCGCCTCCGCCTGATCGTAATACGGTGATTGCCCGTCGGGAGACGCTCCCTCCGCCGCGGCGAGATTCTGCATCGTACCGTCATCCTCCACCGTCTCCACACCGCCGTGCCCGAACAGGACGTTGTATTTATCACCGTGACAGAGGCGACGAATGACGCGCTTCGCGCCCGGGCCGACCGGGGACGCTTCGTAATCCCGCATCCAGAACGCGTCGGCCAGCAAAGCGCTTTGGGCGGGATCGAACACGCCCGAAGATGTGCGATACGTTCGTTCCGAATGCACGTAAGGAACCATCTGCCGCGTCGCGCCCGCGCCGGTTCCCGTCGATACGTATTCCCAGTGTCCCCCGGCGGCGAAACGATAGATCGCCAGAACATGCGGGCCGCCTTTGACGCCGGTGCGCAGTTGGCGCGCGTCACGGAACAGATCTTCACTGGGAGGAAACCGCAGGCAGTACGTGCTGAACTGATCGGAATAGGGGAAAAAACTCGCCGTCCCGTCGCGCAACGCCCCGTCGGCCCCCGGACAGATCAATCCCCCTGCCGGGATGTAGTTCGTGGAAACCAGCATCCCCAGGTTCACATGCGCCATCTCATCGGGAAACCGTCCGAACAGATCGGGATCGGCGGGATTTCGCGATCCACCCCAATGACCCGACAAAAGCAGGTCGGGCTGGGCGACGCTGCTGAAGGAAAACGGCGGGAAACGACAATCGAAATCGGCCGCGTAAAACCAGATCGCGGCGCTGAGACTCTTGGCGCCGGCCTGGCAGACCGCCAAACGAGCGGCGCTTCGGGCGGATTGAACCGCCGGGACGAGAATGGACACCAGAAGACCGAGAATCGCGATGACGACCATCACTTCCAGTAAGGTGAATCCCCGTCCTCTACGCATGTCTGCGACACCTCCCGACACCTTGATTTTCAAGGCGGAATCCCATTATCGGGGGATTGACGGTAAGTGTCAACTGTGTGGCACGGAAAGTTTTTCAATTGCGCACGGTTTTCATGATATTGTCATCCTGAGCGGAGCGCAGCGAAGTCGAAGGACCTCACGGGTAGCTAGACGTAAGGTCCTTCGACTTCGCTGCGCTCCGCTCAGGATGACAACTTTTATCCGATCCGCGAAAGCATCTCCTTCGTGACGGGGTAGTGCAAATTTTCCCCCGCCGTGAAGGCTTCGATTTCGTCGGCGACGAACGTTCCGATCCTTCGGTAATTCTGGTTGAGAATCCCCGCCTCGTGCGGCGTCAGCCAGACGTTCGGGAGAGAGCGTAAGGGGTTGTCCAGCGTCGGCGGTTCGGTGGGATCGGTCACGTCGATGCAGGCAAGGAACCTTCCCTTGCGAAGTTCCTCGATCATCTCCTCTTCGTGGACGATCGCGGCCCGGGCGGTGTTGATGAACACACCCCCGTCGCGCAGAAGCTGAAAATGCCTACCTCGGATCATCCGGGCCGTCTCGGCTGTGCTCGGCGCGTGCAGGCTGACCACCAGCGACCGCTCGAAGAGTTCCTCCAGCGTTTCGACCTTCTGAACGCCGAGTTCCTCCGCCTGCTCCTTCGAGCAATATGGATCGTACAGAATCACGTCGCACGTGAAATTCTTCAGCAACCGGATCACCTCCTTGCCGACGAAGCTCGCGCCGATCACGCCGATGGTTTCCCGGTAGATTTCCTGCGGGCCGCGACAGAAACTCACGCCTTCCCGCCATTGGCCGTCGCGGATCGCCACGCCCGCCTGAAACACCCGCTTGGGCGCCAGCAGGATCAATCCGAGGGTGAATTCCGCCACTCCGAAGGAGATCGCCGCGGCGGAACTGGTCACGCGAACTCCCTTCGCCCACAGCGCGTCGGACACGACGGGCTTGACGCTCCCCGCCGCGTGCGTCACCAACTTCAGTTTCCCCGCCGTCGTCATGACATTCGCGTCCAGGTTGGCGGTGCCCCAGGAGGTGATGACGATATCCGCCTGGCCGATGTGGGCTTTGAGAAACTTCGCGTCCGCCTCGTCCGGCGTCGGCGCGTCGATGACGTTACAGACCGCCGCGATGCGGGCCGCGTCGGCTTCGTGAAAGATTTTGGATCGATACTGCCGCGCCGCGGCGTAGAACACGTTGTACATGGTGATATTTCCTTTACGGGCTTGGGTATTTCGATTCTCGATACGATCGGGCGAATTCCACCCCGTCGTGACGAACATTCAGGGAAGGAAGTTCCGCGATATCGACGCGTCGGCCTTGCTGTTCCTGGGAACATTTCGCCGCCAGCGCCGCCTGTTCCACTTCCATCAGCACGTTAAAGTCCGTCGGCGGCGAGGAGGATTTCCCCGCCAAATACGGCATAACCGCCTTTAGAAACGAGTGATAGATTTTCGTGTTATCCACGACAAACGACTTGACGGTTTTTTCGGCGATTAACGTCGCGTGAAAAGGTAACCACGCCCCTGCTTGTCCGATGACGAGAATCGCCGCCTTGCCGTCGAACCATTCCAGGCGAATCTGCTTCTGCACGTTTTGGCCGAGGAATTGAACCGATGTCAACCCGCCGCCCAGCGCACCGCAAGCCAGCGCGTACGCATGCACGCCGTAATTGAAGTCGTCCACCGCACACCCGGCCAGGACGGTGTGCAGCGTTCCCGCTTCCCGCGGATCGGACGAGAGAAACTGCCTGACTTCCCCGCAATAATACAGCAACGATCCACCGGTGATTCTCGCTCCCTGATGAATCCAACCGGCAAGGATTTGCAAATCCCGCCAACACCCCGCCATCGGTTTGTCGACCAGCACCGCCTTGTCGGCCTGCATGAAGATTTTCGCCATGGAAACGTGCTTGTCCCAATCGCAGCCGTGCAGGATTCCGCAATTCACGTCCCGCGCGAGCGAAACGGGATCGTCGTACCGTTTCAAATCAAACTTCGCCGCGAACTCCCGCACGTAAGAGTCCGGATGCACACCCCCCCCGTCAAACACACCCACGACATCATGCCCCATGTCCCGGAGAATCGGGATCCAGTTCTCCGGATGCGACGTGTCAATATCCACAATTCCAATACGCATGATTCTCTTCGACTCTTTATATATTATCATAATCCTGTTTTTAATTTATAAAAATGACATAATCTATGATATATTTATCATTATCGTGGTATATGTTTTTTCGCTGAACCCGTCAGACCCGACAAAATAGGCGATGCATGATCAAACCGGATGACAAGCTTTCCTACACCTGGCCGCTGGAGCAACGGGCGGTTTCCTGCCGCATGATCGCGCTGCTGGTGACGCGACGCACCGTGCAGAAAAACACCCCCTGGCACAGCCATACGCATTGGCAACTGGAAATCACCACTTCAGGAAAGATTCAATTTGAAACTCCCCGGCAGGAAGGTAGGCCGCAAAACGGCGAATTCATCCTGCTCCCGCCGAACTGCCAGCATCGTTTTGTCTATCCACACAAACAGGCCGGCTGGGTGTCGATCTGCTTCCAGGCGGAGGGATTCACCGGCGTCCCGTCGGAGATGTTTTCCCCCTGCCGATTCAGCCGGCTTCTGGTTTCGACGGCGACGCGGAAAACCTTCGCTCCCCATCACAAAGCCGAAATGGAAGGACTGCTCTGCTCGCTCCTGGCGCATTGTTATCCGGATCGATTCGCCGCCGACAAATCCGCCCTTCTGCGCCGTATCGACGAGTTTCTCCTCACCCAGCCGGGCCGGTTCGCCACCGTCGAGGACGTCGCCGCCGCCGTCGGGTACAGCGCCAACCATCTCAGCACCCTTCTGCGACGACAGACGGGAGAGGGCCTGAAACGCTATATCGACCTCGCCCGTAACCGGCACGCGCGAGATCTCCTGCGATGCACCACCCTGCCGATCTCGCAAATCGCCAGGCAGGTCGGCTGCGAGAATATCCACGCCTTTTCGCGGTTCTTCCTGCGAATGAACCGGCAACGACCGAGACAATTCCGAAATGCACAGTAATCAAAAACGTTGTCATCCTGAGCGCAGGCCCGCAGGGCCGAAGTCGAAGGACCTTACGGGTGGCTAGGCGTGAGGTCCTTCGACTTCGCTGCGCTCCGCTCAGGATGACAATATGTGAAGGTTACATCTCCCTTCCGATCGCCTGGGCGATTTTCCGCAGTGAAGGCATCAGTTGCATCAAGGCCGCGGGGGTAATGGACTGCGCGCCGTCGCTCAAGGCGTGCTCCGGGTCGCAGTGACACTCGACGATCAACCCGTCCGCGCCGGCAGCCACCGACGCCCGGCACATCGCCGGCACGAGATGCGCATGGCCCGTCCCGTGAGAAGGGTCCACCAGCACCGGCAGGTGCGTTCGTTCGTGGAGTTCCGCGACAGCCGCCAGGGGCAGCGTGTTGCGCACGTATTCCTCGTAGGTCCGAATCCCGCGTTCGCAGAGGATGACGTTGGGATTGCCCGCGTTGATGATGTACTCCGCCGCCAGCAGCCATTCGTCAAGCTGGCTGCTCAGGCCTCGCTTCAGCAGGACGGGCTTTTTCGCTTCCCCGACCGCCTCCAGGAGGGCGTAATGCTGCATGTTCCGCGCGCCGATCTGGAGCACGTCGGCGTGTTCGCAAACCTGCTCGACGGTCTCGACGCTGACGACTTCCGTGAACACCGCCAGGCCGGTTCGCTTGCGGGCTTCGCTGAGCAGTTTCAATCCTTCCTCGCGCAGGCCCTGGAAACTGTACGGACTGGTGCGGGGTTTGTACGCCCCGCCGCGCAGACCGATGCAGCCGGCCTGTCGGACCGCTTCGGCGGTGCGGAAAATCTGGTCGGCGTTTTCCACCGCGCAAGGACCGGCCACCACGCCCACCTTCCTCCCGCCGAGGGGGAATTTCTCCGGGCCGACCGCGATCCGCGAACGCTCCTGTTTGACTTCCGTGGACGCCATCTTGTACGGCGCGAGGATCGGCACGATTTTCTCGACCATCGGCGCGTTTTCAATCGCGCTTTTATCCACCGACCGTTTGTCGCCGATCGCGGCGATGACCGTGCGGTCCGTACCGTAAATCGGGTGCTCCTTCAGGCCGTACTCCCGAACGAGATCGATCACATGCTGAACCTGCTCCTTGGAGGCCCCGGGTTTCATAACGACAATCATGCAAATGCTCCTGCTGCGTGTAAAAAAACTCCACGAATTTTATGGTCCCTTGAAACGATTCCACGAAAAATCGGAACCAGCCTGCAATCTCCTGGAAACAGGCATTTCCTGCTTTATATATGAATCGTCTCGCCGGTGGTGCGGGATTTGTTTTCCTGGAGTTTGTCTTCCTGGGATTTGTCTTCTTTGGGTTTGTTCTCTTTGGGTTTTTCCTCTTCTTTGGGTTTGTCTTTTCGGGCGGGATCGATGGCCGGGCTTTGGATGTCCAGGGAGTGAATTTTCCACCCCCCGTTTTGCCAGACCAAACCCAGCCGCAGCGTTCCCTCGTCCTTCGCCCAGATCACCTTGTACAAATAGTCCCCTTCGGTGCGCCCTTCAAAAGTTCGAATTCGATATTGCACCAGGCTGTGCTTCTCCGGGGCGCCGAGATATTCGTGCAGTCCCTTGGCGAGCTTGGATACATCGTCCCGGCGATTGGCCTGCCGGAAGCTCTCGGTGGTGTAATTCTCATACAACGAATCCACCTGGCCGGCGTCGAGCAGCTTCAGCACGACATCCGTCGTCGCGTCGGCCTGCTGATTTTTTCTCGACGTCGAACAGCCGCTCGCTACTCCCGCCGCGACGACGCCGATCACGATCCAACACCAGGTGCGTACCATCGTTCCATCCTCAATAACCGGATTTTTGAATCAATCCCACAATCCAAAGCGTGTTATACAGGAAATACCAAAATTGCCATGCGGGTACAACAAAAACCACACGATCACATACACAAAAAACCTTTGGAAGAAATCGAATTCCCTCACCAGGCGTTTCCACACAATCGGTTTTCTGCCATTGAATCCATCCGTGTGGATAATTTTGTCCACTTTTCATGGATAATATTCTCCATTTTCTCCATGTTCCCTCCAAAGAGCAGCCACAATTCCAACAGAGTCGCCAAAAGCGAATGTTCTATATCATTTTATAAAAAAAGGACTTATAGAATAAATTATTAATATTGACTCTTGGTTCATTGATGGCACACGGGTTGCAATATAGTAAACCAGTGAGGACCGGCAAGGAGGCCGTGACAAGTTAGGAGCGACTACGAAGCCGGTTGTGGCTGGGAACAGTGGCTCCGGGCGAATCAGGCACTCCGACAAAGCCGCACGTCGGACCTGAGGGAACGTCGGTGAGGCAGGAGACCCCGCCGGTCTGGAAAAACCGTTTAGGGTTTTACGGGCCTTCTACGCGGTGGAACGGTTTCACCATCGGCCGACGCGAACAGGATTTTGTTCGAGTGCCTGAAACGGCAAGGCGATTCGCGAGCCTCCCACCGGTTCACCGGCGCCGACTCAACAATCCGCCGATCCCGCGCGTGAACATTATTTCATAATGTAACACATTCGTCGGAGGCAGGGCCGAAAGAATGCCGCGCGAAATGGAGATCGCACACGCCCGGATGATAACGTTCCGGGGTTCCGGGAAATGGAGGGACCGGAATCCCGGCCTAACGCCCAACCGCTCGGGGGGGTCGCTCCCGCCCTTCGCTTCGCCGAAGACGTGTGCAAAATGAATGTCGTGGGTTTACAACCGTTTCCCGTTCGTGCTCGGCGGGAAACGAAATGAACCCACGACAGGATTTTTGCCCGTGGTCCTCCAGGACAACGTCAACCCAACGATACCGTCGCCATCTCGGGTAACCACTCGCCGGTCAACCACCGGCCTGGGCCCGGCGCGTCCAAAACGACCGCCGGGCCTGTCTCGTATCCGGGGAACCAACCAACAAAACGGGCCTCCGACGGATTCTGTCCGCCGGAGGCCCGGTACATTTCCGCCACAGGAAGGAAGTTATCGTCGCTTACGCAGGATCGCCAACGCGCCGACGCCCAGCAGGCTCAGCGTCGCCGGTTCGGGAACGGGGCCGCCCCCAGCCGTCGCGCCGTAATTGTTCGCCCAAAGGGTATAATCCGCGGGAGTCACCGAAGAATCCAGATTGAAATCCCCTTCCTCCCATTCGTCACCCGTACCGTAATTATTGGCCCATACCGTATAATCCGCCGGAGAAACCGAACCATCGAGAGTCGCATCGCCTACAAGCGACGGCAAATAGGTCAGCGTCAGTTCATCCGTCGCCCAGTATCCGTCGTCGGCAAGGATCATCAGGCCGACCGTATTGTCACCGAAGGCCAATCCCAGCGCCGCCAGCTCCGCTGCCGTCACCGACGCCGACGCGCCGGTCTTGTCGTCGTATTCGCCGTCGCCGTCCAGATCCCAGAGATAATCCGTGATCGTGTCGCTCTGCGGATCGTAGGAACCGGAGGCGTTCAGCGTTCCGTTGACGTACGAGCCGTGGACGGCCGTGTCCGAACCGGCGTCGGCATGCAGCTGCAACGTCGGCGAACCGGTCACGGTGGCGGTAATGTTGGAATCAAAATCCGTCGCCATCGTGTAATCACAGGTAATTCCGTACTCCTGCGAATACTCGTTCATATAGATCGTCTGTTGCATCGCCTGATTTGTCGTCAACACCGGCGACATGCCCGAACCGCTCACCGAACCGGTCAGGTCGTTGGTCGGAGGAGGATCGTTATAATCAGAAATATCCAATGTCAGCGGATTCAGGCCGGGAAGTCCAACCCAACCGAACAGTAAATAGTACTGGACATCCACATCCAGAGAACCATAGGCCAGCGCCTGGAAATCCTCAATCACATAGCTTCCTCCCGTAACGGGCGCCGAACCGGGAACATTGTTATCTTTCACATTCAGATCTCGTACTCTCGCCCGGGCGCGGGCGTCGCCCCAGACGGGAAGATCCATATAAAACCACTTGGAATATCCAATCGTGCTGTCACCGTAGATGTCCACGTCGTTCATCTGAATGTGACTATACGAATTCGAGGGGGTAACCCACAACGCCGCCGCCATCGTTCCACTAACACCGCTGCTGCCGGACCATGAGTCGATGTAATCTTCCGGATCCGTCGAATCACCTTCATATTGCGTCGCGGTGAAATACACCGACGAACCGGACTGGATCTGAAAATTGAACGCGTACGGATCATCCGCCGTCGCCATGGCGCTTACGAAAAGCAGGCAAACCGCCGCCCAGATACTCGCGCCGAATCGTAATCGATGCATGATGTTTCTCCTTCCATTCACTTGGTTAACAAGGCCCTGCAACCCTTACACCGGGCGCTTACTTACGCGAAAAACAAGATATGTCTCGCGAAGATCCTTTTTTATCGACTAGAGAGCATACCGACACCCGCCGAAGGTCTTTCACGGTTCTTTCTAGGAAAGTGCCCGTCTGGAAGAATACCCCACAGGCCGAAAGAGAGAATTTTCGCTCCAGACCACATCCCTTTTTCGCATAGATATTCCCACTCTGCTTCACCCCGCGTAGCGGCTTCGCAGAGCAAAGAGCACGAATCGCAGAGCAGGATTCCCAAACCCCAGTGCCTCAAAAAAAAGGTTCATATCCCATTTGCGGTGAGTTTATTATGGTAATCACGAGTCTATACCTGTAGAAACAGGGATTCTATTATCTTCGTAGTCCCGGAGGGACGATAGCGTTTAGCCGGGGCGTGAGCGCCGCGAAGCCCCGGTGGATCGC